>JAVHRB010000001.1:0-1232 GCA_036171455.1 Patescibacteria group bacterium
GGATTGTAGGATCTAGGTCATACCCCGTCAGCTTGCTGCGGGGTGATTGATTTCTACCAAATAACTTCCACCCTATGTACTCACCATCATTCAAACCCACCCCTAGCAAGCTCCCCGGATTCACCCTCGTAGAGCTTATCGTCGTTATCACGATATTTTCTATCCTCGGTACCATAGGGTTCATATCCATCCAATGATACTCGAGTTCTGCCCGAGACTCTTCTCGTATCTCCAACCTGGTAAATCTCCAAAAGGGTCTTACCCTATTCAACGTAGCATGAGGTTCCTATCCCATGCCTGAATCTCCCATCACCATCACTGCCTCTGGAACCACTATCGGCTACCAAGGATTTGCCCGAGACCAAATAGCTAATATTGCTAAACTTTCCGCATGAGCTACCAAGGATCCACTTGACCCTACCATCTATACCACCTACGCCACTAACTCCATTCAAACCAAAATGCAGCTCATGGGATTCCTCGAGGACGGCAGCAAGGTAACGGCTCTCTTGGAAACTACAGCCCAAGCTGCTACCAATACTAACTACGTCACACGTTCTCCATCTACCAAGTGAGACACCCTCGGAATCCTTATCTGATCGACGTGATCTGCGTTGAACCAACCGGTTCAAGAATTGTATGATGTTACGAGTTTTACCGGGGTAGATATTTTTACTCAAGTCTTCACCGGTGCTTCGAATTACGTCATGGCAGGAAAAACTTCCGCTACCGTTTCAGCTTCTCCCGATAGTTGCAATGCTTGGATAAAAAATTATCCGTCGCTTTTGGGGATGAACGGTACGTATCAAATCAAGCCAAATAATTCCAATATTACCTTGAACGTATATTGCGATATGACTACGGAAGGCGGAGGTTGGACGGTTTTTCAGCGTCGGTATAACGGCAGTGTTGACTTCTATCGGACTTGGTCGGATTATAAGGTGTTATTTGGTAGTGTTACCGGGGAATATTGGTTATGAAATGACAATCTAAACATACTGACGAACATTAATCGGGAGATATACATAGACCTGGTAGCCAATGACAATACGACGGCATATGCGAAATATTCTGCCTTTCAAGTGAGTAATGAAGCGAATAAGTATCAACTTACCGTCAAGGGGTATTCTGGTACCGCAGGGGATTCTCTTTGAGAACATAATGGATTTATTTTTTCGAGAATATAAAAAATACTGTGTAAACACAAAAAAGTCAGATAATCACACCATCTG
>JAVHRB010000002.1:0-23439 GCA_036171455.1 Patescibacteria group bacterium
GGATTGTAGGATCTAGGTCATACCCCGTCAGCTTGCTGCGGGGTGATTGATTTCTGCTCTTTCTCCACCCTGACTTCCTAAAGCTATCAAACCGCCTGAATTGCCAGATTGCATATGGAAAATATTGAACGATATGAATTTGAGACTTGAAAAACTCGAGGCTGAAAACGAAGTTTTACGAAAGCAAATTGCCGAGAATGTTATCATATCAAAACCAAAAAATATTAATGTTCCAAAAAAAATAATTACTCAAAAAAATCCAACACCAAAAGCTCATTTAAAAGCAAAAAAAGTACCAAAACTGAAAAAAACCAAAAAAAAACCAACGATATCTGTACCAACGATATCTGTACCAACGATATCTGTACCAACTTCCATTGCCGATGTGACTGAAATTTCCAATTTTCTCAGTAGTAATGCAAATTGAATTGAGGATAGCATTCCTCTAAATAAGATTGACACCCTTCCGCCACCTATTTCCGATCCGAGAAAAAATCGAGACGGTGGACTCACCGATATCTGACTTTTAGCTTGGAGTCACGATTGATATATTGATTCTCTCACTGGTATCCATGTATATGGCAAGGATGTTCTCCTAGACTCCCTCTATTCTCCCTTTTTTTGGAAATCTCTTTCCGAATACGCTACCAGTTTGAGTGAATCTGACATACAATCTATCTGAGGAAAAATCCCAAAACATATTGGCAGCTACTCCAAAAGGATACGGTTGGCTGGTTTTGATAAAATCAGTCCGAAAAATATGTGTCTTTGGCTCGGAGCCCTTTCAGACGATCAGGGAAAGTGGTGTGATGAAGGTGGTTGGCTCACAGGAGAGGGTTTGAAACGTTGGTTTCATTATGGGTATTCCGATTCTCGGACCTGAGAAAAAATCCTTTGACGTGACGTTCTCATACGAATCTATGGTTCTGGAAACTTCTGGAAGGATATTGAAACGTACAGTACTTCTCTTTCCCTGGGTTCTTTGCGTTCTATAGGTGGAAAATTTCCAAACTGGATTTCAGCTTTTGCTGCAAAAATCAAGTGAGAAGGCGAGACTAAAATTTCTATCGATGAACTTCTGGATTGGCTTTGAGCGAATAGGAATGATTTTGTTAAACATTGTAATGCAAAATGATATCTCAGCGAAGAATGACTGAAAAAATGGTGTATGGAATGATATACCGATCCCGTAACCGATACTCTGATTTTTTGAAAGGATGTACTTTTATGAGCTCTGTATGCACCCTCATTTTGGAATTCATTTTCCAGGTACGCGCGAAATCTCGACAAATTCGAACTTTCAAGAATCTGATGAAAAATTCCTCCGAATCCTGCTTCATATGAACCTATTGTCCGGAATGCCGGATTTACAGAATTTAATGTTCGTAATGTATGCATGTCCCTCTGAGCTTTGTCTCCTGAGATGGCAAAATATACCGATGAAGTTGGAGGATTATCTCCTGAATGATTGAAGCGTTGGTACTCAGAATGATATATTGACCCGGATACTCATGAGAAAGTAACTGGAAGGACCATATTGATTTACGCGAAACGCTCAACTAATTTTTGGCAATATTTGCGTGAATATGCCCGCCAATTGGATTTGCGACATTCGAAGCTACTCGGTGGAAAGTTCCCCAAGGAAAAAACGAGTTTTGCTGAACGAATATTTGGCTCTGAAAACATGAACATTCAAAGTTTTTTGGAGTTTCTTTCGAATGGTAATACTAATGAGTTACAATCCATCGAATCGGAAGCAAACCTACTTAATGTTTGAGATGCTGAGAAATTTCTGAGTCATCTTTCTTATGGAGATTCACTCTCTCAATTAGGAACTGAACCCAGTATTCCACAACCGAAGTTCTCGAATGCTATGAATCTACTCATGGTTCCCATTGGCTCAACGGTTATAGCTTCAAAGAAAAAATCTATTTCTAAATCTACTCACTCTAAATCTAATTCTGTTTCGGATTGACTTGGGTATACTCAGGTAAGAATACAAACTACCTTTAAAAAATTAGCTCTGATTTTTGAGGACTCTAATCGGACAATGGTTCTGCTATCAGATTTTGATTCGAGAATTCTGCCTGATCACGTAGAAATTTTTTGCACAAATCCAAAAGTTTATCCCTATTTAAAAAAATTCCGTACCTATATTGATGAAACGTTGATGAGTGAGATGAGTGAAGGTATGGAACATGAATTTTTATTTGTTTGGAAGTAATTATGGTATCGCATATACATATATTTTTTACCAGTGCGGATGCTTCATCCATGTTTTGCAACTATCCCATATTCTATGATTCCATTTTTTTATAAAAAACTCACTTCACTTCCCAAAAAGGATAGTATAATCGTCTCTGGAATAACGCTCGTCATAACGAGAAAAGCTATTAAGCACCTGCTTCTGAGAATTCATCATACGGATGGTAGTGTCAACGTTTCTGCTCCTGAAAAAATGAGTTTAGAGGAAATTCGCTGATTTGTTCTTTTAAAAGTAGATTGGATTCGAAAACGTCAATCTAAAATTTTTCATGTTGCCAAATCTATACCTCAAAGATTTGTAACTGGCGAAATCATATATTTTCTTGGAAAACCATATATTTTGAATGTTTTCGAAGACGACATTTCTCCAAAAATACATTTAACGGATTCTACTCTTGAAATGTTTGTGCGACCAGGAATGAATGTGATATGAAAACGCTTGCTCCTTCAATTGTGGTATCGTGAACAACTTCGGAAATTTCTACTTCCAAACATTATCCGGCTTGAAAATACTATGAAAGTTTGAGTTAATGAATTGCGATTTCGTAGTATGTATACTCGTTGGGGAACCTGCAATATCACAGCAAAGCGTATTTGGTTAAATACGGAACTAGCCAAACATTCTACCGACTCTGTTCTGTATGTGCTTACTCATGAGATGGTCCATTTGCTTGAAAGGTGTCACAATGAAAAATTTAAGAAACACATGGATTCATATTTTCCCGATTGGAAACGTCAAAAAAACATATTGAATCAATGAACGATTATTGACTGCTAGATGCCAATGTTTTTGTAGAGTGTGTTATACCCAATACAAATTGGTAACGTATCCAAGTTTTGTACAATCCCGACTATCGATATACTTTCTTAGTTATTCATACTCTATACGTTTATGTCACAAATATCTTCCATCCGTACAGCACTTCAAGCCTGGTGGATTCAAAGTTTTTGAGAAATTCAGATTTGATCTGGAAAAGAAATTTCCGGTGGATGGCTTTCACAAGCATTTTGTTTTGATTATGTTACCACTACTACTTCTGGCGTACTATTTTTGAGAACCTGTAAAAGTACGGAGGGAGGATATACCTATTCCAACGACCGATTCTCTACTTTTGCCATAAGTCATGAAATGTACGAACGAGCGAATGGACCAGTAAAATCTTATGGGGTATTTTGAATCAATCGTAATGGAATACTGGCAAACAGTATTTTCGATCCTGATCTTTCCTATTTTCATGTGCAAGATTTCAAGCCGGGATTTTCTCTGCTCCGTGAATCAGATCGGTATCACGAAATGAACGTTCTGAATACCATAGCCGTCAATCGTATGAAATCGGTAGGAAAGCTGCTCGCTGGACTACATAATATTTCCATAGCACATATTCCAAATCATTCGAATGCCGTTCGTCGTTCCCAACGGGAAATGCTTACTCATCCACAAATTACATTAGATGTGCTATCCTGTTATCCTCATGATCATGCTATTCTTTGAATAGACAATGGAAAGTATGAGTATATTCAAAATATGCTTCGATATATTGATTCGGAAGCAGAATATTCTGATACTACTCCTTGTGTTCCACTCCATGGTGATTTTTGGGGTTCTAATATCCTTATTGATGAGATGGATGAACCCTTTCTTATAGACTACAGCCGGGTACCGTACAGTGATCCTGCTATCGACGTTGGAACATTTCTTTGAGTTGAGATTTTTGATGGACTCAGCTATGATGCTGAATCCTGTTTCGAAGCGGCAAACATATTTTTGAACTCATATCTGGAATATCGAAATATATCAGATCCTGGTTTGCTCCGAAGGTGTGTAATAATGGTATTTTGGATTGGTATTATACGTATGTATCCACCAGTATTTTGAAATACTTCTCCAGAAAAAATGAACGTATTTGCCAGGTATATCACACAGTGTTATACTGAAAAAAATATCATTTTACAGTATTCACAATGCAAATAAGTCTGATACGTCACGGTAAGGCTGAATATAAAAACATCGAACCTACTCAGGATCGAGAAAATGCCAGGGATATCGATCCAAAAACATTAGATTCCCTCTGAAAACAAGCCCAAGTATTTGTTTCTAAAATGAGACCAAAAGACACGGTGACGATTTGGAGTTCACCTATTCCTCGGGCACTCGAAACTTCTAAGATTTTTGAGGATGAACTGGTTCGCCAAGGAAAACATATTCGTAAAGTTAAGATATTCGATGTTTTTGAGGAAGTTCGATGATTCAAATTTTCCTATCTCAATGCTTTAGTAAATGGTGATATTCTTTCCTTTGACGGCATCGATGTTGTAGTCGATTCGACTATAACAAATTCAAATCAGCTATCCTTATGAGATTATTTCAGAAATTCTGAATGGAATAAACTTTCTCCTGAAATTATAAAAGACTTGTGAATATTTTGAGCTATTGTTTCGAATATGGAATCCTATGATAGTATCGTGAGACGGGTAAGTAGCTCACTCAAGCGAGTTAAACATCTCACGGATCGTCAGCATCATTTATTGATTTTCACACACCAGTGCTGCACAGATTTCATAGTGGAGGCTGTCAATGATTACCGGGATTGAGGTATTAATCCTGGAGATTCGGTCACTCTGGAAATACGAGATGAAAGACTTACCGTGACTGATACACCATTTTGATCTGGTAAGGTATATGATCTTCTTGAATCTACTGCGGTGAAAAGCCGAAATATTTTTCAAAAAAGTTCATAATATCTGAACACACTTTGATGTTTTCATCATTTTCTTATAACTTGAAAATTTTTAATGCAAATTCTAATTCTAGAACTTGTGTATTGAATTTTTTTATTTTTCCATTATAAACAATAAGATTTCATCTGGAACGAATTTGTTCGCTCTCCTTTGATTCGTTCTTTAATATTTTTAATCATTATTTTTTTGGAGGTTTTATGCTGTTTCCTCTTTCTAGCTTTCCAGTTGGTTCAGCGGCAGGTTGGTGTAAAACGATGGATCAACTACAGGAAATATGTCTTTCCAATGCTGCGTTTATTACAGTAGGATCTTATACCTTGGCTCCGAGGATTGGAAATTCTGGAAATGTTTTTAATGGCGATCCTGATTTTTCTCTCAATTCGCTCGGCTTGCCAAATCTAGGATTGAACTATCTCAAATCTCATGGACGAGAGATGGTGAATCTAGCCCATCAATATGAGAAACCAATATATTTGAGTGTTGCTGGTTTCACTCCTGACGAATATCGTATTCTTTCCTGTCAAGGATTCGAATGTGGATTTGATGGAGTTGAACTGAATCTTGGTTGCTCAAATTTGGTTGACGGTGGTAGAAGAAAATCGATAGCAAATTTTGATTTAGCGGTAGTCGATGAGATTCTTCACGCAGTGGGTCCTCCCACACAAGAGAGTATCCTTCTCACAAAAGTATCTCCTATGACGAATCCTAATGACATCGTTGATTTGGCAGAACTCATTTCTCACTACCCGGTTTTTGCAGTAGTAACTATGAATACACTCCCGAACTGCCTTGATTTTGATAACGATGGAAGATCTGTGATTCAGACTCCTGATGCAACAGGGTGGTCTGGAGGTTCTGGAAAATCGATACTCCCTTTTGCTCTTGGTCAAATTAACCAATGGCACAAAGCGCTTCCAAGTAATATGCAAGTTTGGGGAGTGGGAGGAGTTCATACCGGTGATTCAGTAAGAAAGATGCTTTTAGCTGGAGCTTCTATGGTACAGGTTGGCACGGCACTTTTTGTATATGGTCCACGTATTTTCTCGGATATCGTTAGCGAATATTTGGATTTTCAACAATTGGATTAGTCCACCTGTCTGATTAGTAACCGTTCCCGATTAAATTTTGATTGAAATTACCTTGCAATTCTTTAAAAAAGAATAATTCTTCATTATCGGTATTCCTCATAGAATGCCGATTTTTTTGTTATTTTTTATCAAAATACGATAGAATATTAAATATTAATTTGCTTATTAAAACATTTCTATCCATACTATCAACAAAATATAAGTAATCCCATGTGTGTACATATATTTTGAAAAAATAAATAAAAACTGCATCAAATACCTTAAAACATACATCTTTTTTAATATTTTACATTAGAATTAATATATGAAAACCCCAAAGAAACAAAAAAAATTAACTTCAATATCAGTCCCAAAAGAGATAAAAAAAGTTTCCTGAATCAAAAGTTGACTAAAATTTATTCGAAATAAAACGAAACAAATTTACCAGAAACTCGACTCTGTAATTATAGAAGATGAAGCTTCCCTTATTTACAAGAAACTCGACTCTGTAATTATAGAAGATGAAGCAGTTAAGTTTTTTAGGAAATTAAATTCTGTAAATATTACGTTTTGATCATCCTATAAGAAGATTGCTGAAGATAAAAAGTTAAAGGAAAACAAAATCGAGGAAAAGCTAGCAAAATCCGTTAAGAAGCCAGCCAAGAAAAAGAAAGCAAAGATTAAGAAGATTAAGGTTAAAAAACCTCTAAAGATTCGAGTACCAAAAGTTATTGTACCTCGGAAAGCAAAAAGCGAGTCACCGATTTCAGATTTTGATCTCATGAATTGGAGCACAGCTTGATATGTTGATCTAAAATCCGGTTCTCATATCTATGGGAAAGATATCTTGCTCAATTGCCTCTATTCATCATCATTTTGGGTAAACTTTGCACAGTATGTGGGTTCGTTGGATGCAGCTGATTTTACGAATATTTGAGGCGTAATTCCAAAGTGTCTCTGAAGTTTCTCATTCCGTATCAAAAAAGCGTGATTTGATACAAATAATCCGAAAAACATGTGCATTTGGCTTTGAGCCTTGAATCCGAAAAAGGCATTGTTTTGCGATGAACATGGTTGGCTGAATGCCGAAGGGTTGAAAAATTGGTTTAACGTAGGATATGTCAATCCAAATACAGGATTGGTAATTACAGGAAAAGAAATTTTGAAATCATTCTATGCATCTCAAAATTTCTGGGATGAAATTGCGAATTACGCTAGTACCATCTCTCTGGAAACAACGAAGGAGATTGGTGGGAAATTCCCAAACTGGGTTTCAAGTTTTGCCACTATCATAAAGGGACCACAAAAAAAGCATATCAGTATTGAAGAGATTTTTGAGTGGTTTGGAATGAAGCTGGCAGATTTTGCTCCAATAGATAACTCCAAGTGATACCTTTCCGTAGAGTGATTGAAAAAATGGAGCATGGAATGATATATAGAAGAAAAGTCGAAACGGCGTGTGTATGGGAAGGATATCCTTTTGCAAGCCTTGTATTCCAATTCGTTTTGGAAATCTTTTGCTGAATATGTCAATAATCTATCCGATGAGGATATCAAGTCCATGTGAGGAAAAATTTCAGCAAACTCTACCGCATATACTGGAAAAATGCGAGAAGTTTGATATAAAAATTTTAGTGTTAAAGATTTGTGTGTTTGGTTATGAGCAATAGACCCAAAACAATCAAAATTTACCGATGAATTTGGTAATCTTTCGGTTGCGGGACTAAAAAGATGGTACAAGAAATGATATGTCGATCCAATCACTGGGAATGAAATTACTGGTAGACAAATTGCTATTTATGCAAAGAGTTCGGATAACTTTTGGAAATTTATGCAAAAATATTCTCGATTGCTTGAATTCCGCCATGCGGTGGTGATGGGAGGGAAATTTCCTAAAGATAAAACAGGGCTATCGGAAAGATTTTTCAATTTGGACACCATGAAATTGCAAGATTTTCTCAAAGCTATATGAAATGGGAAGGATACTGAATACCTTCAAGTTGTAGAAAAAGCTTCGAAAATTAAATCTGGAAAAGCAGAGAAGTTCTTGAAGAAATTATTTCCTGAAAGTTAATATTCTTTCTTATATCTTACTTTATTCCTATGCGTCAATCGACACTTGTTTATGTTTTTAATTCCAAAGGTCAGATTCTCCTTGCTATGAAAAAACGCGGTTTTGGCAAGGATAAATGGAATGGTTCCGGTGGTAAGGTAGAGCCTGGAGAGTCAATTGTCGAGGCAGCGAGTCGAGAACTCTTTGAAGAAACTGCTATCGATATATCTCCAGATACACTGACTAGCAGAGGAATACTTCATTTTCATTTTGCAAACAATCCTGATTGGGATCAGGATGTAAATATTTTTGTTGCCCAAGGGTATGACTGAAGCTTTGAAGAGACTGAGGAGATGAAACCTCAGTGGTTCGATATCGATAAAATACCTTACGAATCTATGTGGGAAG
The DNA here is from genome assembly GCA_036171455.1 of Patescibacteria group bacterium. Classification (GTDB taxonomy): domain Bacteria; phylum Patescibacteriota; class Gracilibacteria; order BD1-5; family UBA2023; genus CAIVSN01. Next base: position 8,533 of record JAVHRB010000002.1, read on the forward strand.
ATGATCCATATTGTTTGCCACGTATTATCGAATGAGAATCTGTTGAATTCGAATTTTATTTTTGAGCTGATGGTCATATTGAGGAATATACTGAGGTATATACGGCACAATAGGACATAAATTATTCTGAATTTATTGAATATCTGTGAAACGCTTTTTTTCGTAAGGCGTACCATTGTTTTTTATGGTTACCTGACCGTCAGAAATGGTATCTTTGTATATAATCACTCTCATTTTTGCTCAGTATTTCAAATTGTTCTTTCGTTTCGACTCATTCGATAATTATTTTCATTTTTCAACTCCTATAATGCATCAAAGCAAAGACTTTCGCTTTGATGCTGTGATTTTACAAATCAAAAACAACTGGATTATGTGGACGAATGGTTTTGAATGACTTGTTTTCTTACGGTAGCTGCGGGCGCACCAAATCATTTGTATATTAGTATCCAAGCGGCAACCGTAGACTCGATAGCCAGATGAAGTTGTGGATAATGTCGATCAAACGTGACGTGAAATTCGCATATGGAACGTATGAGATTCAAATGGTTTCGTTGTTCCAATGGTAAAACGAAAGAGAAATTCTCCGGATCTACCGCCCAAAGATGATTTTCCGGTAGTCCTGCCAAAGCGGCAACCGTAGAACAAAACAGGGATTCCGCATAGTGCAAGCGTATTTTGTATGCTTCATGAAGATAGTGGAAATATCAGGGCTCTATATCATCGATTCGGTCAACCAAAGGGGTAAAATTATTATCGTTTGCCGCTTCGGGTACTCATGCCAGCATATCTTTTCCTACTATGTGCAAAACGGTCTTCTTGGTTGATATACAAGTACCGATGAGCGCCTCAGTTTGTTTCATAACATCGAGAATATCCGTCAGAGTTTTATGTATAAACCCGTTCTTTAAAAAAACCATCTCAATAATATAATTTCTCGTAACTGGGTTTGGATAGAAAGATTGCAGTAGAAATTCCAGCTCCTTTTGCGAAAGCTGGTTCATAATTATTCCTCATGTATCGCGAGTTTCCGGGGTATAAATCGGAGTCTCCACCGGCATGATTATGGAATTCTGTATTTGGTAAATACCGATTTCATCTAATCAAAACAGTTCTCTGAGCAAATTAGATTGTCCAGTCATTATTAGATATTTGAGAATTTCATTACGCCCTTTTCAATCACTGGCTCCTATCCTTTTTTTTGTTTGGGCTATAGCATCGTTGAAGTCAGCTTCAATCATTCTTTCGGCTACCGTATTCATAAACACGAAGAGAAATATTACCCTATGATTGCAAATTAGGAGTTTTATACGAAAAGTCAATGAGTTATTATATAAGAACAGTCGTATTTTTTCAGAAGTACTTCTTTTCGTATTTGGTGCATGGGATATTTCCATTTATGCACAAAATGTATTCTACTAGCTACGATTCAGTTTTTAAATTTACTTGCATTTCAAATAATACCTTATAGGCTTTACTCATAAATTTTAATTTATTATTTTTAATTTTATGAAAAAATCCTTATTCCTTTTATTTATGGTATCTCTAGTACTTGCATCATGTGGTTCTGCGGATAAAGCTGCTGTCGTTACTCCTCCTGTTGCTACTCCTGCAACCAAAGTTGCTGCGGATGCTCCAGCTCCAGTAGTAGTTCCTTCAGCGCCTGTAATGGGTACTGAACCGACTCCAGCAATTCCCGGAGAAGTTAATTCAACTGGAAGTGCTGCATTGCCAGAACTCGCTGTACCTCCAGCTGAGATTGTACCAACAACTCCAACTACTAATGTAGTACCTACTGAGCCAACTCCAGCAACTCCTACGGTTGTAGCTCCTACTCCTACTCCTACTCCTACTCCTATCGATGTTCCTGTTCCTCCAGCTGGAACAGCGGGTACAACATCGACTGCACCATAATTTACTTATTAATGATACTAGTATTCCCCCGGACAGTCCGGGGGAATTTTTTGACGAAATGTTGCTTTCTCCTATGATATCATTTCAATACGTATTTTCCGATCGAAATCTTTCCCTTTTTCACGGGATAGGTTCCGATTTGAAAAATCGGAGAAGTATCACAACGAGGAGAATGGTATTATGTATGTTGAATTTGCCCTTACGAGTTTTGCTCAGGTATCCGGGATTGGGGAAACCTTAATTTCCGGAATCGTTTTTGCTCTTACGGAAGGAGGACGTACCCCGTTCGAATTCCAAACGGCGATTGATATCCCCAGTATGCCAGCAGTTCAGACCGATGCGTGTGCAAAGTATATCATTTCAAATCCAAGAATTCTTCAACAGCTCAATGATTGTCTGTTATTGGAATCGGGTAAACCGCTAGAGTTTATGTACTGTCCCATAGAGGGATTCAAAGTTGCACTGACCTAGAACACAAACGGCCGGAGATTCCACTCCGGCCTGTTTTTTTGAACAAAATGCTTAACTTTTAAACTCCTTTATGAAATCCGAGAGTCTCTTTTTGACTTCTGTCATTCCTAGTACCTGCATGGTTTCGTAGAGATCAGGTGAATTAGTACTCCCCGTTATGGCGATTCGGATTATCATGGCAAAATCTCAGAATTTTCCAGCATATCCTCACAATTTAAATTCCGCTCCATCACGGGCGAATTTGAACTTTGAAGCCAAATCTTTCATCCAAACGAGCCAATCTGTCCCGTTCATATTAATATCGAATGCATTTGAATATTCCGATACTATTTCTCATACCTGTTCTTTGGAAACTGGCAGGACTATTTCTCTACGCAATGACTTTTGATTTTCGAAGAACTCGCTCAAAAAAGGAACAAGATAACTCTCTACGTCCGAAAGTTTCGAGAACTTTTTTGGATCCCGATCCGTTCCCCGTTGGATAGAAATTGCTTTGAAGCAGAGTTCCTTGTGTGTGAGTATTTTTTGATAGAGTAGCGGTCGGAATTCCTGAGCCCAAACCAGTATGGCATCAAATAAATTCTCGTTACTCAAATGTGTTAAATAAATATTACTCACCGAATCAAGCTTTCTTAGATCAAAAAGCGCTCAAGATTTCGGCATCCGAGAAAAATCAAAAATATACTCGGAATAGGGGATATCCATATGTTCTGCTTTCCAAGCTTCAAATCCGGAATCGAGGATTCCACAGAGATAATTTTTGATAGCCTCCACTGGGTATCCGTTTTCAAAAAAATAAGTTACGTCAGCTTCGGAATCTTTTCGCTTGCTCAGTTTTCGCTTATTACCGTTATCAATTTTCATGAGTTGGGCGGTATGTGCATATTTGAGCACAGGGATATTAAATGCCCGAAACAGCTGATAGTGCAATGGGAGCGATGGTAACCATTCTTCTGCTCGGAGCACATGCGTCGTACCCATGAGATGATCGTCAACGAAATGAGCAAAATGATACGTGGGGATCCCATTATTTTTGAGAAGCACAATGTCATGAAAATTATCGTCCATTTCAATTTTTCAACGAATCTCATCATAAACGGTTACTCTTGCACCTATGACTCATGGCGCTCGAAATCGTAGTACATAGGGATCTCCCGAAAGTATCCGTAATTTAATATTTTCAAATGATTCACTTCTCCAAGGGGAGTAATTCCCATATACTCAAGGTACTTTGCCAATGGCAGACTGAGAATTCCGAATTTCTTCAACTTCGCTTTCGGTCAGAAAACATGGATACGCCAATCATTTTTGAACGATATGTTTGGCGAAGATATGATAAAATCGTACTCGTTTTGACTGTGTATATGGTCCGTAATTCCCGACTTCTGACATGTTTTCCCCGATGGCTCCTTCGTCGATTTTCACGCCGAAACGGGCGAGACCCGTGAGAATATCGGTTACGCCACTTTCCGTCTCGCGTTTTGTATCGGTATCTTCAATCCTCAAAAAAAATACTCCCCGGTTCTGATAGACGAGCTGAGTGGATATGAGCGTCATATAGAGGGCTCAAATATGCAAAAATCACGTAGGACTTGGTGCGAGCCTTGTTACGAAATTCTCTTTTCTCTGAGGAAAAAGAGATTCCATGTCTAATAGAGTTTCCGTGACGTTCGGATAGAGAAGTTCGGCGATTTCCAGAGATTCTTCGGGGGACAGCATAAAAAGTTCTGAGTAACGAAAATATGTGCCGAATTATACGAAAAAACGACCCGATTACAAATACGATGCCACTATTTTTCTACTACTCCCAAGAAACTTCGTCATAAATCGTGATTGAAATTGAGAAACCATTCGTACTCCGCTTTTTGTGCAAAATACACGGCTCGTTGGAACGGAAAAGCTCATTCTTCTCCGACATTGGATTTTAGGGAATTCCATATGGTTTCCGCGTATGTGTTGTACGTTTCCGAAATACTGTCGATACCCGGGAAACCGAGCGATTGGAAAAAGTTCTCGAGTTGAGCAGGAGGGTTTTTTAATTCTTTACTCTCTAGTATCTGGCGGGCAAGTTCGAATCAGGATTTGATTGACCGTTTCGTGAGCGTTGCCGGCCGGGGAAATTGAATGTCTCATCGTTGATCTATCGAGATAATCGGACATACCGGAGCAATTGATGGGATAATTGTGTTTCGATATATAGCGAGCCCCCAATATTTCTCAGCAATGATTGTATAGTCGAAATAATCTCGAATACTCCGATACAAATTGGGATCGCGTCGGGTTATGTCGATGGGAAATGCTTGGCGATCCGCTGCGTCATTCGCAACGTTAAGGATATGATTGCCAGCGAGTATAAACCATTGGAAACAAGATTCGTTTGGCATAATGCCCCAAACCGATCCAAATATTCCGCCGGCCTTCTCAAATTTGCGAATCTGAGCGGGAAGTCATTGTTTTCCACCGGGAATCCGGTCTATAATTTCAGAATGCATCATTCGTTTCAGAATTGAACCTGAAAACTCGCTGCAAGAAGGGGAAAGTGATATTGAATCTCATCATTTAAGAATTGCTTCCACTATGTGGGTAATATCGTTGCAAAAACCCAATGGATAATGATCGATTTTCGTAAATCACCTGATACCTTTTGAAGAGCCGTCAAATGGTTTGCCAGTAATCTGCCGCACAGCGCTATCTACTTCTCATCGCAAATGCAGAGTAGTTTTCTCGAGATCCACCACATCGAAATAATCATGGAACAAATACTCCTGAATCTCATTGTATTCAGAATCCTCTTCCATTCGGATAAGTTCGTGATTGTAGTCCACGGCAGGTTTATTTTCTGATATATTCGCTCTGTTTCTCATATGGCATCCTAAAGATCGAAAATAGGGGAGACTCAAATTCAATGTGGGAAATTTACGATAAATCTATATGAGTATTTGTTTTTTAGTCAAGAAAGAAACAAGCGAATTTAATTCGGTTTTTCTAGCGATTGATACTGGATGCGTTTATTCATTTTTCTGTTGACACTTTGAGTAATTTTTATATATATTAATACATAAAAATTACTAGTCAATACCTAAGTCAGCAACTTAACATAAGTCAGCAACTTAACCAAAGTCAGCAACTTGAAAAATTTTCAATATCATATTTTGAACCCATGAACAACGTCATAGATTTCAAAAAAGCTCGTGGTCTCCCTATCGAAAATTCACCCGATAAGCAGATAGCTTTTCGTACCTCTGCCAGTGTGACGGAATTGGTCCAGCCAGTAAAATTCAAGATCCATACCGAGAGATTGAGGCCGCAACTCGATATCTGAGCGGAAATATTTTTCAAGAAGCTCATTCAATCTGGGAAAGTAACCATTCTCAATTATTCACCCGGCATAGAGTTTACTTCGATTCTTAGCGTAGATGATGCTGCGGGAGAAGCATTCACTTTTCCCGTGGATAATTTCCTTCGGCTTACCGTAATGAAACCTTCCGATGTCACTCCAGAGAATATCGATGGTTTTCTTCTTGAATCGCTCAATTATCTCGGAATACAGATTGGAATGCAACAGGCAGAAGCAGATGAAGAATGATTTGAGGAACAATCAATAGATTCAAATACCATGCATGATTTTTTTCCGGAATCTATACCGGTATTACGAGATCCCAATCATCCGGACGATTTTGTGTATAGCTGTTTCTTTTCAGAATCCACTCACTTCGTTACCAGCGTTACGGCAGAATACTTTCTCAAGCCCCATGAAGTTACAGTATTGGAGCTCATGTGCCTGGCAAGAAGAGATTTTATCGACGAGGGAAATTCCCTAAAAAATCAGGGTCACATGGAATTAGAATTCACTCAGAGAAGCGATATACGAATTACCCGGATTCCCCTCGATTTACTTGATAATATCTTATCAGAAGCCATTAGTAGGAAATCTCCGCTCACGATGAATTTTGACCCCGAAACTAGGATTCAAAAATACTGCGATTCACAGGTTTTTCCTCGTGTAAATCCTATGCTATACGATGAATTCGACGATGATTTTGAGTAAAAAATAATCGTAAACAGAAAGGATATTACATAGATTTTTCCATTCTTGGATTTTTTCGAACGGGGAGTAGAAACTCTTCTTTCTTACTATCCTGTGCAATATCCAACAAGTTGTCATTATACGAAATTACCCGATTTCTCCCTGTATGTTTCGCATAATACAACGCCCTGTCGGCTTGTTCCATTATATCAGCTTGATTATTGCTCATTTTATCGAGTTCGATATTTTGAAACGTAGAAATCCCTATACTTATAGTAATAGAACTGGTTGGCATCGAAGTATCTCCATTCTCAAATTTAGATAATCGATTCTCAATAGAAACTCGTAGTTCTTCTCCGATTTTTAGGGCTTGTTCTGAATTTACTCCTACAAGCTGAATAACAAATTCCTCACCGCCAATTCGTCATATTTCCGCATAAACTTTTTGACCTTCTCAGGAATTTGCATGATTGATCGCCGAAACGATTTTTTCCAATTTCCGTTCCAATGTTTTGGCTACAATTTGAAGAGCCTTATCTCATCATGAATGACCGTATCGATCGTTTACTAGTTTGAAATGATCGATGTCTATAGCCAAAATTGCCCGGTTTGCGATTGGATATTTCTTTAAAAGGATACCTGACTTTGTAAAAAATCATCGCCTACTGTTAATCCCCGTCAGTAAATCCGTTTGGATCATCGAAATATGCTTTCGTATAATAAGGTTGTTTTCTTCAAGAATTATCACGTACTGCAACTGGGAAATATGCGAACTAATATATTGTAGAGTCTGATTTACGGCTGATTGTATACTCCGAACCATTTTTTTAGATTTGTCATACCTAACGAATTCAACAAATCCAACTACACGGTCTTCAATGGAAATCGGATAGATTTCCAATCATTTTTTTATCGGAACTTCCAATTTTTCACGACTCAGTACGCTCCTAAAATTCTTTGTTTCATGTTCATTGATTCATGATTGCATGAGTTCATATGAATTTTCAAAAAGTGCTAAAAACAAATCAGAATCATGCATTTCCGTAACATGCTCATTCGCAATAGGAATATAATATTTCAAATCACACTTCAAACGTTCTGGAAGCGTATTTAGTAAATAATTGAAAAAACTGACGTAGTCTCCGACGTTAATAGCATGAAAATCACTCAGAATCGTTTCGACTCCATGCATGACGTGTCTGCAAATCTGTAATTTCTTTTGAGCTACGAACGCATTTCTTCTCTCCCGAGTGATTATTACTGATTGTTCAAGTATGATTTTTTCTTTCTTGGATACCAAATCCTGTAACTCGGCAAGCTGTGAAAAAAGTTGTTCCACACTCGTGGAATTTCATGAATTCGCCATATCAGTTTCTAACATAGGTTCATATGTAATATAGGTTTGAAATTCGATGAACCAAAATATGATTCATATTTTGTATCATACAATACGGCAAAAAAAATATCAAACCTATTTCTATTGGATAGAAATATCCCTCATTTCGGCAAAAATAACAAAAATTTTAGATTTCTTTTGACAAAATTCGGAAAAGTTACTACTCTCTCGGTCTAAATGGGCAAATGTGCCGAATGCCATACCCCCTCTATAACTTCATAATATGACCATAAAAAACCTCGTAATCGTGGAATCCCCAGCAAAAGGAAAAACTATTGAAAAATATTTGGGGAAAGATTTCACGGTAAGAGCATCCATGGGGCACATCCGTGATTTGGAAAAAAAGGATTTAGGAATCGATATCGAAAATGGTTTTAAACCCACGTACATCATATCTGAGGACAAGAAAAAGAATGTAAGCGACCTCAGAAAACTCGCGAAAGATGCTGAAAAAATCTGGATAGCAACGGACGAGGATCGAGAATGAGAAGCTATCGGTTGGCATTTATGTGAAGCATTAGGAATCGATGCGAAAACTACCGCTCGGATTGTATTCCACGAAATTACGAAAACGGCGATTGAGAATGCTATCAAGACCCCCCGCAATATCGACTTGGATTTGGTGAATGCCCAACAGGCTCGACGAATTCTTGATCGACTTGTAGGTTTTAAAGTTTCTCCGGTATTGTGGCAAAAAATTAAAACCGGTTTGTCTGCTGGACGCGTACAGTCTGTTGCAGTGAAACTGATTGTGGAACGGGAACGTGAAATTCTTGCCTTCAAGCCGGACGAATCCTGGTCTATTATGGCTCCTGTAGAACGAGATGGTATATCGTTTCAAATCGAGTTATCCAAACTCGCTGGAAAAGTTGCCAAATTAAAAACCCAAAAAGATTATGAAAAAATTCTCGGTACGCTTGGTATTGATACGACGGGAATTGCCTATAATCCATCCAAAAGGGGAGGGTTAGTTTCAGAAATAAAGGCACCCCTTAATTTTGCTCTGATTGATGCACAAATGAAGGAATCTTCTCGGACTCCAGGAGCTCCGTTTACCACTTCCACGCTTCAACAAGAAGCAAGTAGAAAATTGGGATATGGGGTTTCCCAAACGATGAGCATCGCTCAGAGTCTCTATCAGAACGGACATATTACCTATATGCGAACTGACTCGGTAAACCTATCTGATCTCGCGATTGGAGCAGCAAAAAATTTCATAGAAAAAATCTACGGTGCGAATTATACCGTTCCCGGTGGTAGAAAATTCAAAACGAAACAGGCGAATGCCCAAGAAGCTCACGAAGCGATACGACCGACGGACATAAATAAGACTCCTGATACGATTGGACTCGAAGCCCAGGAGGCTCGGCTGTACAAATTGATTTGGGAACGTACCGTCGCGAGCCAGATGCAAGAAGCCCTAATTGAAACGACAACCTATACGTTTTCCCCACAACAAGCTGACGATCAGACTTGGATTTCCAAAGGGGAAGTCATTAAGTTTGCTGGTTTTATGAAACTCTATGTCGAGGGTAATGATGACGAAGAAGAATCTGATAGTAGATCGCTTCCTAAAATTAACAAAGGGGAAACGGTCGATACCGCGGTGCTTCGGGGTTTACAATCCTTTACCCGTCCACCAGCACGATTTACGGAAGCGGCACTCGTCAAAAAACTTGAATCCGAGGGGATTGGACGTCCTTCTACCTATGCTCCGACTATTTCCACGATCGTGGAACGTGGATACGTAGAAAAAATCGACAAGAAACTTGCTCCGACCGACATCGCATTTACCGTCAATGATTTTCTGGAGACGAGTTTTACCGACATGATGGATTACAAGTTCACCGCAAAAGTCGAAACGGAATTCGACCTCGTCGCGGAAGGAAAACTCAGCTGGGTCGAAATGCTCGAACGGTTCTACGGTAAGTTTGAAAAAGACTTGGTAAAAGTCGGCGATATCAAGGGTAAGGTCCAGGAAAAAGTCGGTCGTGCCTGCCCGAAGTGCGAGCACGGGGAACTCATGTATAAATTCGGGAAAGCTGGAAGGTTTATCGGCTGTAATACGTATCCTGAATGTGACTTCATCGAAAATATCCACAAACCCGGAGAAGAGGAATATCTTGCGAAACTCAAAGCGGAACACGAGGGAAAACCGTGTCCTGCCGGTGGAACCATCGTCGTGAAAAATGGACGCTTCTGACCGTTTCTCGCTTCGTCCATGTATCCCGAGATCAAATGGATTGGGAAAATACTCGACCCGAAGACTTCCGAACTCGAAAAGAAACACGGGGGAGCGAAGTGCGACCAGTGCGAGACAGGAACGATGCACGTGAAGAATTCCAAACGCGGACCGTTTCTCGCTTGTGATAAATATCCGGATTGTAAGAATGCAAAGAATTTACCAAAAGTTGCGGAAGAGGTTCCTGCTTTTGAATAATTTATTCCGAATACTTATTTATTATGAAAAATAAAGAGCTTCCATTCCTCATCTTTATGTTGCTTCTTGCTCTGCTCATTCTTTGTTGAATAGGAATACTCACCTTTAATTACAAGTATCCGCTCAATGAAGAATGAGTTGCAAATATTACTTCTATGGAGGGCCCTTTAGATTTGGAGATTTGTTCGAGGTCGTATTCTAATAATTGTTTTTTTTCTCGTCCACTTTGGAGGCATAGTTCTACTAAAATATGTTATACCTTCACATTTCAGGAGAAGTTATACACAGATTGCTGATATTTTCTCCCAGGCAACCTTACTAAAATTGTATATTCAGAAGCCGAAGTTCGATCGAAATTGCTGAAAAATATAAATACTTCAGGAGAATGATGTGATGCTATAAATTCTGATTGTACGAATTCAATATCACAATCATTTTCTGCTTTGAATCAATTAATGACTCAGACAAACGGTACGGCAAAAATTCGTTTTTCATCAATAAAGCCGCAATCAAGAAATCAAATAGAATCTGCTGATAATAACTAATTTATTTATTTATTTTATTTATTTCATGACAAAAAATATAATTACTGGAGTCAAATCTACCGGTTCAAGTATGCATCTAGGAAATCTTATAGGTGCCGTATTGCCTTTTGAACGTCATGCTGCTGGTAATATCGCTGCAATATTCATCGCAGATTTACATTCGCTTACGAGTGTAAAAGATGGGGATGTACTTCGTTCTCAGACCTTGGAAGTCGCTATAGAATACCTTGCGATTTTTGGAATCAATACCCCAATTACGATTTTTCGTCAGTCGGATATTCGTTCAATCGAGCGACTCATGTGGATACTTGCAAACGTCACCCCATATTCACTCATGCTGCGAGCGCATAGTTTCAAAGATGCGGAATCAAAAAATAGTGACATTAATATGGGAGTGTTTAACTATCCTATTCTCATGGCGGCAGATATTCTTTGATATGATATCGATGTGGTTCCGGTAGGAAAAGATCAGATTCAACATTTAGAAATGACTCGTGATATTGCTCGATATTTTAACAAAACCTACGGAGCTGAATTATTTAAGGAACCAGAGGCAATTATCGATGAAGCTGTTGCTGTTCTTCCCGGTATTGACGGTAGGAAAATGAGCAAAAGCTACGATAATTTCATCGGAATTTTCGACGATGAAAAAACGCTAAAAAAACGAGTAATGTCTATTGTTACTGATTCCAAAGGTGTAGATGAAACGAAGGATTCGGATACCTGCAATATTTTCGCGCTTCTCAAAGTGTTTGGAACTGCGGAACAAATTACTACCGTGCGTGAAAAATACACTACCGTAAACTCTGGATTCGGTTACGGCCATGCAAAACTTATACTTATCGAAGCCTTGACGGAATATCTCCGACCGTATCGTGAAACTCGGAAAGAACTCCTTTCAAATATTCCTTTCGTCGAGCAAAAACTCGCAGAATGAGCAAAAATGATGAATGCCCGGCTCGATGCGAAAATGCATGAAGTTCTCCGTCTCGTCGGGGTGAATTAAAACTCCTGCCCAAGGAATTTTTCGAGAATCGGTTTTTCGTATGCTTCATTTAACCGTATGAGTTCCGGTTTCGTTAGACCGGTAATATCTGCTCGGACTTTCGCTTGGGTAAATCCGAGCTCACTTTGAAACAGCTGTGATAAATATTGAAAGTGTCGACGTTGGATGCCCGGTCAAGTATCCGTAAATTTATGATGGAGCAAAAATGTTTTCGCGAGGTGTTCATAGAACGGATAAAATGGTTCAAAATCTGCGTCACGTAATCTTCCGAGACGATCTTTTGTCGTTTGAAGTACAGAATGTAGCTGGAGGTATTCTTTGTTAGCGAGGAGCATAGATAAATCGATAGCTTCTTCAAAACCTCCGAAAAATATTTTCGGATTAATTCGGATTACCGTATCTCATTCATGGAGAAGTGTATCATTGTTTTTCATACAAAGGACAACCAATAGCTGATTCATCATGCTTTTTGCACAATCATTTGGTGATATCGGCGTACCATTAAATGTGAAGTGTCCACACTTTTTCGCCCAGGGATTTTTTTCAAAATCGCTCAGATACCCATTGGAATCAAGTACTCGAGGAGTTGTTTTCTTGTTACGTCAAGCTGCTGGTATTCGCTGATAATCTCGTAGAGTGTGGCATGATCGGTTTCCTTTGACAAAATTTTGTCTCGGATGGGTTCCGTCTCAAAATATTCGTTGCGAATCTTGTTTGCCGTATCGAGTAGGATGGTATAAAATTCCTGTGGTACCTGCTTATGCGTGAGGACGAGCCGGTTCCATTTTTGTCTAGAAGTCGTTTTCCAGTGTTCAAAATCGTTGATTTCCGCGCTTCTCAAAAAACCTACTGCCAGTTGACTCAGTCGGTTCAGTTCTGATCGGTACGTTTGGAATGAGAGTTCCATTACGTCGAGCAGACGTCGGAATTCTGGAAATTTTTCAGAATATATCTCTCTGAGACGGATATACTTTATTCTATCTTCAGTTTTTGTTTGGAAATCTATAAAATACGGATCTCATTCCGATAATGGAGTATACTTAACGGGATTCTCAGATATAATTTCCTCGTCGGGCAGAGTATCGATATTCATTTCCAAGGGTAATGATTTGAATAAATCTAATTAATTATTGAATAAGTCAAATATGAAAACGATAATCGTAGATATCGCTCCATATGCTCTGAGTCGAGATGAGCTCGATATTCGAATGGTCGAACTCGCTTCTTTAGTTTCCACCTATGGGGGCGTAACCATTGTAAAAGAAGTACAGAAGCGGGATACTCCAGATTACCGAACCTATATCGGCAGTGGAAAACTCGATGAAATTATCGCTGAGGGGGAATTGCTCGGAGCTGAGTTACTGATTATAGGGAATATCATGAAACCATCACAAATATACCAAGTGAACGAGATTTTACGTGAGAAAAAATCAAAAATCCAGGCATGGGATCGAGTAGATCTGATTTTGAAAATATTTGCCCAACATGCGAATTCCCCAGAGTCAAAACTCCAGATAGAACTTGCAAGTATCAAACATATGGGTCCGCGTATCTATGGTATGGGAATGGATCTTTCTCGTCAATGAGGTGGATCAAAAAATGCCAAATGACAGGGGGAAACCAATACAGAAATCATGAAACGGCATCTGCGAGAGCAGACAGAAAAGATTCAGGAGAAACTTACTGTCTATGAGCGAACTCGCAGCGAGCATCGGAAGAACCGAAAGCGTCGAGGTTTTCTTACTATAGGGATTGTCGGGTATACGAATGCCGGGAAATCCACACTTTTTAATCTGCTGACCAAAAAACACGTCATCGCTGAGGATAAACTATTTGCTACGCTGTGAACTCATGTAGGAAGACTCTATCTAGCAAATACGGTTGAGGATGAAACGGAATACCATTCCGGTATACAACTTCTCCTTTCTGATACAATCGGGTTTATTCGAGATTTACCTCCGAATCTTATCGCCGCGTTCCATTCCACCTTGGAAGATTCGATAGAATCAGATATTCTCTTGCACGTAATTGATGCAAATGATCCGAACATGCTGGAAAAAATTGAAATCGTTGAGGAAACGCTTCGCAAGATCGAGGCAAAAGCTCCACGAATCCGCGTATATAACAAGGTTGATATTCGAGGGCCTCAGAAAATTATGGATACCGATTCTCCCGAAATCCTCGGAAATGCCCGAATCAGTGCCGTAACTGGAGAGGGGATTGAGGATTTGAAAAAAGTGATACGTGCAGTACTAGAGAAATAGGATTTTCAGAGAATGAGACTATTTCGATAGCTTATAGAGGTTTTCAACTTCAGCTTCTGATAGGGCACGATTGTAGAACCTAACTTCATCCATATAGGCATCGGATTCAGCCGGACGATAATATACTGTATCTCCAAGTACCCAATTGGTAGTCGAAGTGTTCCACATTGCGATTTGATTCCAGGCAGTATGAGTCACTATGCCACAATTTATACCATTAACATAGGTTGTAAAAGCAGTTTTAGTCCCATCAAAAACAAAGGTAACATTATTCCATTGGTTCTGTCCGAAAGCTGAGGAGCATCACAGATTCATTGCCACGTCATTGTTCGCATTTCCCGCATTGTAGATATGAAAGGAATTATCGGCTGTTGATACTCCATCAGCATACCCCTGTGCAATATAATCATAGTATAATCCTAGTCCTCTCTGATATGATGAATTCCATGGTTGTGGCTGTGGAAAGCCAAGGAATGTAACAGATTTCGTATTGATTGGATATGACCAAAACGAAAAAGTTGCAGATGTTGGATTGATACTGAACGGTTTGGCAATGGAAATGTATTTCATGTTTCCCATGAGCAAGGCTTTTCCTATTTTCCCATTTACCGTACTAGCTCATGATATTAATCCATTATTTCCGTTTCCGCTCAGGTCAGTGAGTTTTCCGTCAGCTCCAACTGTTTCCATATCCCAATATCCCACCAAACTCCTATCAAACTTTGCTAGTTTTTTTCCATCTGGATTCTGAGTAGAAAATCCAGTTATGAGAGATTCTCCCGTTCCACTCAAACTATCATCCCTCGAAAACACCGCCGTATACCCCGTACTCGTACTCACGACATCA
>JAVHRB010000003.1:0-5291 GCA_036171455.1 Patescibacteria group bacterium
ATTGTAGGATCTAGGTCATACCCCGTCAGCTTGCTGCGGGGTGATTGATTGCTATTACTTATAAAGAAACTTTTGAATTAATTAGAGAAAATAGAGTTTGGTTGGGGGTTGATAATGGAGGTACGAAATGGTTTGAAGTCCCAAATCATTACGATATAGCAACAGAATCGAGGAAGAAAATAGAAAACTGAAAAAAATTTTTTAGTATGGGAAGTATAATGTGGTTTACCAATTTGGATCATAAGAAACGGCACGAAAATCTCATACTCTACAAAAGATATGATTCAAAAGAATATCCAATTTTCGATAATTATGATGCTATCAATGTAAATAAAGTAAGTGATATTCCGTTGGATTATATTGGTGAAATGGGTGTCCCGATAACTTTTCTTGATAAATATAATCCCGAACAATTTGAGGTATCGGGCATACTTCACAATATGGACGGAAATGACGGCAAAAAGGCGAGGCGAGAAATAAACGGTTGAAACAAGGTATATTGTCGAATCATCATCAAAAACAAATTCCCCACCCCCTAACTTTCCCCTCCCATGAAAATCGAACTCCGAGAAATCACCATCCGCGAAGTCACCGCCGGCTATGTCAATGACCAAGAAGAAGGCGTTATCGGCTTCGGCGGCAAGCTCAACATCCGCCCGAAATACCAGCGGGAATTCGTCTACAAAGACAAGCAGCGGGATTCCGTCATCGAGACGGTTCGCAAAGATTTTCCCCTTAACGTGATGTACTGGGTCAAGAATTCTGACGGCACCTACGAAGTCCTCGATGGGCAACAGCGGACAATCAGTATCTGCGAATATGTGGCCGGAAATTTTTCCACGGGTTTTCAATATTTCCACAATCTCACCGATACCGAACGGGAGCAGATTCTTGATTATCGCCTCATGGTCTACTTTTGCGAAGGCAACGACCGAGAAAAGCTCGACTGGTTCAAGACCATTAACATCGCCGGGGAAA
Source organism: Patescibacteria group bacterium (assembly GCA_036171455.1). Classification (GTDB taxonomy): domain Bacteria; phylum Patescibacteriota; class Gracilibacteria; order BD1-5; family UBA2023; genus CAIVSN01. The sequence goes on from JAVHRB010000003.1 coordinate 979, forward strand.
AACTTACCGACCAGGAGCTTCGCAACGCGATTTATACTGGCACTTGGCTCACCGATGCAAAACGGTATTTCAGCAAGACTGGCTGTCCGGCCTCTGGCATCGGAAGCGATTATCTCTCGGGCTCTCCCATCCGCCAAGAATACCTCGAAACCGCCATCCGCTGGATGAGCGACGACCAAATCGAAGCGTACATGTCCGAAAAACAGCACGAACCAAACGCCAACGAACTTTGGCTCTATTTCCAAAGCGTTATCAACTGGACGCGGGCAACTTTTCCTGAATACCGAAAGGAAATGAAAGGGGTTGAATTCGGAACGCTCTTCAACGCGTATGGAAAAACCGCGATCGACTCGAAATGACTCGAAGCAGAAATCGCGCTGCTCATGCAGGACGAGGACGTAACGAAAAAGTCCGGAATTTATGAATTTGTGCTGACTGGAAATAAAAAATTCCTCAATCTCCGTGCCTTTACCGACAAGCAAAAACGAGAATCCTACGAACGGCAGAAGGGCATTTGCGTGGCTTGCAACGGTCACTTCGAGATTGGGGAAATGGAGGCGGATCACATTACCCCATGGCATTTGGGCGGCAAAACCACCGCCCAGAACTGCCAGATGCTCTGCAAGAATTGCAACCGGACGAAATCGGGGAAGTAATACATTCGAATCCATCGCATTTTCCATTTTTTGAATAATTTTTCCACGCATTTCCGTATTTCCATACAATGGACCAATACCCATATCCTATGGACTTTCTCCCCCTCATCCGGAAAATCAATGCCAACCCCGACGCGTTCGGAGAGATTGTCACGATGTTCGAGGCCAAGCTGCTCCGGTACGTCGTCCGGATTTCCGGGGTCTCGTACGAGGATGCGGAAAACCTGTTGCAAGTCATTTTTATCAAAGTATACCGCAATATCAACGAATACGACGAGCGTTGGGATTTTTCGGGTTGGATATACCGAATTGCCCATAACGTAGTCATAGACGAATTCCGAAAAAGCAAAAAGGAAATGAGCAATGTATCCCTCGACGACGAGGAATATGTTTCGATTCTCGATACCATATCCGACGGAAATTCGCCCCATCACGAACTCAAATCCAACGAACTCAAATCCTGCGTGCAAAAGGCTATTTCCCACTTGCCCGCAGAATACCGCGAAATCATATTGCTCCGATGTATCGAGGGATATTCCTACGAAGCCATTTCCGACATTCTCAAAATCCCGATCGGCACGGCGAGCACGCTCGTGAACCGGGCACGGAAACAATTGCGGACGCTTCTTGAGACATTCCATTGCCAATAGTAATCTTCCCGAATATGAAAACCGAATTCAAGGCCAATATCCTTTCGAAAATACGGAGCGAAAACATCGTTCCGATACCAAAATCGCATTTTCAAAAACTGCGTCGGTTTTTGTGGATTTGAATCGCCATGGCTTTGTTTTTTTCGGTGATCTTTGGAATATTTTTTATCGATGACAGTTTGGATTTTTTGCGATTTGGACAAGGGGAAAACGAGTGACAGCTCCTGTTTTTCCCACCGGTTTTCTGGGGATTTTTCCTTCTGGGATTCGTCATCATCGGAATATTCGGATTCCGGAAAACGGTCGTTGGTTACCGATATGATATTCTGAGAAATGTGCTCGTATGGGGAGTTTCCGTGCTCGTATTCGCCGGAGTATTCCGCGGACTTGGGATTTGACCGTTGGTGCATTCCTATGTTGCCGACCATATTCCGTTTTTGGCGGATACCGTATATCGCCAATCCTCATGGAACGATCCCACTGTTGGACGCTTGGCAGGAACGATTCAAAGTATGAATTCCAATGAGATAACCATTTCGGATCTGAGCGGAAGTATTTGGACGATTACGACTTCCAATGCTCATATCGGAAAAAAGGCAAAGTTGGAAATATGACAAAAAATCCGTATTACATGAGTAGCAACAACCACGACTACTTTCGATGCGGAACGGGTTATGCCATGGTTTGGCCAGGGTACCGGGGATTGATTTTGAAATTTTCTGAATAAATAATCCAAAGATATACGTATTCCCTTATGAGGACGCTTCAGCGCCCCAAACTGAACATCTATAACTTTATTTTTATGAAAAAATCTACATTAATTACTTCCAGTATCGTAATCGGATGATTACTTATCGCTACGAGTGCGGCTGTATTCGCCGCCTCATGACAAATGGGTGTTTTACGTGGAATGAAACAAAATCTCAATCACCAAACCCAAACTTCCCCGATGCATACGGCTATGCAAAACCGCGGTCCGGCATCTTCGACGCATTCTGGCACTTTTATGAGTATCGCTCCATCGACCCTTTCGGATCAGGAAAAAACGGATATCATTTTCCAATACCAAGAAGAATTGGTAGCAAGGGATACGTATAATAACCTGTATTCGCTATACAAAAACCAAATGTTCAAAAATATTGCGGCTTCGGAACAAATGCATATGGACGCAGTCAAAACTTTGCTCGACCGCTATGCTTTGCCCACACCGACCGGATACGGGGAATTGCAGGGTACGTTTGACACGCTCAATACCGAATGAAAAAAGGGTTTGAAAGAAGCGCTTGAAGTCGGACTCAAAATCGAGATGCTCGATATCAAGGATATTTCCGACACGATAAAAACTACGAATAACGAAGACGTGAAACTGGTATTCACCAACATCGGTGGTGCTTCGTACAATCATCTTCGCGGATTCGCTCGCCAAATCGACATGAACGGATTCACAACTGCGATAGATTTCTCGACGTACCTTTCTGCTGCCGACGTCGCATCGAAAGGATCGCTCAAATACAAATTGACGGATCGGTTGGAAAAAGAAGGAGTTGTAGTTTCCAATCCAGTAATATCTGGTAGTGGTAACTGCCAGTCCGAAAATATGGGTGGACAGATGCAAAAAAGGAATGGTGGAAAAATGATGAATGGTGCATTTGGTAAATCATCGAACAGCACGTGTGGAAAAACCGGCATGGGAAACCATGGGAAGCAAGCATGCGGAACCCCCGTAAAATAATATTGATTTTCCCAGTGCGGTTTACGGATCGCGCCTTTTACTTTTTTTCAACTTACCTTCTATGAAACTTCCACAAAACGTCTGATTTCCCGATCGATTCCTTCGGATAATCACCTCCGAGATAATACTCGGCATCGCATACTTTTGGACGTATGGACTTCTGCAATATTTCTTTTATGGAGTTGGGATTATCTTGGTTTTCACTGCTATTTCCGGATTTTGCCCAGCCTACCTCCCATTTAGTTTCAATACCGTCGGTAAAGCTTGGAAATCTGCGCGTTCCCGTTTGGCAATCCTGCTGATTTCGGTCTTGACGATCTGACTCGCCGGAGGATATGCTAGCATTTTCTTTACGAAAAAATTCTTCATCGAAGATTACAACGCGATGAACGGATTTTACAAACAAACGTTGTTTTATTCCGGCAAGGAAATGCGGGCAGAAACCATTGCCAACTATAATGCGCTCATTCCGGCATACGGAATATTCCTGTCGAAATATTCCCAGTATCAACCATTTTCTTTCCGCCACGATGCAAATTTCGTACCGGATATAATGCGTGGACAAAAAATTGTACTTTCCATCGGCGAAAAAGTCCAATCCGGCAATCTCAAAGAAGTTCATATACAGCTCGAGGGCATTCGTCCGATATTCCAGGATATCCTCAAGCGAAATGGGTTTTCCATGCTGGCTGTTACGCTCGTAGATTTCCACGATTCCATGGAAAAAGTCATCGCCGCTGCGGATTTGAAAGACGCGAAATGACTCCTGAACACGTATGTCGAGACAGATGAAAAACTCAAAGCGGTAGAATTGGAAGCGAACGACGCGGAAATTGTAGAAATCAGAACGAATCTGGAAAAGGTAAAAGTTGCGGCAGAAAAGGGTGAATCGGAAACTTTGTCAAAACTCGCTGCCGACTTGAAAAGCAGTTTCGTAAAGGTCTATCTGAAACGGGGATAGAACTTCTCCGCCTTTTCATTTGAAAAACCATCCGGCTTCGATATCATCCAACCCACGCACTCATAGCTCAGTTGGATTAGAGCGCAGCCCTCCGAAGGCTGAGGCCGCTGGTTCGAGCCCAGCTGGGTGCACCAAAAAAATAAGAAACCCTCGAGAGAGGGTTTTGTTTTTTTTGTGCACCTTCAGATGCTGGGCGAGAACACGGGGCAATGCGAAGCATTGAGGAGTCCAATGATTTTGAATACTTTTTTTACTTCTTAGCTGGATTCTAACCCCAAACGCAACTTTCTCACAAATTCAGGATAGGATATAAA
>JAVHRB010000004.1:0-22839 GCA_036171455.1 Patescibacteria group bacterium
CTCATAACCTTGAGGTCGTACGTTCGATTCGTACCTCCGCAACCATTTCAGAATTACACAATCTACCATTGTATTCAAAAAGCCGTTTATTGCAAGAGTAAGCGGTTTTTTTGACCCTAAAACCAGGTTCGCCCCGGTCCATACCATTTTGATTCGCCTTTTTGAACTGACACTAACTTCGAAATACCGAAAAACCTCTTCAATAAGCCAATTTTGCCAGAGTGAGTGAGCGAAAATTTTTCGTTTCGCTGTTTCTTCGTCAATGATTTTTTCATCATGTTTTTCCTCGATTTCAAAGAGAATCTTCTCATCTTGTAGCTTCTGATTTAGGAGTTCGTAGTTTTCTTCTGAAATTTTTCCTTCAACGAATTTTTCCGTCAAAATTACCTGCTTTTTTTCGAGTTCTTTGATTTGTTTGAAGATGATTTCTCTTTTTCCTTCCCTTTCGGCTTCTGTTTTTGAAAAAACAATATCGAGTGCCTCAGAGAATTTTTGAAGTTTTCCAGGAGTAAGATATCGTTCTCAAAGAGAATCTTTAATGAGTTTAAAAACTTCTTGTTCCTGGATATATGGTTCGTGACACATCTCCGGAAATCGCTTTGTAATACTCCGGGAACATCCGTAATACATAATATTCCTCTTCCGATTAAGTTGTCCTACGAAATGACGACCGCAAGCACATTGAATAAATCCAGAAAAGATATGTTCTCCCACCTTTTGCTTTCCTATTCGTTCTCTTCGACTTTCAGTTTTAGAGGGGCCGTAATTATTTCTCCCGGAACGAATTTTTGTAACTTCCTGATAGAGTTCTTCGGATATAATCGGTTCGAGATTGAGTCGGTATCGCTCAATAAAGGTTCCCGCCTTTGTAGCTCATTCGTAATATGGAACTTCATACTTTTTTAAATACCACTTCATAGTCTTAAACCCAGTATAGGTTTCGTTTTTCAAAACTCATTCCACGTCTTTCCATGTAATCGGAAGTCATTTTCTATTCAATACCCCGTCGAGTCGAAGTTTTTCTGCTATTCCCATATAGGTTTCATTTCCAGTGGCATAACGCTCGAATATTTCTCGAATAACACTCCGAACAGACTCATCGATAATCGCTACATTCTTTTTTAAACGAATATATCCATAAGGAAGAATACTTCCGGGAAGCTTTCCTTCTTTCATAGCCCGAACCATTCAAAGTCGGCATTTAAATGAGAGTTCTTCGGAGTAGAGTTGCGAAAGATTGATGGAATTGCGGACAAGGAAGTTCGAAAGCGGTCACTTTTCTTGTCCGAATGATTCGGTAATGGAGATAATTTCCACCCCATATTTCGAACACCGTTCTTCGAGCAATACGAATTCCTTTCCCGTTCTCGATGCTCGGTCATATCGAAAAATAAGAATACAATCGATTTTCGAATTAATACTCGCGAGCATATCAAAAAAGACCTTTCGCGCAGTGAGTTGTTTTTCTCCTGCAGTGCGAAAGGCCGAACATATTTCTGTGTATTCTTTTTCGATATGGATAGTATTCTTTTCCGCGTATCGATGAATTTGTATGAGTTGTTCTTTGATAGAAAGCTCTGTTTGCGTATGTGCGCCTGATATTCGAGCATACGCAAAGGCTCGCCTAAGTGATTCCATTGTGGTATTTATTAAGAATAAAGAGTTCGTGTAAATACGGAACGAGTTTTAGTTCAGTAATCTTTTTTTGATAAACAATGCTTTTTCGGTTTTGAGGATTTTGATAAATCGAATCTTCATTTCTATCTTCTCAAATAACCATCGATTCGATAATGAGTGAGGCATACACGCCTTTAGCATAGGTATCGAGCGAAAGAAATGAATCTTGGCACGCAAAAAACTTTTTAATCATATCCTTCGAAATAAGCTCTATTTCTTCAACTTTGTTGCGCAAAAGTTCAATATCAGATTCCTTCTCTCGTATTTTTTTGATATATGCCTCGCGTATATCAACATCTCAGGTTTCATCAACCGTTCGATTAAATCGAGTGATATGACCGGTCTCGGTTTTGATTTGTGAATTGAGCCGTTCAATTTGACGAAATTTCATTGCTTCAACGATAGCTTCGTATTCTTTGTCTTCAGGTTCTAATCTGATAAAAGGAAATATTTCGTTTTGTATGAACAGAGTAATGAACTCTTCATTCAAACGGGTATCGTTTTCACAAGAATCGCCTCGTATAGCATTGCTACAACGGTAATAACGATGACCTCCTTCCTTTTTCGCTACCATTCTTGCCCCACAAGTACAACTGACTATGTCCTGATAAATCTTTACATAGTCTTTATTATTTCGCATGAATTTTCGACTCAAAGTTGCTTGCCGTTGCTTAAATATAGCATTGTAAAGTTCTTTCTCAATAAATTCGAGTTTCGGAGTATCGAATTCAATTTGATTATCTCATTTTAAAAATTTCCCCTCTCCCGTTAAGATTCGAAATCCTTGTTTTTGGGTAAAATACAGTTCATTTAACATTCGTACATCTTCGGAGAATTTTATTTCCAGGGAAGAGACCCGGGTTCCGTTATATCGAAATTCTCCTTCATTGTTCAAAATACTCGATATTTTCGAAACATTCGGAGTTGATTCATATCGGGCAGGTTCTTCTTTTTCAGTATCTCCCGAATCATCTTCGCTATCATTCACTTCATAATACGAATCTCGATATTCATTTTTTCGCTTTGTTTTTTTGTTAAACTCCCGAACTTCTTTTGAAAATTCTTCTCGGATTAACGATTCAATCATCGCGAGAGGAACGGATTTTGCCCGAAGTTCAAAGATTTTTCGAACGATTTTCGATTCTATCGGATGAATCGTTACAACCCCATCAATATTCTGAAAACCATAGGTTACGCCTCGTCCTCAAAGGTATTTATAAGGGTTTTGAGTAAGAGTATGAAGTCGATAGTTGAGACTTTTTGAACTTTGACGGTCGGAATAGTGAATGGATTCAACCTGAATCATCCGAAAAAAATACATTCCCGCCGGACTATCAATAATGTTTTCTGTTGCCGAAAGCATTTTATAACCGAGTTCCATCAGTTTTTCAATCCGGGTAAAATCGTTTGAATTCCGAGAAAGTCTTGAAACATTAAAGAAGATGATACCCGCGTATTTTCTCTCTGATTCGGTCTTTCTGCTATCGTGAAAAAGAAGAGAAACCGCTTCTTCAAAAAGCGGACGAACAGAATCACGATATGCGGATACTTCTTCATGAAAGACACAATCTTCCGAAAAATCGAGTTTGATATTATGGAGTCTCGCAAATTGTTCGATACCGATTTTTTGAACGTCAAAAGTATATTCGGAGTTATCCTTTTTACTCTGTCGCATGTATATCAAAAACCGTTTTTCCATATTTTATGATTGTTTCTTTGATTGTAAAAAGCGAAAAAATGATAGATAAAACACGATTGCGAGAATGGCAGTGAGAAAAAGAGTTGTGAGATACAGGCTTTCAGCTCCCACAATACAGCCTTTATATATTTCCGTCCCTTCGATAAAAGATTCGCACGCAGGATATTTTCATGTAAAGACTCGAAATATATCGAAAGAACTTGTCGTGGCTCGTGGAATGGAACCAATGAACTCTTTAAATCCCATCGCAAATCCGAATCAAGAAAGGAGAAGGACGATAAAACCAGAAAGATTTTGACCTATTTTCTCCATTGCAGTTCTTATTTTGTCCGGAAATGTTTTTCTTTCTTCATTGAGTTTTTTAATAATTTCTTCTTTTGAAAGTTTTTTATTTTCTTCTTCAAATTTTTTAGAAAAAGCAATCGGAGTGGAATGTTTCTTTTTTTCTTCCATATCTTGAAAAAAAATAATAATTCACCTTGTCTTTGGGTGAATTATTAGAAATAACAAAGGAAGGCGCTTTTAATAGTTGAGAATATATTGAAAATCCTGGAAAAATCAAATAGGTTACGGATGCTCTTCTTTAAAAGATTTTAAGGGGCAGAATCCATATATCAATCCATTGTCTCATTTTAAATACCGTTTTTTTGAGTGTGTCTCGAAATCGCGAACTCGACCGCTGAGTGTATCTATGTTTTGTAGTTGATTACACCATCCATTCGTATGCTCTTCTCGTTTTTCTTCGTCTTCTCGCCTTTCTTGATTCCCGTATTTCCCGAGAGGCCTTCTATTCTCGATTGTGCTGGAACTTCCCTCGAAGCCTTTATTTTGAAAGATTCAAAAATCTTTGAACGATATCCGGAGGCCTCGGTTGAGTGTTATGATTCAAACTGCTTATATCCGGAGGAATACTACGAGGAAATGGAGAGGATTTCCGCACTTCATATCGGTATCATTGAGAAAATCGGAAAAGACTTCGATAGCGAAGAGTTCTTTCGTCTTATGATAGTTGATACCCCAGCCGACTGTTCGAGAGAATACGATGAGTTCGAGACCTATATGAACTGCGTTTCTGGGGAATACCTTGAGAGGTTCAACAGAAAAAATCCCTCAGTCGAATGAAAGGGGGATTAGAGGAGTAAATACTCTTTTTTGTTTTCCGGAAAAGAGGCGATGCTCTTATTCTTCGAAATTCAAATTGAACAAATCCGTCATTTCTTCTATTTCCTCTTCGTTGAGGTGATATTCTTCCTTTTTTCAGCCTTCGGTTGAATAATAGATACCACGATAGGGTGAAGCTTCTCCTTCCGATACGAAAAAATATATTCAAATATTCGGCCCTCCAACGGTAATCTGGAAATGGTAGGTTCTTTCTTTTTTGAAAGCGAGAACATAATCCATAGGATTGAACTCTTCATCTTCTTTATATTCAAGGAACTTTTTTCGTGAATTGGCCACGAAGGAGTTATACCTTGCGCAAACAGTGGGTGCTTTTTCCATGTTATGATATGATGGTGAATAAAATCAGGAACGGCGATATTCTCCGTTTCTTAAAAATGAATACAGGCACTCGAAGTATTTTTCCGGAAAAAATAAAAAAAGTCCGGCCGAAGCCGAACTTTCTGAAACTACGCGAACGCGAACTCTTGAATATCTCTGGCTATTTCTTCGTCCGAGAGTGGATAGTCAGTCTCGTAGCCGTTCGAAGAAGTTCCTTCGTAAATCGCTCCTGGTTCATCCATATTTAATCAAATCAAAGCCGGAAACCCTCCGTGTAGGAAACGAGTGTTCGTTCAGGAGGGTGATACAGAAAAATGGAATTTTTTCGTGGGAACTTTTTCCCGGCAATGGGAAAAAGATAGGTTCTGCTATTCTCCCACAATCTCCTCCGCCAGCAACTCGCTCTGTTCCAGTACCCGGTCGGCCTCCATTCTTGCGAGGTCAGGCGGATAACCGTACTTAATGAGCACCTTTTTGACGGTCAATCGGAGTTTTGCCTTCACATCCTCGCGCTTGTTCCAGTCTACCGTCGCATTCTTGCGAATGATATCGACGATACAATGGATAAGTTCTTTCATTTTGTGGTCGTCGAGGAAACTCGTCGAAGCATTCTCCGAGAGAATCGAATAGAACGCATATTCTTCCGGAGACAGACCCACTTCTTCCGCCCGTTTGTCCTCGAGTCGCATATCCCGGGCGATTTGGGAGAGTTCCTCGATGATTTGCGCCGTATCGAGCTGGTTGTTGTGGTACTTCTTGATGGTATTCGAGAGCATTTCGGAGAACTTCTTCCCTTGCACCGTGTTCTTTCGCTTCCGTGCCTTCACTTCCTCATTGAGGAGTTTTTTCAGGAGCTCGAATGCGAGATTCTTGTGTTCCATATTTTTTACTTCAAGCAAGAACTCCTCCGAGAGTATATCGAGCGAAGGCGCCGCGACTCCGGCCGCCTCGAAAATGTCGATAACCCCTTCCGAAGATAGCGCGTCATCAACGATTTGCCGAATGGCAGTATTCACCTCCGCATCACTCTTGCCTCCCGATGGCGTGAACTTGCTGATTCTCGCTTTGATAGCCTGGAAGAAAGCGACGTGGTCTTTGATTTTCTCCGCTGCCTCGCTCGGCACCGCCATGACGAAGAGTTTCGAAAGGGCGGTCGTTTCGGCGATGAAGCGGTTCTGGAGTTCTTCGCTCCGGAGGATGAAGTTCTGAGCCCCGAGGAGGATTTTGAGTTTGTCCCCGGTTTCCGCAGTGAAATATGGAAGGTACTCGAACCCGTGAAACATCTGCGAAACGATTTCGAACTTCGTCCGCATTCCGGCAACGACTTCTGCGATATCCGTAATCGCATTACCTTCACCTCCACTCTCGGTATAGACCGCCATGGCGTTTCGGAGGTCTTGCCCGATGCCGATATAATCCACGATGAGTCCTCCCGGCTTGTCCTTATAGACCCGATTTACCCGGGCAATGGCCTGCATGAGGTTTGCACCTTCCATTTTCTTATCAAGGTACATCGTATGGAGCGACGGCGCGTCGAATCCCGTGAGCCACATGGATTGTACGATGACGAGTTTTAGCGGGTCGTGCGGGTCTTTGATTCTCGACGCGAGCGTCTTGCGGTCTTGCTTCGAGGTATGGTGGGGCTGGAAGGATTCCGGGTCGTCGGAGGAACTCGTCATCACTACCTTGATAGAGCCGTTCATAAGTCCTTCCTGGTGCCACGACGGGCGGAGTTTCACAATTTGCCCGTAGAGATTCACAGCGATTTGCCTCGTCATGCAGACAATCATCCCTTTCCCCTCGAAAACGGATTGCCGTTCCTCGAAGTGGGAAACGATGTCCTTCGCGATATCGGCGAGCCGGTCGGGATGTCCTACGATGGCATCGATTTGCGCGTTTCGCTTCTTCGCTTTCTCCTTCTGTTCAGGGGTCGCGTCCGGTATCTCATCGATGGCGGAGTCGATTTTTAATACCGCCTCGGTGTTCATTTTGATTTTGACGAGTCGGGATTCGTAACTAATCGGTACCGTTGCACCGTCCTTCACCGCCTGCGCGATATCGTAGACGTCGATATATCCGCCGAAAACGTTCCGGGTCGATTTATCCTCCTTCTCTATCGGAGTCCCGGTGAAGCCGATGAACGAAGCGCCGGGGAGGGCGTCCCGAAGGTATTTCGCGTTCCCGTATTTGATTTCGCCCTCGTCGTCGACTTTTCCCGCGAATCAGTACTGGCTCCGGTGTGCCTCGTCTGCAACCACCACGATATTATTCCTTTCGGAGAGCCGTTCGAATTCATTCTCTCCGTCTTCCGGGTAGAACTTCTGGATGGTCGTGAAGACGATACCTCCGCCCGAAACTTTGAGGAGCGTTTTAAGGTGTTCCCGGCTCGTCGCCTGGACGGGCTTCTGTCGGAGGAGCGAGACGCAGTTTCAAAAGGTTTGAAATAACTGGTCGTCGAGGTCGTTTCGGTCGGTGAGGATGACGATGGTCGGATTCTTCATCTCCGGTTCGACCACGAGTCTTCCCGCGTAAAACACCATCGAGAGGGATTTTCCCGACCCTTGCGTATGCCACACGACCCCGGCTTTACGGTCGCCTTCGGAATGGGTCGCTCGGAGTGTTTCCTTCACCGCCTTTTCAACCGCGTAGTATTGATGATAGGCCGCGCCCTTCTTGATTTTCACGAGGGAGAGGAGTCCCGTCTTCGTATCCTTTACTTCCTCGGTTTCAAAAACCGTGTTGTACCGGATAACAGTGAGAAGGGTCTTTTTTTCAAGGAGGCGTTCCGTGAGAATCTGGAGTTCCGGAAGGATTCCGTTCTCCTTCTTCTCCGGGGACTTCCATACGAGGTATCGGCTAAACGGTGCCGAAACGCTCGAAACCCGGGCGTCTATGCCGTCCGAAATCACCGAGAGTGCGTTGTAGTGGAAAATGGAAGGAACCGCCTTCTTGTAGTTCTGGATTTGCGTAAACGCTCGTTCGAGCGTCGCGTCCTCGTCCATCGGGTTTTTGAGTTCCACCACCACGAGCGGGAGTCCGTTGACGAAAAGGACGACGTCGAGGCGCTTTTCATTATTATTCTCCTTGATGACGAACTGATTGATTGCCTGGAATACGTTGTTCTCCGGATTTTCGAAATCCACGAGCCGAACCGTCACCCCCTTCGTCTGTCCGTCCTTGAAATGTTCGACCGTCACCCCGTCCGTGAGCATCGTATGGAACGCTTCGTTGTTCGCCATTAAATCGCCCGCATTCAATCGTTTCACCTTCCCGAAGGCTTCGACCCTCGCCACATCCGAAACCTCCGGATTCAACCGTTTCATCGCGGATTCCAGAATATCTTCGAGAATGACGCTATCGAATGCTTTCCGGAGCGGTGAGTTCGAATACGGAGCGATATCCGGTCCATAGGAATACTCGTATCCCTGTCGTTTGAGTAGGTCAATGAGGTTTTGTTCGACGGATGATTCGGAGAGTGATGACATAGGGGGGGGTGAGATTAAGGGGTAGATTTGTTTTTTGCTCCTTTCGTGAGGGTCTTACCTTCGCTCGCGAGACGACGTTCAATCTTTTTCAAGTCTTCGGCGGGCGGGAGGTTCTCGGGTTTCACTCCGCGTTCGAGGAGCATTTTCCGCATTGCGAGGTTGTTGTCGACGTGTTCTTTCGATATGGGATTCGTGCCTTTGAGGTTCTTTTCCACCACGTTGTGGCTCGTGAGTTCGTTCGCGAAGTCTTTCGCCTTGATGGTGAGCGTCGGAAGGAAATCGGCAAGCGGACGACCGCTCGGTACGCTCAACTTCGTTTTCATATCCGAGGTCGTTTTCCCTCCGAAGAGCGCCTTGTCCCCGAGGGAACGGATAATGGCGAAATCCTTTTCCCCGACTCACCGCTCATATATGACGCCGGAAAGGGTCTTTTCACTCTCGGAGAGTTTCTCTCTCGCCTTCATGCGTTCGGAATCGAGGAGGCGTTGCTCAATGAGTTCCTGCTTTCTGGTCTGAATCGCGAAATACGCCTGCGCAAAGGCGATTTCCTGTTTTGAGACATCTCCGTTTTGTGCCACGAGATAGGAGGCGTAGCGAGTGAGAAGTACGTCGGGGATTGCCCGTTCAGAACCACTCCCCAGTTCAACCATTTTACTGACGTCAGGAAAATGGTCTTGTGGCTTAAATCAGGCTTTTTTGCAAGATTCCTTTGCCTTCTCGATAGCATTTTGAAAGTTCTCCCATTTCGCATACCCGAGTACCTTTTGAAGCTCGCGGGCACTCCAATATTCGACTCCGTTGGTTTCCTGACGGATGGATTCGAAGTTGGCGAGGAGCGATTGGATGAGTTCGGGTTTCATAAAAGATTTTTTAAAAACTAACTTCTTGCCATTTCGTTCGGAGACTTCCCTCATAAATCCTTGTGGGGAAAGTGGTTCCAACAACCAGTAATGAGGTCGAGCATTTCCTGGGATAGTTCGAGTCAAGTGGTATCACAGAGAGTCATCCATTGCTGAAAGACGGACGAATACGACTTTGCGTCATATATGATGGATTGTAACTCTTTGATGGTAATCGGGAGATGGTGAGCTTCAATGAAGGCCTTCGTTTTTTCGATGGTTTGTTCTTTTGTGAGAGAGTTCATAGGAGGTGAGGGTTAAGGGATAGGTTTTTTTACGAGAGGTCAGTTTTCGCAGATTTTGTCTCGACACGATAACTGGCCGATTTGAAAATCCGAGGTCTTATCCTTGTTTTTAATCACAACGCCGAACCATAGTTCATTACGCATCCCACCAGTTCTTTTGTCGATATATTTGAGTCGGTATTGAAACTCGCAACGTGAAACGTAAGCGGTATCATCTATTCATTGTCTTTCAATGCTGTCCAGTATGAAATTTCCCGATAGAATGGCACTCGTAAAGCGATTGAGCCTTTCTTCTAAGAATACTTCCGATTTCAGCATGTGTTCATCGAACATATTTCTCGCGCTGGGGATAACTTTCCTATCCAATCGTCGATAAAAGGCTCGGAGTTTCGTTTCACATTCTTGCCATTGTAAGTCCATCGATTCTTTGGTTTTCGTTGGAGTCTCAACATAACTCACGGTATTATGAGAGCCTGATATAATAGGTGATTTTTCACCTTTTGTGGTAGTGATTTCTAAGGATTTTTCACCATTTGTCGTAGTGACGTTTCAGGGCTTTTCATTTGGAAAAAATGCCCATCAAACGACCGCTATCAACAGTGCAGCTGGAATAGCGAGAAACCCCCATAATCCGGTATACTTTTCAAAGAAATTTTTCATGATGGGCCCTTATTTATTAGCAAACAAAACAAGTATCAATGCGAGAAAAAGCGACGGATATAAAGCAATGATTGCACAGCGGATATTCTTCATTTTATAGTCGGCTATTTCCGAATTCGTGAAAATCTGTTCCGACAACTGCTCGCATATATCCTTTTCTGTCATCTTCGAGAACTTCTTAGAGAATTGAATAAATTTCATTTTGGATACTGAACCGAAGTAAAAGCACGATTCGCTTGAAATCTTACTGCTGATAGTTGGAAAGAGGGATTTTGAGAGAAAGATAATCCCGACAACTACTCAAAGTCAAAAAAGCATTATCAGAACAATGCTCCAGCATTCGATAGTCGGTATCTTGTCTTTTACCGATAAAACTCATCAGATTGCTCACGCGTAAAAACCGGCAACCACGGTCATTTTTGAATCGGCAAATCTAACCCATTCACTTACGCGTTTCAACTCTTCGTGCAGGAACTCCTGTTTCATATGTTTGTGGTTAAAGTATAAGATTACAGACTGAGCATTTTTTCACAGTATTCTTTTCAATGAATATTACACCAATGGGTTTTAAGTCTCCATGCTTTATTAAAATCGAAGACGGTTTCGCTCGACAAATCCACCTCCTCCCATAATTCGGTTTTTTCAGAAGAGGGATTTCAATCATGACATCAGCAGGATTTTATAGCAATAGCCTCGCTTTTGATATTTTGATAAAATCTTTCTGAAATCAGCAATCCAGAATCTCAAGACCTCGAAGCCAGTTTCGCCGCCATATTGATGGGCTTTCCAGCCCATACTTCGTTTTTCCTCCTATCTCTGGCAGGATGGTCTTTGAGTCATATTTGCTTAACGATAACGGTTTTTTGGTCCATTCACAAATGTACGCCGATATCTAGGTCTTTGTACTTTTTCTTTGAACGTTTGACGAATTCTTTATCACAAAACGTTTTGAATGTCACCGCGGCCGCAAGGGCACGAAAATGTCTTCATTTACTGAAAAGGGCGAAGACTCCGTCTCATTTGATATCAATATACTCAGCATCGAATTCGTGAAATATCCTTACGGCCGTATTCACGAAAAGTTCATATATCGCAGCGGTACTTCTCGTCTGGAGAACTGCGCTCATGCCGGTCGAATTTCGTATGTCAACATAAACACAGATTACGTCTGGTACTTTAATCCATGCGGACATTCAATATCAAGTCTCATTCTCTGGCAGAGTATTCCTTTCGGTTACGTCCGTCGGATTTGAGAACAAAGAGATAGCGTCCGAAACTATTCCGGACACGCTATCTATGTATAGTCCCGTTTGATTTCCTGCCATATCCTTATTGATTATTAGTATCGGATTCTCATCTTCCATTCGCCCCCTTCCACTCTTCCAGTTCAGCCTTATACGCCTCATAATCCGTATTATAGAGGACTTCGCTTGGTCTCATAGTGATTCCAGCTACCTGGACTTCCTTCGAGTTATCATCAAAATCCGAATTAAACTCCTCATTATCCTCATATCGAATCTCTTTTTTATCTGCTTGAGCATCCCGAATCTCTCGTTCCTTTTTTGCTATGGAAACCTTTTCTTCGTATTCGATTCATCGGAGAATCACCCTTTTGTTTTTCTTGTAAGTCTCGTTCCTTTCGTAGAATCGTTCGGATAGTCGGCTAAACCACCAGACTGCTATATATGCCGAAAATGCCGGTATTAAAATGAGTTTTGAAACTGACCAAGAACAAGATGCGAAGGAATCAAACTGATAGAACTGCCCGAGATATTCGATTTTGAGGATTTTCCGTATATTTCCCACTACTTCCTCATTCGTGAAAAGAAAAGTGTAAGCAAACTTCCAGTTCGTAATCAGCCAGGCAATGATGAAGTAAAAATACATAGGACTGAACAACCGCTCTTTGATAACCTCAGCAAGATTCTTGCTGTTTTCTTCGATGGACTTTCAGATTGTTTCGAGCGTTGTTGCCATATGTATTTTTAAAGGATTAGACTCTTACCTCTCCGTTCATCAGTTTCGGAAGGAGGGTATCACGAGTATTTGAAAGTGTATCCATTTGTGTGAGATTACAGTGAATCTTTTCGAAAATCGTTCGGATATGCTGATTGAATCTGGTTAGACTTTCGTTATTTGGCACCAGCACGTTCAGTTCTTTTATCATGCTCGAATTAATAGCCGTGACTATCGAAGATGTGCTTCATAGTGAGTTAAAGTCCAGTTTTTGAAGATAACAATAAATATACTCACTACTCAATAATGAACCGTTGCGGATTTTTAAGTGCGCTATGGCTTCGTTTGATAACATTTCTTCAGTAGTAATACCCAACTTTCCAACGGTCATCTTAAAACTCAATATCGTTGTATTTGTTGGTATTACTGGAATATTAAACTTCTTTATCGCCTCATCTGTTAAATATTCTGAGGTTTCGAAGATATAAAGGCCACTTTTCCCAATATCTTTAATGGAAATCCATTTCTTTCCTGTAGGGGTTTCTGAAAACCACTCCTGCTCAATACGTGGAGGAGTTCGTCAAATAGTAATATCAAACTCGGTTCATATTTTCCCCACTCTCCACCCCTCTGGCAACTCTTCCGGCCTCTCGGGCGAGTATTTCCCGAACCACTCGGAAAAAATGGTCTGTGCAGTTTTTTCGAGCGTTTCGTTCTGCTCTCGGAGGAGTTCGATTTTGTCGTCGAAACTTGAAAGCATTCGAGCGATGGTTTGTTGTTCGGGGAGGGGAGGAAATAGAATCGGAAAATCTCTCAACTCCCCCAATGTGATATATTTTTGTGTGGTTCAGCTTAATCTGCTTAATAAGTGGCTCTTTCCATTTTTGCTTCTTAAAAAGTAATATAACCATTTTGCCTTCCATTCATCACCACACTTGAATAAACCAACATTTTTTATAGCAAAATCTGGCTCTTCTGGAATGAGACAAATCTCACCCACAGTTCAAATCATCGATAGTAAAATATCCCATCTATCAACCCTGCTTCTTTTATTTACTTCTTCAAAATCTTCGATGGATATTTTATATGCCGAGGCAGTATCTAATCTTCAATCCTTGATATTTTTTGAAGTTATTAGCAGTTTCCCTTCATCGGACTGTTTCGGTGAGTCGTGTGTCCCGTCTGCTACCTTTAAACAATAATCTTGCGCTTTGATAATATTCCAATGACTAGGGATTTTTCCTAAAACTGTCTCTATCCATCCTTCTGGGATTGTTTTTGAATCGCTCATACTATTTGTTTGTTGAAAAGGGAGATAAAAGACCTCCGAAGATTGACCTTCCGAAACTTGCGAGCCATCCGAAGATTCCTGTATTTTTCGGTTCTTCGGATGGAACATCCGGTGCGGGGGTAGGAACATTGCTCACGCCACTCTCCGCTATATTTTTATAATCGGGGGTTATCTTGAAGTTCCCCTTGTTGCCCTTGAGAAGTTTCGTGTTTTGCGCCCATTCGATGGAACTATTCCGGAAACTCTTGTCGATAGCTCCGTAGTTTGAGAGAATCTCACTCCCTCAGAATAGGATAATCAAGATTGTCGCCGAATAGGCAAGAATGGTTGGGGCGATTCGATTTTCGAACCACTCGACTTCCGTCGTGAGGAGATAGGTGAGATAGATGAGAGCCCCTCCCACGGCTATGACCGCAAGCCAGAATAGAATAGTCATCGTAGCATACAAAATCGCCGTAATGATTGCGACGCCGACGATTCACGTGCTCACGAATGTTTCTTTCCGTCTTCGGCTCATAGTGTTTTCGGTTAGGGGGTTGGGAGTTTTGATTCACGGATAATGAATCCTATCTTCGCGAGCTGTGCCCGGATTTCCTCGTCGAGTTCCTTTTCCCGGGCCATCTGTTCGCCGAGCTTCTTCGTCAGCTCTCCCATTTTCACTTCGAAGGGTATCCCGTCGTCCACCGCGTCGACGATGCCAACGTACCGGCCGGGAGTTAGGACGAAGCCGTGCTTCTCGATGTCCGCGAGGCTCGCGGAGTGGCAGTACCCCTTCTCGTTTTCGTAGGTTCCCCCTTTTCTCCAAGCATGGTAGGTTTCCGTGATTTTCCTTACGTCGTCTTCCGAGAGGTCACGGTGGACGCGGTCTTTCAAGAATCCCATTTCGGAAGCGTCGATAAAGAGGGTTTCACCTCGTCTTTCTGTTCTTTCCCGACGGAGAAACCATATACACGCGGGGATTCCCGTATTGTAAAAGAGTTGCTTCGGAAGCGCCACGATACAATCCACGAGGTCGGCTTTGACAAGGTTCTTACGGATTTCGCCTTCTCCGCTCGTGTTTGAGGAGAGCGAGCCGTTCGCAAGCACCGTCGCCATAACCCCGTGTGGCGCGAGGTGGTAGAGCATATGTTGAATCCATCCGAAGTTTGCGTTTCCGGACGGTGGCACCCCGTATTTCCACCGGGCGTCGTCGGAGAGGATATCTACGCCCCATTCCGACTGATTAAATGGGGGATTCGCAAGAATGAAGTCCGCCTTGAGGTCGGGGTGGGCATCGCGAAGGAAAGACCCTTCCGTATTCCACGCAACGAACTGCGAGTTGATATTGCGGATGGCAAGGTTCATCTTCGAGAGTTTATAGGTCGTCTGGTTTGATTCTTGACCGTAGATGGTGATATCCTTAATGTTCCCCTGGTGTTCTTCGACGAACTTCTCGCTCATAACGAACATACCCCCGGAACCGCAGGCAGGGTCGTAGACGCGTCCTTTGTACGGTTCTATCATTTCGACCATCAGTTTGACGATGGCTTTCGGGGTATAGAACTGCCCACCCTTCTTTCCTTCGGCGTTCGCGAATTCCCCGAGGAAGTATTCATAGACGCGTCCGAGAAGGTCTTTCGTGCTCTCGTGCTGGGCTTTGAGTTCGATATCCGTAATGACGTCGATAAGTTCCCCGAGCGAGGTTTTATCGAGGTTCGGTTTTCCGAAAACCTTCGGGAGGACGTTTCGGAGTTCTGGATTCTCCTTTTCTATGGCTTCCATCGCGTCGTCGAGGTCGGTACCGATGGATGGGAGTTTCGCACGGGCGTGAATGGTTTTCCAGCGTGCCGGCTCTGGTACGAAAAAGACGTTCTCTGCCATGTATTCGTCGCGGTCTTCCGGGTCGCTCGCAGAGTCGGATTCGAGCCGTTCGTAAAGTTCTTGGAACGAATCGGAAACGTATTTGAGGAATACGAGCCCGAGGACGACGTTCTTATATTCCGCTGCATCGATATTCTTGCGGAGTTTGTCGGCGGTCTTGAAGAGTTGCGCTTCGAAGTTGGAGTTTGAGTCTTTTGCCATAGAGCGGTGATTTTATAAAAAAATGGCGTTCCTATCGAGAAACGCCACCTTGTGAAATTGAAAGAAAATGCGAGTGAAAGGTGGTTGGGTTCTTCATCGGGAACAAATAGTACTTTTCGTGACCTCAGGAGTATATGGAAATCCATAAAAAAAGCAATAGGTGCCAGCCTTGCGCAGGAGAGGCTTCTTGTGGGCACTTTGTGGCTTGATTTGAGATATTTTTAAAAAATATAAAAAATCGGACATGTCGGAGTGAAAAGGTGTATCCATTTTTGAATCGAAATGATTCGACCGAACGGGACGGTCTCCCGGCATTATCTTTTTCAAAAATGGAAACGAAACCATATTATCTCCACTGTACTGGCGACGTCTGTGAGGGCGATAATATCCGATTCACCGAAAGGGTCTTCGGAGGGTCATACCGCAAGCCCACCTACTACGGGGATAGGACTATCTATTGAATCGTAAAGGGGGAATCGTACGGAGCAAGAAAACAACAACATACCTTCACGATTCAGGTTCTGAAGTCGGAGGGATACGACCCGATTCCGGAATGAAAAACCATACTCCGGAAAGGGAGGAACGTGTATCGGAACGGTACCTTTCGGCAAGCGTGGGAAGACGAGAACAAGCGAAAAGAGGCGCTCGAAGAAAAGCACGCGAGAGGCGAAATCGCGAGGGAATGCCGAAAGTTCGGACTCGATTATTAAAAGGGGAAACTTTTTATTAGACGCTGGCGCTACACGGCGTCTTTTTAATGCTTCCCTCCGAACACTCCGATAAACTCCTCCCGTGGACATCTAAAAGAAAACACTTCACCCGTTCGAAGGATAACCATTCCGGTTCATTCGCGGAGGAATGCGTCCGTATAGGAATATCGGGAAATGTTCGAAGACACGAATATATGGCCTTTGAAATCGAACTTCTGACTTGTGGTTTCGGTATGCTTTCGTATCTCAGGCTGGCGGAAAGAACGGTATTCGACTTTCATTGTGTTTCATTACGGATATCCTGTTTGATACACTGTTTCGAATGCTGTTATTTCCTCATTACAGTCACGTTTTTCGGTATTTTTGACTTTACTAAAGAATCTATTCATATATAATATATTGTATATTCAGAAACTTTCAGAAATGTATGGAATCGACCCTAACGCGTTCGTCCCAATAGTACGGGAAATCCTCCTCCCGATAGGAATCGTCGCAGGTTCGTTCGTCCTCCGGAAAATCGCCTGAATACTTGAAAAACTTTTCAAAACATTAGAAGAGTTCCTCGCGACTTTCACACGGGTATCCGGCGCATTCCTTCTGGCATATCTTGCCATTACTATCCTCAAGTTCGTTTTTTAGCCTCAAAATGTTCCTCCGAAGCAATAATCAAGACCCCGACTTTCCGAAAATCGAAAGAGTAATCGACATTCGCTCTATTGCTTCAAAAGGTTTCGGAGAAGTTCCGGAGTTTGTCGAGGAGAATCGGGAACTTATCGAGGAAGCGGAAGGCTCCGTTCCAGTTCAGAACCTCTCGGATTCTTCCGCAAAGAACGTTCCCGTTCGCTTTGAGGAACTGGACGAGATGACAAATGGGGTAGTAATGAGTCAGGTAATGGCGAGCGAAAAACGGAAGGAGAAGATGAAAGCGGTTCTCGAAGAACAGTTTCCAGATTTGAAGAAAGCGTTCCTCGAAGGCCTCCTCTTCCTTCTCAAAAACCTCACCATACTCTCTGCCTATCTGTGGCAAAAAGTCGACAATGCTGTTCGGTCACTCAAATACGGGGGAATCAATTGCGATACGAAGTTCAATGACGAGCAACTTTTCTATATGGCCATCTCGGTACCTTCGACGATTCAGACGGCAAGCGACCTCCTGTCCATCTTCCCGCTTATGTCCGCGAAGCACCGGTATCGCATCCTCGAAATTAGGAAAAGCAAACTCGCCATGTTTCGCAAAATCTTCAAGAAACGATAATGCTCACGCTCTCCGATAACCTTCTTACCTCGCTCCTTGTGAAGTTCATCTATAAAGATTCCCTCTTTACTTTCAAAACCACGCTTGTCGGGGATATCCAGTATGTGCAGATATGGGACCTGGATTACCAGGGCAGAGGAAGGGCTGAAAAGATTGTCGAGTTCATAAAAGTTTGAAAATGAGAAGCGTTTACTCTCTTGAGGCCTCTCCTCCTAATCAATCCACCGAAAATCGACGGAATGTTCGACAAGCGAGAGTTCGCCGATTTCCTCAACGGGGAAGTGGAGAAGAAACGGTTCTACTTAAAAAGGCTCGCGAACAAACTGGAATTGGAAATGAAAGCGTATCTGGAAGGGAACTCGACCGCTGGGTGTGCTTTGAAAATCAATAACGACCTCGTGTGGGTCAAAATCCCGAGGAAATGGGTATGGCTCGCAAACCTCTTATCGGGGGAGGACAAAAATCCCGATTCCGACGCCGAAAAATAACCTATCACATCATGATTCTTTCGCTTCCTTTCTCAAGCCTTTCTCGCTCATTTCTCGCTGTTTTTTCTCCGCGGTATCAAGCAAGAAATAGAGAAAAACTCGGGAAACGGAGAAATCGGCGTCAAGCCGGAAGGACGGAAGAGAAGTACTTATAATCACTCAAAACAATGAAAACGGCAGAACCTATACGCGATATCAAGAAAATCGCCCTCATCAAGAACCTCCTCAAAGGTCAATGACGAATAAGGGATTTACTTATGTTCGAACTCGGTATCAACTCGGCGCTCCGGATTAGCGATATTCTCCGAGTCAAAGTGACTGACGTATTTACTATCTTCGGCGTTCCGAGGGAGTCTTTCGACATCAAGGAGCGCAAAACCGGGAAAACCGGGAAGATTTCGATAACTCCGAAAGTCAAGGAAACGCTCCTTGTATTCAAGGAGAAGTTCCCAGAAATCATAAAGGGGCGGGACAACTACTTGTTTTTCGCGCAGAAGACCTTTCCGCTTGGGAGTAAACCCATCGGACGTATTCAGGCCTGGAAGATAATCAGCGGGATATGCGAAGAGGTCTGACTGGAAGGCGTATTTTCTTGCCATTCCTTGCGCAAAACCTGGTGATTTCAGGCACGTCAGAAGGGTGTTCCTCTTGAACTGATAATGCACAGATTGAATCACAGCTCCATGGTTATGACAAAATTTTACATCTGAGTAACTGATAATGAACTCGCCGACGTCTGCAACAAACTCGACCTATAAAAAACGAAAATCCTCCGAAACTCCGGGGGATTTCTTTTGCTCTCACGTCTGGAAACTCTTCTTTCGTCTGTGCGACTTATGTTTCCTAAGAGGGCAAAGAGTTGGTGACTATGCTTGATTCGCTCGCTTCAATGCTGTGTTTTCGAGGTATTAGAAACAAAAGAGGGATTTTGTTTCCTATTTAAATACTGATTTTGCAATGATATTATTTTTCTATTTTTAATTCCTATATGAAAATTATTCTTTTAAGATTTCAAAAAAATCCTGCACCATCATGTCTCTTCTCTGTATCCTCTTATAATATTCATCTCTCTCTTAAAACTCTCTATCTTTCTTATATGTATTCGATTCTCTATCGCCCTCTCTTTTCTTTCGGACTTTGAGGTATCGCTTCGGGTTATCTTCATATGATTTCAAGAGTTCTCTTTCAAAGTCTTCCCGGTTCAAATCTGGGTTCAAACGAAAGAACTCCTCTGGTATCTCAAAAGCGCTTGGGGATGAGGCGTATTTGATTCGCCTTCATTCAGCAACGGGCAACCATAAGAATCCAAAAGAAAAACCGCTTTCCGGAAGGTCGGCGGTTTTTTCGTTCAATATTTGTTTTAGTCTCGCGTTTAGATATACTTTTCAGTATTATAATTATTGCAAACATGGTCGAAAGAATTTGGTATACATCCAAAGATGGCGTTCGGGAGAGTTCTATCGGGGATACACTCATATCTGGTAAAGGAAATGCTTGAAATGGCATAGATACGCCTTTTACGATCGAAGGTCTTTTGAGCGAATTGCCGGACGGCATCCGGGAATATACGAAAGATTGTCTATTCGAGCATCAAACAATAATTGATTCGCTTATAGTGTCAGGGTATGAACCGAAAGAATTGTGCTTTCGAGATTATCTTTCCGGTCCTCAACATGAAATCGCCGGCAATAATATCCCGCTTCTAAATGAAGCTTTCAACGATGTGAGGTATGAACTGATCCCTACCGTTATTTTTTTTAACAGGAAACTTGAAAATCCGAATGATGATATTGCTGAAACATCTTCACTTTTCGTGGAATTTCACAAAAGGGGAATGGCTTTTTAATCCTCTCCCACTGTCAAGCGTAATTGACAATGTGGGAGTCGCACATACACTATTCAGTGGCACTTTTGCCATAAACACATACAAAGGAGTCGTGCCATGGGAAAACCAAGGCGACAAGGTGACGGGTGGATTAAGGAAAATTCTCGCGGCGAGCGTTTCGTTTCGGGGGATGCCACGCGAACGAGCATTGACCGAAAGAATCACACCCACTTCCATAAGGACGGCGTCACTGTTACTCACGAAGGCAGAAAGACTTCCGTTCTTACCAGATATTGCAGCGGTTGTAGCAAAGATACCAAGCATACGCAGAAACCTGGCTTCGAAAGCTATAGTTGTACTCGCTGTGGGCGATATAATTGAAGCGGATCACCGGAAAAATATTATCGGGAATATGTTCCCGATTTTTTTAGTTAGGATGCTGCTCGAACTTTTTCAACAACTCTTCCATATATTTTTCTTTGTTGCCGGTAAAAATACCATAACTGATACCCGAGTCGCCAAACGGGCACGACCGAGAGGATTTCCCGAATCATTTTCAAATCTGACCATGCTCCCTTGGTAAATCCGTACTTATCAGATTTTCTTGGGGTAATCACTCCAAGAAAATATACTGATTTCATCCGATACTTTCCCGCGATAATTTTCTCGTTCATTTTGACTTCGAGTCCGAATCCGGGACCGGAAACATAATATTGTTCATCATTCAGCACTTCCCGGGGTACTACACGTTCACCGGATACGAAATCGTTCCGGAAAAATTTGTAAATCGGCAAGCTATTTTCCCGTATTGACAGCGTCACGTCAGCAGTTCCGAGCAGGATTGGGGCAATGAGACTTTGAATATGTTCCGGTTTCAGGTTCAGGAGATCGGAATCGATGGTGACAATGTAATCTCATCGGGATATGCGGATTCCGGCAAAAATCGCCCGGGTTTTCCCACTGTTTTTTCCCAGGCGGATTTTTACGAGTTTCGGATGTTCCAGTTGATTGAGAATGTTCCACGTAGCATCGGTCGAACCGTCGTCCACTGCGATGATTTCGTATAAATCCGGACAATCCATCAGCGTGCGGATGACGTTTTCAATTCTTTCGGCTTCGTTGAAGGCGGGGATGATGCAGGAAAATTTCATGATTCGTATGATCGATAAAAATGTAATTATATCTCATTTTTGGAAAACCATAAATTCCCAAAAAATTGATTTTCGTATTATAAATTAACAGAATCGACAGGGCTATTTTTCGGCGTATCGAGCAGTTTCTTTGATTTTTTGATTGAGTACCAAAATGCCCCTCCGCATACCGTAACTATGGCTATCGCTCAAAACAATGCCGGAAGGGTGTCCGTCCCGCTATGGGACAATATAATATTGTTTATCTGTCCGAGATGGAATCCCGCCATTCCGAAAAAAAATGGTATGGGAATGCAGAGTATCATCGAATACAGTGCATAGCTCCGAATCGGCGTATTGAGTTTTCCGATGAATGTCAGTCCTAGCGGTTGGATATATGGGGTAAATTTTATAACAAATATCGATAAGAAAAGATTGGATTTTACCAATCGTTCCAATCCCTCAAGATATTTCGAATTTTTTTTAGCCCCCTGTTTCTGAATCTTTTGAAAAGCCCGCATGCCGTACCTGCCGATGCAAAAATACATCAAATCCCCCGTAATATCGCCCATCCATCACAGGAGTAGTACGATGGGAAAACTAAAAACTCACAGTGAAGCGAGAAATGATGCAATAAACGTTACAATCGGTCATTCTATAATCATGAGTCATAGCATCAAAACATACCCTCCGGATTGGAGTTTTTGTATGGTATCAGGATTGAGATGAGTCGTTAGATCCATTGTTTTGCGAGAATGGGCGTTTGTAATTTCATGAATTTCTCCGCGTACGATTTCCAGGTATACCCGGATACGGCTGAGATGCAATCTTCGGATTTCAAGAGGATAGCCGCAGGGATACCGTTTTCCAGTTTTTGATTTTCCGGGATGAGAATTCCGGTTTTTCCAGTCTGTATAATTCCCTTGGGACCATCTACATCGTAGGCTACCACGGGAAGTCCACACGCCATAGCCTCTAGGTTGACGAGCCCGAGCGTATCGGTTTTCGAGGGGAGAACGAATACGTCAGCGCTCCGATAAATATCTGCGAGTTCTTCCTTTTTCCGGAATCATAAAAATTGGGTTTCCGGATATTCTTTTTTCATTTTCTCTTTCAAAGGTCCGTCGCCAACCACAATTTTTGTTCCGGTCGTCCTGATTTTCAAAAAATCCTCCACGTTCTTTTCTATCGAAATTCGTCCGACAAAGAGCAGGATGGGTTTTGGCAAATCGTGAAAATATTTTTTTGGTCCGGGGTAAAAAACCGAATGATCAATTCAGAAAGGAATGACTTGGATATGTTCGTAGGAGTTGAGCTCCAGGTATTTTTGTATGGAATCATTGGAAATGAAAACCCGGTCCGAACCATTATGGATATGCTTGAGAAAGGAATGGACATACGAACTTTTGATGTATTTGCTGTGCATTTGCAAATATTCCGGGAACTTGGTATGGAACGACGAAGTATAGCCGATCCCGAGTTCCTTGCAGACTTTTGCCGCAACGAATCCGATGGGCCCCTCCGTCGAGATATGGACAAAGTCCGGACGGTATTCATAAAGCGCTTTTTTAATCCGTTTTGGCAGTACAATAGAAAGGAGAACTTCATTGTAGTAGGGAAGGGAGAAATGCCAAAAATCATCTGGAGAGATGATTTTCAGTTCCACTTTGGCATCGAGATTCATTCTCAAATTGTCAATACTGAGTTTTACCCCGTTTATCTGAGTGGTAGTCGTGTCAGTAAAAATCAGAAGTTTACTCATCGGATCTTTGAATTTGAAATTAATCTTCAGAGAATGTATGGGAAATTCCAAAAAAACCTATTTAATTTATTCGTATTTCTCTCAGTTTTTGAAAAACCATACTATGTCAGTGCTTCTCTAATCGTCCTATTCAACGTGGCTATAGCAATCAATCACCCCGCAGCAAGCTGACGGGGTATGACCTAGATCCTACAAT
>JAVHRB010000005.1:0-5251 GCA_036171455.1 Patescibacteria group bacterium
ATAAACAACACGTATTCGGCTCCTTTTCAGAAGGTAAAAACCTTCAATCCTGATGGGGTTATAGATTATAGGGATTTTGTTCGTGGGAAACAACCTGACAAGAACCAAGAATCGGGATGGTTCAACAAACTCATTTTCGGAGACAATCTCCAAGTTCTCAAAAATCTCATTACCGACCCATTGCTCCAAAGGCAGATGAAAAAAGCGGGGGGGGGTGAAACTTATATATATAGATCCGCCGTTTGCCACTAAATCAGATTTTCAGGGGAGCAATTGAGAAAAGGCTTATACCGACAAAGTAGCAGGAGCGGAGTTTATCGAGTTCATACGGAAACGCTTGATTTTGATGCGTGAATTATTGGCTGATGATGGAAGCATTTACGTTCATCTCGATTGGAAGAAATCTCATTATATTAAAGTAATAATGGATGAGATTTTTTGAGAGTCAAACTTTAAAAACGAGGTAATTTGGCATTATCCTGATAATTTTCAAGGAAATATAAAGTGATTCGCTATGAATCATAATACTATTTTTTGTTATCAAAAAACAAAGAACTCGATTTTTAATAAGGTAATGATAGAACTTTGAAAAACTGTAAAAAGAGATAAGCGTATTTGGTCAAAGGAAGAAAAAAAACTCACATCGGCCAGAGATGAAAATTGAAATTTGATTTATGAAAATTTTACAGAAAAAAAGGCTGATGATGTATGGACTATCGGTCAAAGCTCAACTACCAAAAGCACAAGTGGAGAGTTTATTTGATACCCCACTCAAAAACCAGAAGCCCTTCTTGAACGTATTATCAAAGCATCCTCCAATGAATGAGATATCGTTCTCGATGCCTTTGCTGGTTCAGGAACCACTATCGCAGTAGCGGAGAAACTCGGACGAAAATGGATCGGCATAGACTGTTGAAAACTTGCCATTTATACCATTCAGAAACGGCTACTCAATCTCAAACGTGAGATAGGAAACAAAGGAGAACGACTTACGCCACAGCCATTTTCCATATATAACGCAGGACTGTATGACTTTCGAGTCCTTGAAAATCTCGAATGGAAAACCTACCTATGGTTTGTGATTGCCCTTTTCGAATGCCGACACGAAGAACATAAAATCGACGGCATAAAAATGGACGGGTTCTATAAGAGCGACCACGTTCAGGTATTTGATTACAACCACGGCAGGGAAGGCATCTCCCTCGATTACGGATATATCGACAACATCGAGGAAACGATCGGGAAGAAACTTGGAAAAAAGGTCTATATCATCGCTCCCGCAACCCGTGTGGATTTTCTCGAAACGACGGTTTCAAGAGGCAATAGGGAATATATCATCCTTCGGGTTCCGTATTCCCTTATCAACGAACTCAACATCAACAAGGATTTCAGGAAAATAGAACAACCGAAAAGCGAGAGCGACGTAAATAATACCGTGGAAGCGGTAGGGTTCGATTTTATGAGAGCCCCGAAAGTAGAAGTCGAATACTCGAAAGACGGCAAGGATGCGATTATCGAAATCAGGACTTTCACGTCGAAAGTCATCTCGAAAACCCCCGTCGTATATGAGAATCTCGAAACCCTTTCTTTGGTGATGATCGACTACGAATACGATATGGAAGCAAAGGAGAAGCAATTCGATTTCGAAGTCGTCGTATTTTCCGATGAGATCCGAAAGGATGGGAATCGCGTCATTCTCGATGCGGAGCGACTGAAAAAGTCCTGTATGGTTATCTATATGGATATTTTCGGGAACGAAAAACGCGAAGTCATATCCATAGATAATTTCAAATAATCCCTTACCAAAACCCAATGAAAGAAATACAGATTACGAACGACGATCTCGTTCTTCGGGTTTCTCCATCGTATGATCCGAACAGGTTCAATTTTTCCAAATATGAAGCGTTCGTCGATTCGCTTTGCGGAACCCGAGAATATCAGAAGGTGGCAATCAAGAAGACCTGCATATTCCTGCTTGGCGGCGGGTATGCCAACCTGAAAGCCCTTGCGGAAGAAAACTACCGTTCGAATGCTTTGCTTCAGGCGAAATGGGGACGCCTTGAAAAGTTCTTGGAGCAAGTCCAATTGAAGGATAGGCTTTCTTGTAGCATTGACCTTGCCACGGGAACGGGGAAATCGTTTGTTATCTATGGCATAGCACAGATCCTCCTATCGGAATGAGTCATCGACAAAGTTCTCGTGCTCTGCCCTTCCAATACCATCGAAGAAGGACTCACGAAGAAGTTCAGGGAACTCTCTGCCAATAGCGAACTGAAAGCGATGCTTCCAAATGATGGAGCATACAAAAACCCAAGGATCATCCAAGCGGTGGAAACCATTTGCGAATGAGACATCTGTATCGAGAACATCCACTCGACCTATAAGCATACGAAATCGGCCATCGGGGACAGCCTTATCGGCAACGGGGAAAGGGTTCTCGTATTGAATGACGAAGCACACCATATCTATTCGAATCCGAACCGTGAGAATATCGCTCTCAAAAAGTGGTTCGAGTTCCTGTCCGACAAGGATTTCTGATTCAAATACATCGTAGGATTCACGGGAACCCCCTATATCGAAAACGAATACTTCCCCGATGTAATATACCGCTATTCGCTTACGGATGGAATCAACGAGAAGTTCATCAAGGACGTCGATTACATCAAGGATTCGGATACCAAAATCGACAGCGAGACCCGCATCCAACTCATTCTTCAAAACCACGCGGAACACCGTATCAAATACCCGAAAATCAAACCCATAACCATATTCGTTTCCAAGGATATCAAGCACTGCGAAACGGATAGGGAATACCTGATCGGCGAAATATCGAAATACGACAAGATCAGCAAGGAAGAAGCGGAGAAGAAAGTCATCGTCATAACTTCCAAAGAAGAACACAAGAAGGAGTTCGGGGAAGTTTTCAAAACCGTGAATGAAAAGGAAAATCCCGTCGAGTGGATATGTTCCGTTGCTATGCTTACGGAATGATGGGACGTTCCGAACGTTTTTCAAATCGTTCCATCGGAGGAGAGGGCTTTCAATTCGAAACTCCTCATTTCGCAAGTAATAGGAAGGTGATTGCGAATACCCGTGGAATATGCTTGAGAGAACCTTTCGGTCATTGTCCTTAACCATATGAAGTTCGAAAGCAGCATCGTCCATCTCGTAGATGAAGTCCTCGAACAGGACGAGAAAATATACGCCTATCCGATTCGCGAAAAGACGGACAGGGCTTTCCCTGTATATAATCTCGTATATGACGATACCCAATACGAAGAAGCGAAGGAAAACTACATACAGAAGAACTTCAAGGATATGTTCGCGAACGGCATTACCCTGCCATCCAAAAGCGAGTATTTCGATATCAGCATCACATATTCGGGATTGAAAAACTCGGGAAACGACGATAAGGTAAGAACCTACGTTATAAAAAACCAACTCCGAACCATAGAGGAAGTTGCGAATGAAATCGCTGGCAAAATCCAAGCTTGGGCGATAGAACTCGAAGCGAAAGGCATAAATACCGACTATATCGACCAATTCGACCTGCCGACAATAGAGAAAATCATACGGAAATCCCTTGAAAAGCGATGACTGGAAGTATTGACAAAGGATCAGGCTCTGATATGTATTCAGGCATTCTGACCAATCAACCGATTCGGAAGCAAGAGTATACGATACAGGAAGGAACCAAAGGAATTGGAAACACTCGATATTTTCGAAATCTGAAAAATGGGATCTTCCATAGACGGAATCAGGAAAGGCAAAACAACCGTGTTCTTTGACGAAAACAGCGAAAAATACGGCGAACAGGCCGACAGGGACGCCATCAAACTGATAATGGGAGAAGTATGACCGAACTACTACAACAAGGTTGAAAACTCATTTTATTTCAAGACCCCGTTCAATATAGCCATTGCGGCAAGCGAACCCGAAAAGAAGTTTTTGAAAGAGTTGGTGGATCCGAAAAATGAACCGCATATCAAGGGGTTTTTCAAATCCAAAGATCGCTGATTCTATCACTTTTCATATTCTTGGATGAAAGGGGAGCACAGCAAAACGGACAACTTCAATCCCGATTTCTTCATAAATCTCGGGAAATCCATTTTGGTAATCGAAATCAAAGGAAACGAAACGTCGAAGGAATACTCGACCGACTATATCAAGAACCGTGCCAAATACTTTCAGGCAAAGGAACATTTTAGGAAACTCAACGAGTTTCTCGAAAAGGCTGGAATAGAACAGTGATACGTATTCCATTTCTGTTCCCCTACCGATTTCAAGATACTGTTCCGATGCGTTCGTGAGAACCTCGTTGAGAAGTTCCTGTCGAGCGTGGAAGCGTCATTTGAAGAAACGGAGAAGTGAGATCGGACATTGAAAGAAATGAAGGATGAGGAAATGAAGATTTCTATGTCAGACGTAGATCTCCGACGGCTCGGACTTTTCAATTCCGCAGAAATCGAAAAAACTTTCCACATATACTGGGATAAATTGGAAGAGACTTCCAAGATATTTCTCCTGACCGCCGAGAAGGATTATCAGGACAATAAGGACACGGAAAAGCATAGTTTCCTCGGGGTGGAAATCATCAAGGCATTCGAGTTTGAACTCAAATCGACACTTTTCCAAAAGATACAGGAAGATGAGGATCTGTCGGCCAAAGTCATAGAAATCGAAGAGGCAAAGGATAGTTCAAAGCAGAATAGGAAGGCAATCGACTATTTCAACCTTTCGAATGACTTCTTGGATCTCGGGGCAATGGAAAGCCTTCTCAAATACAACTCGGGAGTTGGGGACGTGGTTCGCCTATATGCGGAAGATTCGGATTTCCTGCTTCATTGGGAACAAAGGAACGCCATCACTACAAAAGATAATGCCGACAAGTTGAACGACCAAGCCTATTTGAACGATTTTCCAAACTTCATCTCACTTCTCCGCAACAAATACAGAAACAGGAACGCACACGGAGATAAGATCATGACCCGCGAAGAGTTCGAAAAGGTGCGTGATCTGTTGATATTCGGAGGGAAAATGTTTCCAAAGATGCTTGGTGCCCTGCTTGGGAAATAGGCTAATTTATTTTTTTAATGCTTCCATATGTTTTGAAACCTATTCAAACCGCCGAAGAAATGATATGAAGAAACTATCGCGAAAATTATGAAGAAAATCGAGGAGGAACATTTTAAAAAACAGAGAATATAAAAAATACTGTGTAAACACAAAAAAGTCAGATAATCACACCATC
>JAVHRB010000006.1:0-5177 GCA_036171455.1 Patescibacteria group bacterium
AACCATGAGGTAGGAAGATTTCTTTGCATGTAAACTTGACGCTGCAACTTAACATATGCAATAATTGAAGTTTTTGACGAATATCCCTTGACTCTCCCGAGCTTCCCCCTAAAATCCCACCCCATGAAAGCATTCGTATTTGATACTGAAACTACGGGGTTCTCGAGCAAGGACCGACCGCTTAGTGAACAGCCGTATATCGTCCAATTTGCCGGGATTCTTGGGGAAGCGAGCCAAGAAAAAGGGTTCGTAGAAATTGAGCGTATTAACCTCATGATTAAGCCGAGAATTTCCATACCGTTTGGAGCTTCCCAGGTACACGGTATCTACGATAAGGATGTAGAGAACGCTCCATATATCGAGGAAGTTATTTCTCAAATCCTAAGATTTCTCAATACCGCTGACCTCGTCGTGGGACATAATATCGAGTTCGACGAACAAATTATCCGTGACGAGCTCGCTCGGCTCGGTCGGAACGGGGATTATCAACCAATGAAAAGCCTCTGTACCATGAGGACTTCTACGGATTACTGCAAACTCCCCGGCCGTGGTTTTTCTTTCAAATCCCCCCGGCTTTCTGAACTTCACAAGCACCTGTTTGGCGAATACTTTACCGGAGCTCATGACGCTATGTTTGACGTCGAGGCAACGGCGAGATCGTTTGGCGAACTCCTCAAACGAGAAGTTATCAAACTCGAAGAATCCAACGTGATGCGGCTTTTTTAAGACACGATTCCCATATATCCAAACCTAACCTCCCAAACCGGGAGGTTTTTCTTTCCCGAGAAATCCGGGTTTAATTTTTCGGACTTTCCGATATACTCTTCCCGCCCAATTGCAACGCTCTCTACTCGGGCGCCGTGTCGACAATACTTGTCGCTAGGGCGCCCGGGAGGAAAGTCTGGACACCCTTCGGGAGCATGGCAGCTAACGGCTGCGGCTGCGATATAATTCATAAATTCGCGGTACGGAAAGTGCCACAGAGACAATACTACCGGATATCTTCGGATGTCTGGGAAAGGTGAAAAGTTTCGTTAGGTCTTTTGCTTCGGTGGAAGGCGAGACGAGAACCCCCTCGGTAACGCGGGAAAGTCGGCAAACCCCATGTGGTGCAAGAGGAATGGTACAACGAGAACCGGGACCCGTTTCCCCTCCGCGTATACCTCGCTTGAGGCCATTGGCGACAATGGTCCTAGATAGATGGAGAGAGAAGTACAGAATCCGGCTTATGAAGCAATTGGGCCTTTAATTCAAAAACAACACGCAACATGCATATTCTCATGGTTGGTATCCAAGGCTCTGGAAAAGGAACGATGGCCCGTAAAATGGTCGAAAATTTCCAGTTTAATTTTTTTGAAATGGGTCAAAAGCTCAGGAATTTCGCTTCCCTCGATGAAAAAGAATCCCCCGAAGTTGCGAAGCTCCTCGCGAACGGTGACCTGGTCGGCAACAATCTCGTCGAAAAAATGCTCTTGCACTATAAAAACAACCACACCGGAGCTCCGGTGATTTTTGATGGAATCCCGCGATCCCGCGATCAGAAGGAATTGTTCGATCGGGTATTTTCGGAATACATCATCGTGTATCTTGACCTTTCTCGTGAAAATGCTATCGCCCGTCTCGCGAATCGTCGCATCGATCCGGTCACGGGAGAGAGTTTCCCTGCGGATTTTGTCGGGGATTTCAGTCCATTTACCGGCAACAAACTCATCCACCGAAGCGATGACAATCCGGAGGCGGTTTCAAAGCGTATTGATACATTCATGAACAATACCTTACCGCTCCTCGCTCTCTGGGCAAGCGAAGGGAAACGTGTCTATACCATCGATGCGAGCCAGAATATCGAGGATTGCTACAAACAGATTTCGGTAGTAGTTTCGGCGTACCGGTAGGT
The DNA here is from genome assembly GCA_036171455.1 of Patescibacteria group bacterium. Taxonomy (GTDB): domain Bacteria; phylum Patescibacteriota; class Gracilibacteria; order BD1-5; family UBA2023; genus CAIVSN01. Next base: position 1,895 of record JAVHRB010000006.1, read on the forward strand.
ATTGGTACCATGTTTTTTTATATCCATATCCCGTTTTGTTGTCAACGATGCACCTACTGCAAGTTTGCACTTTCCCCGATGGTAAAAGAAGTGCAAGTACGTCGATATATGTCGTATCTTCGCCAGGAAATACGGAATTTTTTTGCAAGCGACGATTGGTTAGAATATAGAAAACCTATCGAATCCATATATTTCGGCGGCGGAACCCCGAGCGTACTTTCTCCCGAACAAATCTCGGGCATCCTCTCGGAATTTCCATCGGAGAGATTTTCGGATAGCATCGAAATATGTCTGGAAGCAAATCCCGAAGATATCACAAAATCATGGTCTGCCGGTGTTTTACTCCTTGGAGTGAATCGTATTTCACTCGGAGTGCAGACTTTGAATCCAGATTCCCTCATGGCCATCCGTCGGAGTGCTCCGGATACGGTTGATACCGCGCTCCAGGTTCTCGTTGATACGGGCCATCAGAACGTGAATGTTGACTTCATTCTGGGGCTTCCGCATGTTCGATCTGGGGGAGTAATCCATGATATCCGATATTTGCACGAAAAATTCTCGAATATCCGACATACGAGTGTGTATTTTTTGGAAAAGTGACTTTATCCGAAAGATTGGTCCGAATCCGCGATGAGCGATGAGGAACAGTGTCATGAATATGGAAATATTCGAAAATATCTTTCAGATCGGAATTTCCATCACTATGAGATTTCCAATTTTGGACTTCCGGGGTACGAAAGTCGGCATAATCGTGCCTATTGGGATCATTCTGAAATCCAAGGATTCGGACTCGCGGCATCCAGTTATCGGAATGGGGAACGATTTGAAAATTCCTCGCTTTTTTCTCACTACTACCAATGAGAAGTTATTGGTCGGGAAATACTGACTGCTGAGCAAATACGGTTGGAGAAAGGAATGTTTGGACTCCGTACTTTTTCCCTCGATAGTGAGCTGCCACGAATTGAAAACGTACGGAAATTGGTCTCGGAATGATTCATAGAAATACGGAATTCCAAAATATCCCCAACTCTTACTTGAATTTTTCTCATCGACCATATAATGTGCGAGCTTTTATAGCGGACGTGCCGATGTGGCTCAGTGGTAGAGCATCTCCATGGTAAGGAGGGGGTCATGGGTTCAATTCCCATCATCGGCTCCATTTACGCATTACAAAGCGGTTATAACTGAAAAAAACATCCCGTTGCGATCTTTTCCCCGATAGAGAGGAGGTTGTGTGTGTGGGTGTTTTTTTGTGAGAAACCGAGAAGTCTTCTTCGGGTACCAGGCGGATTCCGTTGCAAGGCGCTTCTCTTTTTCCGGACAACCGGTTTTACTTTTCAAAAAAAGTAAGTAAAACTCCCTCGCTTCTGAACGAACTGTACTCAAGCATTTTTAAAACCCACGAAGAAAGGCAAAAACAAATGGCAACGAAAAACATTCCACTGGGAACTCTTTTCCAGAAAATGACAAAACCGAAAGCCCCAACTGAAAGCCCCAGTGAACCACTGAATATCGCGACTTCAAATCCTCCGTCCGAGGGTTTGAGCAATGAATCGAAAGGTGGCTCCTTGCTTTCCGAAGACAACGGATTGAAACTCATAGAATCGGGAAAACTCAACGAAGCTTCGATGCTCCTCGTTTTTTCCTTGTCCCCTTCCCAAAAAATGGCCATGGCATTGTTACTGCAAGCGATTTCGCTTGAAGGTATGCTTGTTATCGCCGAATCGGAAGAAGTTACGGATTTGGATGCCTTTTGGAAGACCGCTGTAGAAAAAATCGATTTCGGAAGCCTATCCGACGAAGAGATTTCCACGTTGGCAAAATGCCAGCACTATGCGATTTTCGTAGAAATGCTAAAAACGTGGAAATACTCCGTCGAAGATACGATGGAATTGCTTAAGCTCTGTAATTTTCACCCGAAAGCGCTCCTTACAATCCTGGACGATACGGATCTCTCTGTATTTTTCCAGGCAATTCATGCCAATGGTTGGGAGGAATCCATCACCCCTTCCCTGATTTCGATTTTCGAAGACGATTCCACCTCCTTGCGACCAGATGTCCTCGTTGATTTCGCACAACATATCAATACTGTGCCATTCTGGGACTTCGTCGCTCGGAGAGTTGCCGAATCATAACGCGATTTTTGGAAACACGGATGCATCCACCCTGCAATACGACCCCCTTCACAGGCTAGGGGGCGTTTTTTTTGGTCGGTTTTCTGATATGAATTCGTACTGTATCGTCTCACTCAAATCCGGCCAGGCAGAAAAGCTCAGAAAAGAGATTAGAGAGAGCAAAACTGACTATAAAAGCAGGCTAAAATTTTTACTGAAATTCATAATACTGAAGTATGGCTTAATAGTGCCATTCCCGTAGTATCGGATAATTATCGGAAAAGACCATGTTTCGTCGGATTTTGAAAAAGCTCCCCCAAAGTACGATATGTCAAGTCTCGCTTTTTTAGGACACTCAAACTCGAAAGCTCACTCTTTCACAGGCATACTTGTGAGTTCGCCAGCTAACTGATCGAAGACGAGCAAGGATTCCTGTGAAGGTGAGGAGGGAAATTCTCACTTCTGAATCCATAATTTTCCCGAGCTTCTTCTTTTTGTTTCAGTAGGCGTATAAATTTTTTTGGTGACATCTTGAGAGCGGTAGGTATTCGATTATTATTGTAATAATATATTCTCTCGTGAATAGCGAGTATGAGTTTCTCTATACTCTCATAACTATTTGGAGCATCGAGTTCCAGTTTGAATTTTCCATAGTAGGATTCACGGGATTTTTCAGGGTTTGGGAGTTTTTCAGAGAGTCCTTTAGTATATAAGTACCCATGTTTTCACATCTTTCCCAGGAGGGGGTCGAGGGGTGTTTTTTGTGGTCGGTTTTCGAGTGTGAAACCGTGCATTTTTCTGGTTTCCCTCAAACAGGCTATTTAAGAAATATTTTTTTCCATATTTTCATGCCCTGCAAATTCATTCATTGAGCCGTTTTTTTTACTAAATTTTGGAATTTGCCAATATCATTTTCCGGTAAAGAAAGCAAGACGTTGAGTTTGGAAAGCATTTCGTCCATATTGTCGAAAAGAAATCCGTTTACCCCATCGCATATTGCGTCCTTGAGTCAGGGAGCATTCCTGACTAGTGGGATTGCTGAATTTTCCATTGCCTCGAGTAGACCATAGGAGAGGCCCTCGTAAGGGCTATTGCTTATAAATATCCTATTTTCGATAAAATCTCTTTTCCCCGTCAGCTTGCTGCGTGGGCTACCGCTTTGTGATTTC
>JAVHRB010000007.1:0-21974 GCA_036171455.1 Patescibacteria group bacterium
CTCAATTAAGGCTAGACTTTGGTGCTTAGGTGGAAAATTCTGGGGGGATTTTAGTAAATATCTAAAATAACTCCTCATTCTCCCATCCTTCACGTCGTAGCCATACCCAACACTGCAACTATCTCCACAAATACATTTGCCCTTTCCGCCAGTTCGATATAATCCTACTCGAAAAGGAAGCAAGATAGATAGACTAGTCAATATATTAATATTCAAAATATGCTGAATAATAAAATAATTTTCATTACATGAGGAACTTGATCATGGGGTAACGAGCTCACGGAGCAAATACTTTCGAAATATGAACCGAAAGAGGTAAGGATATATTCCCGCTGAGAGCACAAACAGGTCGAAATGAAGCAAAAATTTTGACATAATCCCAAGCTCAAATTTATCATAGGCGACGTGCGGGATAAAAATATCATGACGCATGCCATGAAGGGGTCCAATTACGTTTTTCATCTCGCTGCTTTGAAGCATGTTCCCGTGTGCGAGGAGAACCCTTGGGAAGCGGTCCTTACCAATGTTTACGGAACGCAAAATGTGATTGAATGCGCCATTGAAAACAATGTCGAAAAAGTCGTGGATATTTCTACAGATAAGGCCGTCGATCCTTTCAATCATTACGGTTGTACGAAAGCTTGCGGGGAAAAAATGATAATCAACGCGAACATCAATTACAATTCTAATACCAAATTTGTTTGTATCCGCGGAGGAAACGTCATAGGCACGAACGGAAGCGTCATACCATTGTTCAAAAAGCAAATTATTGAGAAGAACAATATTACCATTACCGATGGCGGTATGACCCGCTTTCTCATGTCAACGAGAGAAGCGATCGGTTTGATATTCCAAGCTCTCGAATACGCGATCGGCTGAGAAGTGTTCGTTATGAGAATGCCGGCAACCACGGTCGAAGTCATTGCCGATACCATGATTGGCCTTTTTGGAAACGAAAAAACTCAAAAAACGACTATAGGATCCCGTCCATGAGAGAAACAGAGCGAAGTCCTCGTATCGAAAAACGAGTCCCCGTATACTCGTGTGCTGAATGAAAAATACTATGTTATCCTACCTCAGTTTCAAAATCAGAGATTCATGGACGTATACGGAAAATTCGATGCGATCGAACTGCCATTTTTTGATTCGAACAATACTACCATTCTCAATCAGCAAGAGCTACAAAGATTGTTGCGTAATGAAAAATGGCTATGGGGTTAGGCAATATTCTCATTACGTGATCCCATGGCTTCATCGGTAGCCATTTGTGCAATGAATTGAACCTTGTCGGTGTCGAATATTCCCGATTCCAATGAGATTTGTCGAATATCGGCGATATCGAGTCGAATCTCCCCGAATGAAAATTCGATTCGATAATTCATTTGGCTGGCACCTATGTTTGAGACTTGCAATCCCAAATGCAAAGAAATGCGGATCATACCTCCAATCTCCTCGGGATTGCCTCGAAGAAATGAATCAAAAAAGTGATTTTTTCCTCGAGTTGAGCCGTATATGGAAACACTACCGGGAATAACTCCAGAGAAGACGATGCGCTCGAACCGAATACCGAATACTGATATACCAAACGAATCGCGGAAGACATGCTGTTAGGATATTCGAGATTCGCTTGAATTACGGCGATTATACTCCGGTTTCCGAATGTTTATTGACCGGGCTCCAGGGGCGTCATCGCCACTTTTACAAGCCATATCAAGGAACAAGGCATGATATACCTCTCATGAGACGGGTTGCAGTTGCGCAATTACCTCTATGTCAATGATGCGGTATCTGCCATCGTGAAGGCTTTGGATTACGATAAGACCGATATCTTCAACATAACGAATCCCATTCCGCTTTCCCTGCTTCAGGTGATTGATTCTTTCAAAAAGAAATATCAATTCGAAGTCGTAAGGAAGGATGACGGAAATTCGTTGAAAAATCTCGTGCTCGATCATGAGAAAGCAAAACGATTCCTCAATTTTCAAGCGCAATATACCGATTTAGTCATAAATTAATCCATATGAAGAAATACTTCGTTTCCTTCTTTTCATTATTGAGTTTTCCATCGCATCTCTTATTCCTGATCTGAGTGTATTTTCGATATATGATTGGAATGAAGACCAAACCCCTAAATGTCGATTGGAACGCTTTTTCAATGGATAAGACTTTTATCCGATGGGGGGATGGGGAAACGATGGTAGCCCTTGGAATGCCCATGGTATTCACTTTCCAATATGAAAAGAGCTCCAAAAGGCTTTCGGAAAAAATGAAAAGCATTCTCGCATATGCCGGAGACAGGATCGTAATCGGTTTGCCGAAAGAGTATTTGATAAAAGAAGAAGACGACACGAAAGACATGCGGGCATGGATAATCACGAGAAATTTTTTCCAATCAAAATTCAATGCGTGCAAATCTTACGATGACGCGTTTTTTTATCGGCACTTGGCAAACTACGAGAATTTTTTGAAGCTATACGAATGAAAAAAAATATTTCTCGTGACCAATCAGGACTCGATCGATAAGATTTCATCTGATGGAAGGCTGCCAACCGTTTGACATTATGCGATTCCAGGAAAAAATGCCTTCGATAGCTACGATGATTTTAAGTGAGGCATAATTTGAAATTTGAACGCTTTACCCGATAGGAATGACTTGATTGTACTGATTTCAGGATGACCTGCCTGAAAGGTCCTCGCATTTGAACTGACTACGGAATTCGGGTACGTCTGCCATGACGTGGGACAGTTCTTCGACTTATATCTTAAGAAATAAATATGACTACATACCCGATTAAGAGAATTGAAAAATATTTATGATACACTATATATATATGGTGACATCCATATTGAACACATACTCACAGTTGGATTCATCATAGATTTTATAGAGCTTTTCAGTATCTAGGTTTTGATGTAAAGTGGTTAATAAATAGCAAGACACATTTACCTGAAAAAAATGAAAAATGTATAATAATTACTGAAAATTCTCAGGATTTATTACTTCTTGAACATTATTCAAATAACTGGATTATTTTCGATCACAGTCTTTCTTATTTGAAATATTTATCTTATGATGTAAAAAATAAGAATATATTTCCATTCGGAGTGATAAGATATAATTTGGCGAAATTTACGGAGAAAACATTTAAAAATCTCATTATAGAGTGGGATACTCCAAAAATGTCTATGGAAGAGTATTATTATAGCCAAAGACAGATAAAAATTCTATGGGGAACTCATCTCTTACCTCATGAGATAAAATTTACACCCTATCGTTACTCTGATAATAGAGATATTGTATTTATTTGATCATGGTGGCATAATAACTGTATTGAACTTGAAACGCTCAGATTATGGTCCATAATGAATGGAAAGAAATTTACACAATATTGAAAGCATTTGTTATTAAGACCTCCCTTGATAAAGAAAAAATTTCTTCCAGAAGAGGAAATCGAAAAAATTACAAGATCTGCTTATATTTCACCTGCTGTACAATGAGAACAAGTAAACGATGGTTACATCCCGTGTAGGTTATTTATGAATATGTCCATGTCGGTATTGGGTGTTTCAAATAATCCTTATGTTTATAATTTATTCGATGATGATGAAGTTATCGTAGAAAGGGATATATTTAGAATGATGGAAAAAGCCGAGAAAATTATAATTGATAAAAACGTTGATTCATATACCAGAAAAGCAATTGAAAAAGTGAAGAATCAACATACGTATCTGAATCGAATCGAGGAATTATTTTCTTATTTATAAAATATGCAAACTATATTGCTATATCTCGAGTTTCTTATCAAGCTCATTGGTTTATCGAAAAATTGGATTGGCATTACCTATAGTAGATATATATCAAAAAAAGCTTTTTCAATATATATGAGAGATGGTACGAAATTTAATGTTGCCGGAGGGAATAAGGCTGATATTTCGATGATGATTGAAGTATACGGACTAGAATTTTATAATCCGCCATTGTTCGAGATTAATGATACTGATATTGTATTTGACATATGAACGCACGTTTGATATTTTTCGCTTTATGCTATCGCTAAAGCGAAAAATGGGAAGGTATTCTCTTTTGAGCCGCTTCCTGAAAATTTTAATCAATTTAAAAAACATATTGAGATAAATAATCGAACCAACATACACGCTTTCAATGTTGCTATTGGATGAAATGACTGAGATGTTGATTTTTATGTATTTGAAGGTCATAATGGCTGTCATAGTCTTTATGAAAGACAGGAATGACAAAAAGTTATTAAAATTCCAAAAAAATCGTTAGAGACCGTGTTATTGGAAAATAATATTTGAACAATCGATTTTTTGAAAATGGACTGCGAATGAGCTGAATATGAAATCCTTTTCAATGCGTCTGAAGCTGTGCTCAATAAAATTAAAAAAATAAGCATGGAATTGCACAATGATATTGTTGACTGAATGGATCAAAATGTCATGTTGAAATTCTTAAATGAAAAATGATTTATAGCAACATATAATAAGGGTTATATATATGCGTTGAACAAATACTATTTATAATTTTTATGGAAAAAAATAAACACTTTATTTCTTTTGTTCATTATCATCCATCATTATTTTTAATGAGCAAAGAGCAACATTGCCAATTTTGAGTATGTTATGCCATGCTTGATATTTGATATACTGTTGAGATGGTATCATTTTGAAAATATGGAAATCTTGTAAAAATTGAGGATGACCCAAATTATGATGTAAGAATTAAAGTAACTTATAAATATGATATAGTATCAGCTCTTCGATATATTTATATAAATAGACATTCAATTATATATTCGAATACATTTTCTATTGTATCCCTTATTATAGGTCTAATTTGAAGAAGAACTATTTTTTTCTCACACGGTCCGGTTTTTCCTTCAAAATTTACACCATATTTTTTTGTTAAGTTTTGCTTTGTTAAGTTTTGTTATTTATTTTTTACTAAAATTCGTGTAATTAATGAAAATGAGATGCAAATTTTAAAAAACAACTGATTATGACATAAGGGAATTCTATTGCCTTTGGTTATATCTGAAGAGCATATAAATACTAAAATTTCAAATAATATCAATATTCTCCTTTTATGACGTATTTCCCATGTCAAGAATCCAATAACAATACTTGAGGCACTTAAAATAGTAGTAAAAAAATTTCCGAAAATTAGAATTTTTTCTATTTGAAATTCAATTGAATTTAGGTCATTGGAGTGAGAATCATATCTTGAACTAATTGAAAAATATGAGTTATTAGATAATTTTATTCTGAGATGAGAGTTACCATATTCTCAATTATGAGGCTCAGATACTTCAATTTATGTTAATAGTTCTATCATGGAGTGACAATGTATGGCAGTTTTTGATGCCTCAATACTTTGAAATGCATTATGTCTTCCTAACATATCTTCGTTTATTGGTATTTTAGATAATAAAGCTTTATATCACGATATATTTGATTCGGCTAAATTAGCCGACATATATGTTGGTATATTAAAAATCCAAAGGAAAAGCATCGTTTTATAAGCGATAATCAAAAATGGATACATTCCCATTATGGTTATGAATATATAAAGTGAAGAATACAAAATGAGTTCAGTTCTATATAGGTGTGAAGTTTATTTTTTTAAAATCAAATATCTTATGTTAAGTATAAAATGATATATTCAAATTTCCAAGTGTTTAACTTTAATGATTACTAATTTTATACCAGTTTGAATCGGCGTATTTGTATCTTCATTGAGACCTAAGCATATCAATCTTAGAAATTGACTCAAATTCGTTAATAGATGAAAGAATTCTGATTTATTTATTCTAAAAGAGGTTTTTTATGATAAAGCTTACACTCCTGATTTCTTTACAATTTGAGATCATGATGTGGTAGTAGATATCTGAGGTCAAATGTGATCATTTAGTATATTGGCTGCTGGTATTACTGATAATAATGTTTACTCATTTGAACCTTTTGATGAAAATTTTCTCTTGTTTCAGGAAAATTTAAAACTCAACAACATTAACAATGTAGTTCTAGAGCCTTATGGATTATGAGCAAAAGAAAAGACAGTTGAATTTTATATTCATCCTGAAAATTCCGGATGACATTCTATTTACAATAAGTACCCTAAAGATGTCGTTACCGAAATAAGAAAAATAAAAGTAATTTCATTTAATTCTTATTTTGAGAAGATGAATTTAGATGAAATTCATTTTATGAAAATTGATTGTGAAGGTGCGGAATATGAAATATTGCTTAATATGAAAGATAATATCTTAAAAAAAATATCAAAAATCGTAATGGAACTAGAGGAATTTGATGATAAAAAACCCGTTGATATGATTGCTTTTTTGGAAAAACACAATTTTGAATGTTCATATCGTTGATGATTGCTTTTTGCGAGAAATACCGTATTTATTAATTAAGACTTTAATAACTAATTTGAATATATATAAGAAGACTGTTATTAATTATGCAATAATAAAGATATTCTTCGAATAAAGCTATTTATGAATTCTTCGAAATTCCCGCTTATATCCGTCATTCTGCCAACGTATAACGGTTCGAGATTTTTGGAGGCGTCCATCGCTTCCGTTTTGGAACAGTCGTATCCGAATCTCGAACTCATCGTGATAGACGACGCTTCCTCCGACGTGAAAGTCCGTGAAATCGTGCTTCGTTTCCAAAGTTCCCATGGGAATGTCTCGTATGTGAGAAACGAGGTGAATATGGAGCGTTCCGCTTCCAAAAACAGGTGAGCGGGTTTGGCTCATTGAGATTTCCTCGCCTTTATCGACGATGACGACGTCTGGACGGATCCTGAAAAATTAGCCAAACAGATGGGAATGTTACGGGCTGATGCTCAAATTTGAATCGTCGGTACCTATGTGACTTGCGTTGATGAGCGATATCGGAATATCGGATTCATAGCGACGAACCTTACCGATGAAAATATTCGGAAACGCATGCTTTTGACCAATCAGTTCGTGCAATCATCGGTCCTCATGAGAAAAGATGTTTTTATAAAAGCGGGTCGTTTCGATGAGAAGATGAATCTCTGCGAGGATTATGACCTCTGGTTGCGTGCGTGAAAATATGCGAAAATGGGCAATGTTCCCGAATATTGTACGCAATATATGGTTCGTCTATCGAATACCACGTCCAAGAATTCTATGCGGATGAAGCGGATTTCTTTTTTGCTCGTTCTCAAATACGGCCAATATTATCCTGGTTTTCTGATGGCGTGCGTTCTGAGATGTGGTACTTTTTTTATCCCGATGAGTTTGATCGTTCGGATAAAAGGATTGGTATGAAAAAAGTAGGGAATCAGGGAATGGAATAGTTTGGAAATTTTTAAATGGAGGGCAATAGGATACCGTCATACGACTCGTAATACCTCCGGATATTGATTCCCGAATCGAATTTTTCACAGACTTTTTCATGGGATATCCCCTGGAGTTTCTCCTGGTTTTCCACGGCGTTCCGGATTGCCTCGGCGATATCCGCCGTATTTCCCGGCGGCACGATAATCAAATCCTCTCCCTTGCAAATCTCCCTTGTCCCACCCACGTCCGTCGCGACCACCGCGCACCCGGACAGCAGGGCCTCGACGACCGTGGTCGGCAGTCACTCTTGGAGGCTCGGGTTCACGAAAATGTCCGTGGAGGGCAGGATTTCTCCGAGGATTTCGGCACGGCTCCGGAACCCCAGGAATTCCACGTGGGATTCGAGCGAGTGCTCCCGTACGTAGGCTTCCAATTCGTTTCGGGTTTCCCCGTCGCCGACGATCCGGCAGGAAAAATCCGTGATTCATTCGGATATGAGGGTATTCAGAGCTTCCAGCAGAAACCTGACTCATTTGAGGTAGACGAGCCGTCCGATGAACGTGATTCTCGTTTTCCCGTCCGTGGCCGGTATTCTCGGGACATTCGGTACCGACATGCCCCGGTAGATGGTCGTGATTTCCCGGTCGGTAAATTCCTTTCGAACGAATTCACGGCATGCCTCACTGATAGCGATGACCGCATCGGCACGCGTGAGGATCCATTTTCCGACGGTCCGGTCGAACGCTCGGGAGGCGAGCGTGACGATTCGTTTCTCGGAAACTACGTATCAACTGCCATGTTCGACGTGCACCCACTTCTTGCCGTGAAGTTTCGCATAGAGGCCTCCGACTAGGCTGGAGAGGAAAAACCGCGTGTGGGTTTGGACGATGTCGCCGCCGAACGACTTGATTTCTCGGAAGGTCCGCCAAAATCCGGGGCTCCATATTTTGGGTACCGGGAAATTCTTCACGAGGTCGAAGGCGGGAAGCACGACGACGCGGGAACCATTCTCGGATTCGTAGGAGCCGTGGGATTGTGGCTGTCCGACGGAAAACGTCACGTTGAGCACCTTGCCGTAGCCTTCGCGGGCGTATTCCGTGGATATCCACTCGGCCACGTCTTCCAGCCCTCACTTGTGGGGAGGGAAGTAGGGGAGGAATTGGACGAGGTCGATGGGATTATTGTAATTCATATTGTGCTATCCAAGGAAATACTCCAGCCAATGTATCACCTCGATATTTTCTGGAACTTTCGAATGTGCCGAATTCTCCCGCACTATGAGGATATTTTTGCTGGTAGCATCCTTTCAAAATGAGGTTTCCCGCTCAAAGTTCTCATCGTTGAGATCGTAACATACCTGGATATTCAGTTGGTCTTTTTCTATGTAAAAATCGATTTCGTTTTTCGCATCCTTGTATTTGGGATTGCCGTATTTTTTAATCAGGTTGAGAAATACGAGATTTTCAAAATTTTTTCCATAATCCTTTTCCATATTGAGGGTGCGTTTGAATCAGAGATTGTAAAGAAACGCTTTCTTGAATCATTTTTCGCTGAAATAATTGCTGACCTGACGAATGAAAAAGATGTTTTCCAGATAAGCAAGCGTACTGTATAGGCTGTTTTTTCCGACTTTTACGTTCATGGATTTCAGATCGTTGTAGGTCCTGTTGATGTTGATTTGTTTCGTATTGCTGGAAATGAGTCTCTTTATGAGGTAACGTACCACGAATTCGTTCTCTATCTTGTATCGTTCCAAGAGGTCCTTGTAAATGAGGATATCGAGATAATCCTTCAGGAGATTTTCCTTGAAGTTTTCATTGGTCGACAGTACGAGCTCCGGAAAAGTTCCGTATGACATCATATCGTCCAAAATCAGGCCGAGTTCTCCTTTCTCTTTGGTGGAATACCGCGTTTTTGCCTCGATATTCTTGAATCGGAGTATCTCTTTGAAAGTCAGGGGAAATACGTCGTATTGAAACACCCTTCATCGGAACTCCGTCGAGAGTTCGCTCGATAGGAGCTTGGAATTGCTTCCGCTCAGGAATATCCGGTATCACTTGTTATAAAAAAATAGGACGAATTCTTTGAAGTTCGCGATATCCTGGATCTCGTCGAATACCAGAAACGGATCGTCCGTGGGATTCGTATCGAAATAATCGTCCAATAGCCCTTGCGGATCCAGGGTTTCGTTATTGTATTGTGCGAAATCGACGAATACGAGTTGTTTAAGGCTTATGACGTTTCTTTCGAGGAGCCGTTTGACGAACTGAAACATGAGAAAGGTCTTGCCGACGCGCCGGGGTCAGACGAAACTCACGATTTTGTTCAATTTGAGGAGATCGTCATAAAAATCATAGTCTCGTTCTATGATGCTGAGTTTCTCGATTTTTGACTGGTTGTCAACGATTATTTGTTTAAACATTACTTGTATATAGAGAAATAAAGTTTATTTATTTACTTGATTATAGGGAAATATTTGTTTATTTCAAATGAATTAAAGAAATCCTGTATGAGATTTCCACCGAATATAAAATAGCGGCTTTATTTTTTGAAATACGAACTCCGTACGTATAATACGGGCAAAGAACTGCAAAAAACCATTGTCTAACCGTATCCCGAATGCCGATTGACGCATCGTTCCAAAATATCCTGTGGGAATACGATCTTTCGTGTTTGGATTATGACAGCGAGATTTTGGCGGAACGAGTGCTTACGCTTGGCGAACGAGTTATTGCCGATATTTGGATCGACCGACTCGGACTAGAAAAGGCAAAGCGGCAATTCGTTAAGGTGTCTTCCAGACTCGATGCGAAATCCCTGAATTATTGGAACCTGTTTTTTTGAACGGACATCTCCCGAGATTCTAACCGAACCATGTATGAACAGTTGAATACCCCGGTATTTTCCAGAAGTTTTGGATCAAAAGCGACTCGATATCCTGCCAAGGTTGAAATTTTTCACGGATAAGTGATTTTATTTGGCTTGAGGTACCGCGATATCCCTGTTTTACTGACATCGGAGAAGTATTGATACGGAATATATCAATCTGGCGGACAAATTGGATATCGCCTCCATGAAACTCTGGGCGATTCAGAACCGGGCCACGAACAAAGACTACGTGGATTTGTATTTCCTGGTTCGGGAATTTTGAATTCGCCGGCTATTGGATGCTTTTTTTAGGAAATACGGAAAGGGAGTGAGCGAGAGCCTGATACTGAAATCCCTGGTATTTTTTGACGACATAGTGGAAGAACCGTTGGTCATGAACGATTCTGTGACTTTTGAAGACGTAAAAAAATTTCTGAGAAACGAGGTCTTGAATTTCGGAAGATAGAGCGTTTCCTTTCCTTCGGCGTATAACTTTTATAGAAATCAAACTTCGTATCGGTTCCGGTTTGCCAACCAGTTCTTTACGAACAAATCGGCCAACATCGAAGTATCGCGGAGTTCGTAAATGGCCAAAATTGCCGTGATATACTCTTTTGGTTCGACGCCGAGAAACGAAAACGGAGCCAATCGGTTTTTCAGAAGCGGTAGGTTGCATGCCATCCTAGACGTTCGCTTGTTGATATCGGTAAAGATTTGAAAATACGGGATGAACGCCAGAATGAACACCGATTGCTCAAAAGGATTTCTAATTGCCCGAAGCTTGTCGAGAAAAATATCGAATTCTTCTTCGAGCCGGAACTTCACGTCGAGCGGCACGTATTTGGAAGCCCCTATTTCGACTTTTCGCAAACGAATGGTCCCGAGTTCTTCCTTGGGAAGCAATTTTTCTCAGAGCAGCGCGTGGATTTCAAAAAAAGTCATGCGGTCGTACGATAATTGGTCCCGGTATTCCATAACGTATTCTATGGCGAGTTTATGGTTGAGAATCATTTGCGTTTCGTCTCTGGTTTTCGATTCGGCAATGCGGTTGTATCGTATGAGAACCTCGGTATCCAGATAATCGTACGTATTCCCTTCGAGAAAACTCGAAGAAAAACTGAGATCGATAAGGGCGTTTTCGATATTTCTCCTGTTTGTCCGGTAGTACTCCGTGGTAATTGGCGCTTTCGAGGCTGCATTCTCCAAAAGCGATAATTGTTCCTCTGAAAAAAAAGAAGTGGTACCGGGTATGTATGACGAAAGAAAGCCGGGATCGTAAGAAACCGAAGGACGCGAATAAAAAGGAACCGCGAAGAATTCCCGTATGGAAAACTTTTTTCGATATTTTCCACCGCCGATCTTTTCTACTTTTCCCAATCGGATGAGATCCTGAAAATCACGGTATACGGTAACCCGATCCACGCCGGTGAGAAGAACGATTTCGGAAGCGGATATGACCGAATCTTGGGAAAGCCGATCGAGAATAAGTCGAAATCTTTGGGATTTTTGAATGGGCGCTGATTTCATTCGTTTTGAAATGTTGCAGAATTACTCGGCACATGTTACGGCTTTTGCAACAAATGCAAAGAAATATTGCAACATTTCCTACTTTTTATAAATGATTCCGCACGAACCTCCACGAACCCGCCACAGTGTTAAAATTGCAGCAATTAGGTTTACATTTCTGTCGGAGACCCGAAGCGAGCTCCCAAAATCATATTTCACTAAATAAGGTGTGAATATGCACTTATTCGAGTGGCGGAACGGGTACTCTCGCTTGGCGAACGGGATATTCGGATAATTTTCCACCGTTGACACCGAGAGATTGATGGTATTGGCTATTTCATGCATATTGAGCAGGCATCCGATCTGGCTCGCGAGAATTTTGAGAATAAAAAATATTTTTCCTGATATGCTATTTTCGCATCAAAAATATCTTGAATTTCCATACAAATAATCTATACTAAACGTGTATATTTTTTACATTATCAAATTTATGGTTGCTTTGAGTTTTAAACTTCCTGATACTATCGTTACGTCTCTGCGAGCTCTTGCAAAGCAAAAAAAGGTTTCTCAAACACATATTATTGAAGCGAGTCTGATTGAATGGATAGAAAAAGAAAAACAAAAATGAATTGAGGAGGCTTTTAAACAGTATCTTGCTCAAATCAATGAAAATTTCGAACTGGTATCTGAAGAACAGTTTCTAACACATTCTGCTTCAAATGATGGGGGAGTTCTTTTGGAAAAAGAACATGCATAAACGTTTTGATATCGTTGTAGTAGATTTGATTCCTACAAAATGACACGAGCAGCAATGAAAACGACCAAGTATCATTTTGCAAAATGATCTCATGAGTAAATATCTCGGTCTCTATCTTATTGCTCCTATCACCTCAAATTGCATCAGTGTTCCAACCGGTCTTATTTTGGAAAACTGGAAATCATACGGTCTCTCTGAAAAATCTAAAATTCTTTTTCATCAAATTCGAGTTATAGACGAATCAAGAATTATAGAAAAACTTTGAAGCGTGAGTAATTTGCAAGACCAACAAGCAATAGATGATAAGATTCGCTTTACTTTTTCGGTGTAAATATACGATTGTATAATGCTCGACTGAAGAAATATTTAAATAGCAATATCATAAAAGTAATAACGTGAATGAGAAGGGTTTGAAAAGGCATTCTCCCAGCTACACAAAAATCCGAGAATCTTTTGGAGCAAGCAATCCTCCCTCTATACTAGGAATGTTCTTGTTTTTTTACCCGATTTTATGAAAAAATTTTCTCTCAAAAAATATATTAGCTACCTCTATCCGCTCTTTACCATAAAAAAATCCCGGCACAATGGCCTGCTCCGGGTGGGGTATATGGATGGGAAAAAAGTCATAAATACGAAAAATGCGAACTACTCGTTTGGTTCCCTGCATCGCATTATGACCTTTGCTTTGGGGGAGATAGCATATACGGGAAAAGACGATATTCT
The DNA here is from genome assembly GCA_036171455.1 of Patescibacteria group bacterium. Taxonomy (GTDB): domain Bacteria; phylum Patescibacteriota; class Gracilibacteria; order BD1-5; family UBA2023; genus CAIVSN01. Next base: position 13,189 of record JAVHRB010000007.1, read on the forward strand.
GCTCCTATGACTCGGCGGAGGATCCGCTATTGCCATTCTCCGTGATGATTTTCATCTGGAAAATTCTATTGTAGCGGTGGATTTTGATCCGGACATTATCCGAATTGCTCGAGAAGATTTTTGACTTGATGCTTATTCAGGGGTTACCATAGAATATCAAGATGCCGCAGAATATATCAAAAAAATCGATCATGTTTTTGGACTCGTGATTGTCGACCTCTTTATTGACAATCGGGTGCCTCAAAATTTTTTTGAGCCGGTATTCTGGGAAAATCTCGTTCAGCATACCCATGCTCGTAATATTATTTTTAATGTTATTACCAAAACAACCGATCCGGATACTCTGCGCAATGTTATCGGCGTATTACAAGAAATGAATTTTTTTGTGACGGTCCATCATGGAGTAAGTACTACCAATACTGAGGTACTCGCAAAGTTGCAGCCCAGCAAAAAGGGCTAGGGGAGGGGGCTTTTCAAACTCCTGAATCGTTGATTATACCAAATTAACGTAAATCGCAGCACTTCCCGCGAGCGTGACCGGGAGGATATGTTTTCGTTTCCGAGCTTGTCCGGCGCGGTCTGGACCGAAGGAAAAGGAAAACATATTCTCCCGAGGCAGTGAGCAAATAGAGTTACGTGAATTTGGTATTATATATAGAGAAAACGCTCGTTGTCCGAGGAACGGTGCTGTACAAAATTCCAAGCACTGGCTACTGACTCTGCTACGGAAATTTTTGCATTCCAACCGAGAATTTCTCGTGCGAGGGAGGGGTCGGTATATACCGTGGCCAAATCTCCAGGGCGTCGGTCGCGGATCGTGTAGGGTATGGGGTTTTTGCTCGCGGTTCGGGCATAATCGATGATTTCGAGCACGCTCGTACCCTGTCCAGTCCCGATATTGACCGCGTCAAAATGGGCCCCCTTTCGTCCGAGGAGTTTCGCGATAGCGGCGAGGTGTGCCTGCGCGAGATCGTTTACGTCGATGTAATCACGGACTCCAGTACCATCAGGAGTATCGTAGTCATTTCCGTAGACATTGACTTCTCATCGCTTGCCTACTGCGACATCGAGAACATAGGGGAGGAGATTATTCGGAATCCCGGTCGGGCATTCTCCAATATATCCAGACGGGTGCGCTCCAATCGGATTGAAATACCGCAGAGCAAATGCGTTCCAGAATTTGGCCGATGACAAATCCTTGAGCACATGTTCGAGTGCGAGCTTGGAGGTACCGTACGCGTTCGTGGTATCGAGTTTGGACGATTCGGTGAGCGGAAGTCGGTTGTCCCCAGAATATACCGTAGCACTTGAGGAAAATACCATATTCCTGAGTCAGACTTTTTCCATCTCCTCAAACAGAACAAATGATCCACGAATGTTATTATCGTAGTATTCGAACGGCTCGGCAACGCTTTCCCCGACTGACTTGAGCCCAGCAAAATGAATCACACCGTCAAACGGATTACTCGACAAAATAGAGGCGATCGCTCCTCGGTCACGGATGTCTGCTTTGTAAAAAGTAGGACGATACCCGAGGATATTCTCTATACCGTCGAGCGATGAAAGGCTCGAATTCGAAAGGTTGTCGAGGAGAATAGTTTGGTATCCAGATTGTTCCAGGACGACGCAGGTATGGGAGCCGATGTATCCGAGTCCGCCGGTGAGGAGTATTTTTGGTTTCATGTACGGGTAAGAGGAGAATAAAAATTATCGTATCAATCAAAATATCCACAATATGAGAGTAGGTCGTTTTCGCTGATTTGTAAATCTTTTATTACGATATATTTAGATTTTTGATATTTTTGGCACCGTTAAAAGATTGTATAAATTTATCTCACCGTCACGCTCTTAGCCAGATTTCTTGGCTTGTCAATATCCCGTCCGAGGGAGTCCGCCGCGTGGTAGGCGAGGAGTTGACCGCAGATGCTTGCGAGGAATCCAAAAAATATGGGGTTGGTTTTTGGGAGTACGATGTTCCATTCCGCATCGGGTATGGGCTGTTGCGATATGACACAGATTTTGCCGCCGCGGGCACGGATTTCGGAAATCGCAGAGGAATTCATAAAAAAATATGAATCGTCTGGAATAAATACAACGGATGGGCAATTCTCGTCGATGAGGGCGAGCGATCCATGTTTGAGTTCCCCGAGCGGTACCCCGTTCGCGTGGATGTAGGTGATTTCTTTGAATTTAAGGGCGGCTTCGTAGGCAATAGCGAGCCCGCTGCCGCGGCCCAAAAATAGGATATGCTGGTATTTTGCGAGCTGGATGGATGTTTTCTTGATTTCGTCAGACATTTCGAGTACTTCGCTCGCGAGAAGGGAAAGATTCTCAATATTGTCGAGAATCTCCCGGTATTGCCGAAAATCCGCACCGCTCTGGACGCTGAAATAGAGACTCAGGATGAGCAAAGCCCCAATCTGTCCGATGAACGATTTCGTGGCAGCTACTCCGACTTCTACCCCGGCACGAGTAAAGAGTCCCTGGTCGGTGAGCCGGGAAATGGTCGACCCCGCGACGTTGACGATGCCAAAAGTTTTTGCCTCATGTTCCTTGAGGTATTTGAGCGGTTCGATGGAATCGGCGGTTTCTCCCGATTGAGAAATGAACACAAAGAGGGTCGTCGGCACGATACGTGGCGGCCGGCTGAAAAATTCGCTCGCGATGGTCACCCCGGTGTCGAGATCCGAGAGTTCCTCGATCCAATACGAAGCGAGAAGTCCCGCATGGTAGGAGGTTCCGCAGGCGACGAATTCCACTCGGTTGAATTCGGATTCCCGAAGGCTGCGAAGCGCATCGGTCGTAATAATACCTTCTTGGAATTGAATTCTGCCACGAAAAACATCCGTGAGGACATTCGGGGCTTCATAGATTTCTTTGAGCATGAAATGCGGATACTTGCCGATATCGATATGGGTTTGGGTAATATCGATTTTTTCTTGCATACGATGAACCATAACTCCTGCGTGTTTGATGGTGGCTTTTCCATCTTGGATATGCACGATATCACCATCTTCGAGGTAGACGATATTGGTGGTGTGCATCGCGATACAGTTGACGTCCGATGCGAGGAAAAAGTTATTGTCCTTGCCCTTGGCAAAAACGAGCGGACTTCCGAATTTGATCCCAATCATTTCTGTTGGGTCTTGGTCGTTGATGAGCACGATAGCGTAGGCTCATTCCAATCGAGTCATGAGTTTTTCTACCCGTTCGAGAAAAGATTTTCCCGGGATAGTAGCGAGAAGTTTCGCGACGACTTCGGTATCGGTGTTGCCATAAAATGTCGTGTCTTTGATTTCCTTGATGAGTTCGCGGTAGTTCTCTACGATGCCGTTGTGGACGATAAAAGCGGATTTTTTCTCGTCGGTGTGGGGATGGGTGTTAGCGAGGTTGACGACCCCGTGGGTGGCCCATCGGGTGTGACCGATGCCACTCGTGTAGTTTTTGTTTCCGGCTTTGGAATTCTCGACGAGACTCGTGAGCTGGGAGACCTTTCCAATAGCTTTGTAGACGTCGATACCAGTACTGCCGTGGACGGCAATTCCAGCAGAGTCGTAGCCCCGGTATTCGAGGTTTTCTAGCCCATCGAGAATAATTTTTTCTGCTCCGGGTCGGGAACCGACGTATCAGAATATTCAGCACATGGGACGGTATTTTTTGGATGTAAAGGGAATTGTATCAGACTTCGGAACGTTGACAACTGGAAATTGATGGATTTCTACTTCAACTCATAAAATTTTCTACTTCAACCGAGCATATTCCCGCATCAATATTTCCTCGAATCCTTTTTGAAACGCATGCTTGCTATATTTCATCGCGTGTTTTCGGATAGCCTTGGGATCAAATTTGAGTTTGAGAAACCGCTCAATACCGTCCTGGAGGGATTCCGGAGTCTGCTCGCCAAATGTGACTCACGATAGGCCATCGAGTGCGGTTTCGAGTGCGCCGGCTTTGCCGAGGGCGATGACGGGAGTCCCGCAGAGCATCGCTTCGACCGGTACCATCCCAAAATCTTCCTCGGGAGGGAATATGAAGGCTCGGGCTTTCTGGTAGAGCTCAATCTTTTGGGCGTCGTCCGCGCCGAAAATCCATTCGATATTGGGCTGAGATTTGGACTCTAGTTCCTTTTGGAGCCGGTTTTGCTGGTTGGTAACAATCTTGAGAGGGAGTCCGTTGCGGTTGAACGTCTCGACGAGCAGGTCGAATCGTTTGTAGGGGATGATTCGACCGAGTGCCAGGAAATAATCTTTTTTCTCCTGCCCACCAATGACGAATGTTTCCGAGTCGATGCCGGGGTGGAGAATTTCGGATTCCCGGCGGTAAAATTTGGTGATGCGTTTTGCAGTAGTACGGGAATTCGCTACGAAAGTGTCCACCCGTTGCGCGGCGAGATAGTCCCAAATCCTGAGCTTGTGGAACATGCGTGGCATGACAAATCGGGCGAGCGGGTTGAGCCATCAGAATTCTGGATTCTTCTGGTATTCGTGGGTATGGCTCCAATAGTACCTCGTCGGGGTATGGCAATAGCAGATATGCCGGGTATCCGTGCCGGTGATAATCCCCTTGGACTCCGCACTGGAGCTCGAAACGACGATGTCGTACCCGGAGAAGTCGAGCGATTCGAACGCGCGGGTTCGGAGAAATGGAATCATTTTTGGACGATTCCGAAGAAATGGGATTTTTTGGAGGAAGGTGGTGGTGACCCGTCATTCGAGCTCTGGGAAATGCTTCGGATCAAAGACCGAGCTATACACGTCAGCGTACGGCACGACCTCGAGCATGTCGTAGAGCACCTGTTCGGCACCGCCCCAGTCCTTGAGCCAGTCGCAAACGATGGCAATTTTGAGTTGTTTTACGTCCATGTAAAAAATTTATTTCGAGAGAAAGACGCTATGAGTATACTGGCACTTTCCAAATCGTAAACAAGTATTTTCGATGGTTGCTGCATTTTCTCCAAAAAACCCCGTTTCTCCGCCATCTGTTGCGATCGTCCACGACAGTTTTTTTATCCGGGGTGGGGCGGAACGGATGAATGTGGAAATTTCGAAAATATTGGGAGCGGATATTTTCGCTGCCGCGTTCCGACCGGAGAGCTACGACCTGCGGGCTATGGGGTTCACGGGGCGTATGACGGAGATTTTCCCGTCGTTCCGGCGTGGGATGCTCGGGTTTATTCTCATGAAATTTGCTTTTTTGCTGCGGTGCTGGGAAATCGGGAAATATCCTACCGTGATTTTTTCTAACGAGGCAATATCGGCTCGAGTTTGGGCACGGAAGGCGAAAAAAATATATTATGCGCACAGCATTTCTCGACATCTATTTGATCAGAAGGCACAATACGTACAAAAGGTTCCCGCTTGGTTGCAACCCCTGTTCTCCGCGGCGCTCCTTCCGTTGAAATGGTGGTATATTTCCGATCTGCGAGCTATGGATCTCATCCTGGCGAATTCTGTCAAAAATGCGGATTTTTTGCGGAGTTTAGCTCCGGACGTCCGAGTGGAAGTACTGTATCCTCCGGTGAATACCGAGGAATTTTATCCAGTTGAGGGGGAGAATTCGGATGCGGTTTCGGGAACCTCCGAAAAACGATGAAATTCGAAGCTAATTTCGAGTACCGTAGCGAAACGTACATCAGTACGCTCCACGAGGAGCGGAGAAATTGACGAGAAGTTCGCGTTTTTCGGAGGTTCCTACTTCCTGTCATATGCGCGTTTGTCGCATGCCAAACGTATCGATGTAATCATCCGAGCATTTCTACGTTTACCCGAAAAACGGCTCAAAGTTTTGTACGGGAAAAACGATCCCCAATTGGAGGAATTCCGAGCGCTCGCGGGCGATGCTCCGAATATTGAGTTTGTCACTTTGACGGACAATTCCCTGTTGCCGAGCATCGTCCGACGGGCAACCGCGGTCGTCTGCGTTTCCAAGAACGAGGATTTCGGGTTGGTTACGGTGGAGTCGATGGCCTCCGGGGTTCCCGTGGTTGCCGTCGCGGAGGGCGGATACCTCGAAACGGTAATCGACGGGAAAACGGGAATCCTCCTACCGCCGGATTTTTCCGTGGACGACCTCATGGTCGCGGTCGAAAAGATGACGCCGGAATTCGCGTTTGGAATGCGCGACGATTGTTCTCACCAGGCAAAAAAATTCTCACTCGATGATTTCGAGAAAGAATTAAGGAAATTCCTATTACCTCGAAAATTCAAATAGGATTTCGGAAAAATGGAATTTTCGCTACAATCCAGCCGTATTTTGTGTTTTTTCCATGACCCAACCGAACTTTCCCATCCGTAATTTTTGCATCATCGCGCACATCGACCACGGCAAATCCACGCTTGCGGATCGAATGCTCGAAATCACCGGCACCATCCAAAAGCGCGATATCCGCGAGCAGACTCTCGATACCATGGATATCGAGAAAGAACGTGGCATTACCATCAAGCTCACGCCGGTGCGCATGCACTGGAAGGGGATAGAGCTCAATCTCATCGACACCCCGGGGCACGTGGATTTCCAGTACGAGGTTTCCCGGTCTTTGGCGAGCGTGGAAGGCGCGATCCTGGTCGTCGACGCGACGCAGGGGATTGAGGCACAAACGCTTTCCAATGTCTATCTGGCTCTTGAAAACGACCTTGAAATCATCCCCGTGCTCAACAAAATCGACCTCCCATCGGCTGACGTGGAGCGAGTTTCTGAAGAAGTGATGAACCTGCTCGGGTGTAAGAAATCCGATATCATCTGTGTTTCTGCCAAAACGGGTGAGAACGTAGAATCCGTACTCGATGCCGTTATCGAACGAATGCCGGAGCCAAAGCAATTGACGTTGGATTCCGATTTTGTCGTGCACGGCGACGAGCGTGCGGACCATTCCACGGTCAAGGCCCTGGTGTTTGATTCACAATACGATACCTACAAAGGAGTGGTCGTGTATCTCAAGCTCTTCTCGGGTCGCATCCAAAAGGGCGACATGGTGGAATTCATCCATACCGGCGCCAAGGTGGAAGCATTGGAAGTTGGGTGTTTTTCCCCGAAGTGGAATCCCATCGGGATGATCGAAGAAGGCGAAATCGGGTACATCGTCACCGGTCTCAAAACGATTGCGGACGCAAGGGTGGGGGATACGGTTTTCCGTGGCAGTCCTGACCACAAAAATCCAATTCGGGGATTCAAACGGATTACGCCGTTCATCTTCGCGGGGGTGTATCCTGTAGATACCGACGAATACCCAAAACTCAAGGACAGCATCGACAAGCTCATGCTCAACGACAGCTCCCTCGTGACGGAACACGAGGTTTCCCCGGCGCTCGGGCACGGATTCCGATGTGGCTTCCTTGGACTTCTCCATCTCGACATCGTCAAGGAACGGTTGTGGAGGGAATTTGAAATGGACGTCATCATGACGAGTCCACAGGTCACCTACCGGGTTATCATCATGGGTAACAAAGTCTCCGAGAATCCACGAAACAGCCCGGAACTTCTGGAAGTCAATGGCAAAACCCATACGGCTATTTTGGTCAGCAATCCCGAGGATTTGCCGCTCCCCGGGAATTTTGTGTATATCGAGGAACCTATCGCGAAAATCGAAATCATCACCCCAACGGAATACGTCGGAAATCTCATGCAACTTTCCCAGGAACGGCGCGGGGTATTCAAAAACCAATACTTTTTGGATTCCGCACGAGCGGTCCTCGTATACGAAATCCCCCTTGCGGAACTGGTCGGAGACTTTTATGACGACCTCAAATCGCTTTCGAGCGGATATGGATCGCTTTCCTATGAATTCATCCGCTACCAGCAGGACGACCTCGCCAAACTCGACGTCATCGTCGCGGGAGAAATCATAGAAGCATTCTCGATGATTGTCCACCGCAACCGAGCCCGCACGCTCGGAGGCCGGATTTGCGCCAAGCTCAAGGATGCCATTCCCAAAGCACAGTTTTCCATTGCTATCCAGGCAGCGCTTGGCAGTACTATTATCGCCAGGGAGGACATTTCCGCTTTGAGAAAGGATGTTACCGCAAAACTCTACGGAGGGGATATTTCCCGCAAACGCAAGCTCCTTGAGAAGCAGAAAGAAGGAAAAAGGAAGATGAAACAGTTCGGACGGGTAAGTATTCCGAGCGAGACATTCGTGAATATTTTGAAGAAGTAGAAAAAGGCGATGAAAAAGCATCCCGAATTGATTCGGGATGCTTTTTTTTAGTTTCAGTATTGCATATATTTGCAGGAAGGCTATTTCAGATAAAATCGAACATATTTCGTACCGCTATTTCCTGTAAACCATGCCACATCACCAGTTCAAGATACATTATTTTGCGGATCACAGGTAAATGCAATTCGGCCAGTACAAAAACCAATACCACTCGCACATGCTCAAATATTTACAAAAGCAGATGTTCAAAAATTTGGATAATGTATCCTGTCTACATGATTATGCCAAGTGCTATCGGATGCTGTTGAATTGAATCATATAAGGCTAGGTGTCCATGTTGCGTTATTTGTAGGCGTGGAAGTAAACGTAGCGGTAAAACCGTTAAAGGCAGTATTCCATGACCAATTTCCAGCATAAATTGTTCTTCCTTTAGTTCATTGATCGCTCGTTCCACATTCGTACATAAGTCTATTTCATGACGTTCAATACAGAGGTTTGATATAATTTTCTCAATATTGAGCCGTAAGAGTGAAATTTGCAGAAGTTATAATATTACCATCAATAGTGTTACCTACCAGAGTCCACCCCCCACCATCCGTACTCATATCACAATACACTTTGAAAGCCACATTCC
>JAVHRB010000008.1:0-21910 GCA_036171455.1 Patescibacteria group bacterium
AACGTACGACCTCAAGGTTATGAGCCTTGCGAGCTACCACTGCTCTACTCCGCGATATAACTTCCGTTGAGAAGTGACCATATTGTATGGAAAAACAAAAAAAAGCAAACAAAAAAAGCCTCCATGTTGAGGAGACTTGTAAAAATTCGAATTGGTGCCAATGAGTGGAGTCGAACCACCGACCGCAGGGGTATGAATCCTGTGCTCTACCGCTGAGCTACATTGGCAAGTGGGCGGAGGATATACAAAACCGCCCGAGAGTCAAGAAAAACCGAGGAAAAAAGCACCTCGGAACAACCCTAAAAACCTTGAATTTCATTTGACTTCCGATACCTTTACCCTACAATTCGCGCGTCACAAACAAGGACACATTTTTTAAATTATTTTTTATGGCTATTGCGAGCGATTTGCGAAATGTCCGCAACTTCGGTATCTGTGCTCACATCGATGCAGGAAAAACTACCACTTCCGAACGTATTCTTTTCTATTCCGGAAAATCTCACAAGATTGGAGAAGTTCATGACGGTGCGGCAACTATGGACTGGATGGAACAGGAAAAGGAACGTGGCATAACCATTACTTCCGCTGCTACCACCACGAGTTGGAAGGGGATTCAACTCAACTTGATCGATACTCCGGGGCACGTTGACTTCACCATCGAAGTAGAGCGCTCCATGCGAGTTCTCGACGGAGCCGTGGCGGTTTTCGACGCATCACAAGGAGTAGAACCTCAATCTGAAACCGTTTGGAAACAAGCTGATAAGTATGGTGTTCCTCGAATTGCTTTTGCGAACAAGATGGACAAGACAGGGGCGTCTTTTGAAATGACCCTCCAATCCATCAAAGATCGTCTCACTGGACCAAATAAAATTCTCCCAATCCAACTCCCTATCGGAGAAGAAGGAGATTTTTCCGGAATCATCGACTGCGTGGAGAAAAAAGCCTACAAATTCGAAGGGAAGATGGGGGAAATAGTCGTCGAAATCGACATCCCGGATTCTTACAAGGAAACAGTCGAAGCAATGCACACTGCCATTATCGAAAAGGCCGCGGATCAGGACGAAGTACTTATGAACGCGTACTTTGACACTGGAACACTCACGATTCCACAAATCAAGGAAGGTCTTCGAAAAGGGACAGTTTCTGATTCTCTCTATCTCCTCATGTGTGGTTCTTCCCTCATGAACAAAGGAGTTCAACTCATTCTTGATGCGGTAGTAGAATATCTCCCGTCTCCTATGGACATCAATGAGGGAACCATTACTGGTCATGATGCTAACGATGAGGAAAAAAACCTTACTTTCAAACAGGAAGCAAGCGAACCTCTTGCTGCTCTTGCATTCAAGATTATGACCGACCCATTCGTAGGTCGAATCACGTTTGTTCGAGTTTATTCTGGAACCCTCAAGTCTGGTAGTTATGTTATGAATCCTATTTCTGGACAAAAAGAACGAATTGGACGATTGCTCCAGATGCACGCCAACCAACGGCTCGAAATCGACGAGATTCCCGCGGGAAACATCGGTGCAGTCATCGGTCTCAAAGACACAAAAACGGGAGATACTCTCTGTGATGACAGCAAGCCAATTATCCTCGAACGGATGGAATTCCCAGAGCCAGTTATTTCTGTTGCGGTAGAACCAAAAACGAAAGCTGACCAAGAACGAATGGGAATGGCACTCTCCAAACTTGCGGAAGAAGATCCTTCTTTCCGAGTAACTTCCAATCAGGAAACTGGGCAGACTATTATCCAAGGGATGGGAGAACTTCACCTCGAAATCATCGTCGACCGGATGCGACGGGAATTCAAGGTAGAGTCCAACGTTGGAGCACCTCAGGTTGCGTATCGTGAGACCATAACTCAAACAGTAAAAGATCAAGATGGAATCCACAAGAAACAATCAGGAGGACGCGGACAATTTGGACACGTCGTTATAACATTCGAACCGATTACTCCAGAAGAACGAAGAGCAAATCCTGAAACATTGGTTGAAGAAAACGTATTCATCAACAAGATTGTCGGAGGAGTTATCCCACGAGAATTTATTCCCGGAATTGAAAAAGGTCTCAAAAAAGCCTACTCACGAGGACTGATTGCCGGGTATCCAATCGTTGATGTCAAAGCGACGCTTACGTTTGGGAGCTACCACGACGTTGACTCGAATGAACTTTCGTTCCAACTCGCTGGTATCAAGGCATTCCGAAATGCAGCCAGCAAGTCTCGACCGGTTCTCCTTGAACCAATCATGAAGGTAGAAGTGAACACTCCGGAAGAATATATGGGAGATGTTCTCGGAAACCTCAATTCGAAGCGTGGACAAATCACAGAGATGACAGAGCGAGGACTTGCAAAAATTCTCCGGGCTTTCGTACCGCTTTCCGAAATGTTCGGATACTCCACGGATCTGAGATCGATGTCTCAAGGTCGAGCTACCTATGTAATGGAATTTTCTCATTACAGTCAGGTTCCAGCAAATATCACAGAAAAAATCCGAGCGGAACGAGGAGTGAAATTCGAAGAAGACGATGAATAGAAATATATCTCTGATACCATAAAAATCTCCTCGGTAACGGGGAGATTTTTTAGAAATTCGGAATGGTTTATTTTTTTCAACCTTGACCCATAGCATTCATCTGTGCTATAATAGCTTTGAGTTCCTCACCGGTAGTCCTATTACTAAATATGAACTCACCATCTACCATACCAGAAGGTGGGAGATTTTCTACGGCTCGAGATTCTGGAATCGTTTCATTTTTTGCCAAAGTCCCTACATTTTGAATATTCTCTGATTTTTTAGATACCATACCAGTATTTTGATTCGAGGTATCCTCGGTGGCAATTTCTGCACTTTTCGTTACCGACGATAATTTTTCAGCAGCAATTTCTTCTCTAGGAATAGAGTCAACCGGAACGGAATTCGGCTTGTCTTTAAATCTTGCATACGTCTTTTGCATGACTATAACTTCAAAAGGAGGTATTTGATATTCTTTTTCGGTCTTTTTTTCCAATGACGCGGTAGGTTGTTTTTTCTTGGGAGGAGGGGTCGGCGTATCAAGTATCAACATAACGGAAGTAGCAACTGTCACAGAAAGAAGTGTTGCTCCGGAAAAAATAACAAGATGACGAGAATTTTTATTATTCATGAGCTTCAAAAACACGCTTCGTATTTTTTCAACAGTACCTTGGGAAGCTTGAATTTTTTCGGGTTCCTGCGTTGCTATCGGGGAACTTTTCGCCTGAGAAGATCTGAGTACTTTTAATGATGAAGGAGAAAGATATTTTTTATGTACTTTGATCATAGTTCCCTGCGATATTGGAACTCCTGTATTCTGACGAATATCCCCATTTACTGGCATAATTTTATTCTCGGACATGATGGCTCGAATGACATCCGTCTTTGTCTCAGGTACCCCAAAAATTGACAGAAGCATTTTGAAATTTATCCCCGGCTGGTAGAGTACCACGGCATAATCTTCGAGTTCTCTCATAGCATAGGGAACTTTTTTTCAATTGATCAATTCGTATTTTTCATAATGGATTCCTTGGAATTACTCCTCCAAATTTCTGGATTTCATCAATGGAAACAATACTACGTCTCGCAAATTATTTTGTTCCGTCAGAAGTGCAATGATGCGATCAACTCCCATTCCCCAACCGGATATCGGTGGCATGCCGTATTCCATAGCGCGGACGAATTCCGCATCTCCTGTCATCGCCTCCTCATCTCCGCTCGCGAGCGCCGCTTCTCCTGCACGGAAACGTTCCGCCTGGTCTATCGGATCTACGAGTTCAGAATAGGAATTCACGAGTTCCCAACCGTTGATGACCAATTGGAATGCATCCGCTTGTTCCGAATACAAGTCATTCCTGCGAGCAAACGGTTTGAGTACAATAGGGTAGTTGTACAAAAATGTCGGATTGATAAGCTTCGGACGGGATATTTTCTTGTAGAGGTAGTCGATGAGCGTTGTGAGTCCCATCTGATCCATTCCTTCTATCATAATCCCCTGGGTTTTGATGTCGTTTCGCAAGGATTCCACGTCAGTATATTGGGAAACATCAATTCCTGTATCATTTTTTACCATCTCGATATAATCCACCCGAGCCCATGGAGTCGTAAAATCCACATCGATGAGTTCTTCGGATTTATTGAGAATTTTCCGATTCCTTTCGATTCCGAGCGTATCGAACAGATAATCGAACATTTTTTCGGTAAATGCCATATTGTCGCGAAAGGTCCAATAGTTCGCATTGTGTTCCAAGTGCAAATGTTCGGGTAGATGGGAAGGATCCTGACCCTCGTTACGAAAGGCTTTCCCAAGTTCGAAAATCTTATCCATACCAGAGAGATTCATGAGTTTCAGGGGAATTTCATGGGAAATTCTCAAAAAAACATCCGTATCCATGGCATTTTGATGCGTAATATAGGGACGGGCAGCAGCACCGGTAGCAGCATTTGTCAAAACCTGGCCTTCGATTTCCACAAACCCCTCTTTCCAATAAAACTCGCGGAGCGTCCGGATAAAATCGGAGCGGAAGCGAAAACGTTTCATCGTGGATTCATCCGTTATGAGATCCAAATGCCGTTCCCGGTATTTTATTTCCGAATCAACAAGTCCATGAAATTTTTCTGGCAATGGCCGCAATGCTTTCCCGAGAAAAACGAATTCCGATACAAAAACCGTGAGTTCCCCCTTGTGAGTTCGGAATAATTCCCCTTTGAGTCCGATAAAATCGCCTAAATCCAATAGCTTCTCTGTAAATTTGAATGCTGTTACTCCGTTTTCCTCATCTCCAAGATGCTCCAAAGCCACTCCCCCCACTGAAATTTTGCAATTTTCCCGAGAAAACATGATTTGTATTCTCCCACTATCATCTTGAATATGAGCAAAAGCAATCTTTCCGAAACTTCGGTACAAAACGATCCGACCGGCCGTTTCCGTATCCATAACCGGATGAGGAATAATTTCTTCAATCGGTCGAAATGTCAGTGGTTCCCGTGCCAATAAGGATCCTATGGTATCTTTTTTGGCAAATGTATCCGGATATGCCGCGACTCCGAGGTTGCGGATTTTCTCAAGTTTGAGCTTGCGAACCGATATTTCATCATTTCCTGACATAAAAGAAGTTTTTAATACTACGAAGGTTTCAATCCTATAAAAAATACTCAAAAAGTCAAAGCTGGCAAGGGTGGGAAATAGTACGAAAAAGAGCCATTGGAATGGTATATTTCATTTATAAAAATTCTCATATTTTGATAATTTCCTCTTCCGTGGAAAATTGATCTTGGAGAATAGAGATAAAATATGACACCCGTATTGTGAATCAGAAATTACAATTGTCACCTTGCAAAAAAAAAGTTTCAGGGTATCTTTTCTTTCATGAAGCATTATTGATTCGAATCCAGGTACTTTTAACAAAAGAGGTCTCACCGACCTCTTTTTTCTTGTCCAATTATGAAAGTCATATTCGTTACCGGCGGCGTTTTGTCCGGAATAGGAAAAGGAATTACCGCGGCGAGTATTGGAGCCATTCTCAAAGGAATGAACCACAAGGTCTTCTGTCAAAAATTCGATGGATACCTCAATGTAGATCCTGGAACGATGAGCCCCTTCCAACATGGGGAGGTTTTTGTAACAGAAGACGGAACAGAGACGGATTTGGATCTGGGACATTACGAGCGATTCCTCGATGTGGAACTCAATCAATTTTCCTCGTTCACCACCGGAAAAATCTACGAAGAAATCATTTCCCGAGAACGGAAAGGAGAATATTTGGGAGGAACCGTCCAAATTGTCCCTCATCTCACCGACCTCATCAAGGAAAAAATCATGCTGGGATACCAAACTTCCGGAGCTGACATTACCATAGTGGAAATCGGGGGAACCGTCGGGGACATGGAAAATGAATATCTCCTCGAAAGTGCGCGGCAACTCCATATAGAGCTTTGACGAGAAAACGCAATTTTCGTGCACGTAGCACTCCTTCCCTACCTTGGTGCGAGCAAAGAACTTAAAACCAAACCAGTACAGCATTCGGTACGGGAACTCATGAGCTATGGAATAACACCAGATTATCTCGTGCTCCGCGCGGATATGGAAATCCCAGATGATGTCCTCGAAAAAGTTGCACGAGCCACCGGAATCCGACATTCTCATGTTATTCCAGCAGCGACCGCAGACAGTATTTACCGGGTTCCTTTGGATTTTGAGAAATTTTGACTGTCAGGAAAACTTTCAGCAAGCCTGGGACTACCAAACCAAAAATGTGACCTCGCGAAGTGGGAACATCTCGTAGAAAACATTTCTGCTTCTGAGGAAATTCTAAATCTGGGAATGATTGGCAAATACAACGACCTCGAAGATGCCTATTATTCCCTCAACGAATGACTTCGGACGGCTGGGTATTTTTATCGGAAAAAAATCAAACTGAATTTTATCGATGCGACCCTCGTGGAAGAAAAAGGCATTTCCATTCTGGCAGGATTGGACGGTATCTGTATACCTGGAGGATTCTGAGAACGATGAATCGAAGGGATGATACTTGCAACTGAATATGCCCGGACACACAAAATCCCTTTCCTCGGAATCTGCCTCGGATCTCAGATTATGGCCATCGAATTCGCAAGGAATGTTCTTGGTATCGCAGATGCGAACAGTGAAGAATTTTCACCAGATGGGAAATCGAACGTCGTCCGAATTATGGAAACTCAAAAAACGGTACAATCCAAAGGAGGCACTATGCGTTTAGGAACCTATCCATGCGAGATCAGGAAAGGTTCACTCGCTCACGAAATCTATGGATCGGAAACGATTTCCGAACGCCACCGCCACCGCTTTGAGTTTGATCCGAAATACCGAGAACCAATGGAAAAAGCAGGATTTGTTGTTTCTGCAGTATCCCCGGACGGGTTGCTCGCGGAAATTGTCGAGCTCCGAGACCATCCGTACATGATTGCCACGCAAGCACATCCGGAGTTTAAATCGAGACCGACAGAGCCACACCCGCTGTTTCTAGGATTGGTACGGGGGATGATACAGAATATGAGCAAATCCTAAAAACATTCCAGATACCCGACGGAAGCGAGATAACAAGCGGTTTAAAGAAGATTCCAAAATTCGAAAGCCATTCAGAAAAAACGGGGTGGAGTTGGAGATTTCCTACTCGATCACATCACTAAAATCATCACGTTTTCCGTCCTTCCGATATTCATGGATACCGTTCCGCGTCGCGAGTAATGCGAGGCAGGCAGCCATCTGTCGTTTCGGAGAAATATCCCCGCCAATCATTTCCCGGACGCTTTCGTAGGTGTAACCGAGAATTTCATCAAGCGTCACTCCGATAATCGCCTCTCCAAAAATCGCAGCCGCCGCGGTCGTCACGATGGCGGTATCCCCTTCGAAAGCATATTCCGTCACTCGCCCATCTCCTACTACGATATGCACCATCATACTATCACCACAACTTCGATTGTTCTCATGATAGGAAAAAGTCGGGTTTGGCAAAGTCCCCTTGTTCGGGGGATTTTTGGCATATTCGAGCATGAGGGCAGAAGCGTCAGAGTTCATGTGAGGATGAGAAAAATGTATTGATAGGGTTTGAGCAATAATAGAAGGTATTCTCGACCCAGGAATTATAAATGAATAATATCATCCAATACCTCGAAAAATTTCTCCAAATCATCTTGGGTCGTATACATCGAAATGCTCATTCTCACCGTTCCGGAAATCTGCTGTTGGATATGAAACGGCTCCGCACAGTGATGCCCCGCACGAACGCAGACGTTTTCCGCGGCCAAAGCGTCCGCTACATCCGTGATGTGTTTTCCTTCGACGGTAAAAGCGAATACTCCGGCTCGAACCGCTCCAGAAGGCAAAATAGCGGTCGTAGGACCGATGAGTGTCACGGCTTCGGTCCGTTTCGCAAATGCTTCGAGTGCCCGTTCGACAAGTTCCTGTTCGATTTTTGTAATCGCTGGATACCCTCCTATCGATTCAAAATATTCTATCGCTGTAAGAAGGGAAACCGCTCCCGTAAGATTTGGAGTTCCTGGCTCAAAACGATATGGAAGTCCCGAAACTTCAAATCCATCGGTATGAACGAAATTGATCGCCCCGCCTCCGCCGATGGATGGAACCATGGCTTTGAGAAGTTCTTTTTTTCCCCATAGAATCCCGATACCGGTATCAGCCCACATCTTATGACCGGTGAAAACGGCAAAATCCAGCCCGTTCGCCACGACGTCAACCGGTCCGTGCGGTACGAGCTGGCTCGCGTCCATGATGCGGAAAGGCGTCTTTCCCCACTCTGTTTTCCAATGGCTATCAATCGCGATATTCACTTGGGTGAAATCGATTCCCACGCCCGTAACGTTGGAACATCCCGTAAACGATACTACTTTGGTATTCGGCGTAAGTTTTAGTGCAAAATCAGCCATGTCGAGCTCGTAATCCGAATTCAACGCAACGAATTCTACTTCGATACCGAGCGATTCACGCAGCATCATCCAAGGAACGATGTTCGCGTGGTGTTCGACGATCGAAAGCAAGACCCGGTCTCCCGATTTGAGCCATCCGCTCCGTGCCATAGAAGCTGCAAGCAAATTGAATGCACCAGTCGCATTGTTCGAGTAGTTGATCTCGTAGTGGCTCGCGGCCCCGATGAGTCGAGCCACGGCAACTTTGGATTCCTTGTAGAGGGATTCTGAGAGCTCTGAGAGCTCATAGGATCCGCGATGGATATTCGCGTATCCCTGTTCGAGATATTCCGCGACCGCATCAATGACGGCGGCTGGTTTTTGCGCAGTACTCGCGCTGTCGAGATACACGAGATCGGGATGGGACTCAAAAATTGGGAAGTCGGAACGGATACTGGTCATTGGGGTCAAATTAAAGTCCTAAATTTTTGAAAATCTGTTGTTGAAGGTATTTCATCGTCGGTTCCGCAAGTCCGGCATAGACATGGGAAATCCGTGCCGAAAGGTACGTTTTCTGCCCCAGTGTACGGGAGATTCCCCGGGATGCAAGATAGGAAAGCATTTCGCCGGAAACCCGTTCCACCGTAGCAGAATGGCTCGCGAGCCCGTCTTCCGATGCGACCTTGAGTTCAGGAATTCCCTGGACTCCACCGGTTTCCCCGAGAAGCAAGGCGGATTCATGAATTCATACATGGTAATCAGTAGTATCGCTTTGAATGGACGCAGAAATCTTTGCATGTGCCCGAGTTTTTTCCGGAACGAGAATAAGTGCTTCATGAATGTATCGGTTCGATACCCCGGAAACGTTTCCGAGACTCAAAAAATGGCGTTCTGCGGAAATATTGCCGATTATGACCGATCGGAGTTCTGCTTGAGCTTTGATTCCCGAGAGTAATATCTGTATCTCGCTCGAATCTGAAAGCTCAAGCGAATAAATTTTTACATCCCCCATCACGGTAATTTCCGTGAATCCTCCACCGTATATAAAATAGTTTCCCGTATGGAGAACATGAGAAGTTCCTGCTTCCAAAATCGAAATATCCACGAATTCCTTCGGGGTTTTTGCTGGGTCTCCAGCAAACCGAAAACTCGAACCGCATCCGCATCTCCCGGTGACTTTTTCTGATGCGAAAATCCATTTTTCTCCGGTTGCGGTGATTCGGGAACCGTCGAGTTTTTCCGTTTCGGATTGTAAGCAGGAGATTACAAATCCATCGTCCATCGTAAATTTTTGTAGAATTTCGTTGGTTGGTATTTCCGTCAGGACTTCGACTTTGGTACCTTCGCACCCCTTTTTAATCAAATGAACAAATACTTCGCGAACCTGCTGGTCGCGGAATTTTTGGAGGGAGTTTTTATCGAGGGTAATCATGGTTTTGAAATTTATGTGTTCTTATAACATTCTCAGTTCGGTCGTTTTCCGTTTTAACGTAGTGTATGTGCTCTCGTGGCATTTCTCGATTCGGTCGTTTTTCCTTTGGCAATTAGTCCTCGCTTCGCTGCGGGTTACCAAGGAAAAGCCGCTGAACCGAGAAATATCGGAAACATCCGAGTATACCGGGAATCTCGAGAAATGATGAAATCCGGAGTCAACTTTTGAACACTACATTGAGCCGTACGTAGGCATGGTGAACGAAGTGCGGAAAAATTAACAAGGAGTTCATATTTTATCGAGATTCCAATTCCATCCCAATCAAAATATTCATTTCCACTGCATACTCCAATGGCAGTTCACTAACAATTGGGGCGAGAAATCCGTTGACAATCATCTGCTTGGCTGCAGCTTCGTTCATGCCGCGACTTTTAAGATATGCGAGCGTTTCCTCGGATATTTTCCCAACGCTCGCTTCTTGTGCAACCAACGAATCCGGAGTTTCGACCCGGATATCAGGAGTGGTATTGGAAATCGATATACCGTCGAGTAACAACCCGTCGCACGTCACCTGAGAAACCGCTCCTTTAGCACTCGGCTTGATATTCACGAGTCCTCGATAATTGGCGACTCCTCCCGCTTTGGAAAGCGATTTGGAAATAACTTCTGAAGTCGTTCGCTCCCCAATATGAATCACCTTGGCACCCGTATCTGCCACCTGCCCCGCATTCGCAAAAGCAACTCCAATATGTCGAGCTTTGGAATCATCACCCACCAGAACAGAACATGGATAGAGCATCGTTACACCAGACCCGAGATTCCCCCCAATCCATTCAATAAAACCATCTTTTTGTATGATAGCTCGTTTGGTATTGAGATTATAAGTATCAATCGACCAATTCTCTACGGAACTATACCGCATCTTGGCGGATGTCCCAACGTAGACCTCGACGCAGCCTGCATGCAGGCTTGATGTCCCATATTTCGGAGCAGAGCAACCCTCTATATAATGAGCTTCTGCTTCGTCTTCGAGCACGATGATCGTATGTTCGAACTGTCCACCAGACTTTGCGTTCATCCGAAAATATGCCTGGAGTGGTTCCGCGATTTTTACCCCTTTCGGCACATAGAGAAAGGTTCCACCACTCCATACTGCTCCATGCAGTGCAGCAAATTTATGATCAGAAGCTGGCACAGCTTTCATAAAATATTTTTTTAGCAGCGCCTCATGATGATGAATTGCTACCGACATATCTTCAAAAATTACTCCCAGTTCTACGAGTTCCGATTTGAGTTTATGATAGATAACTTCGCTGTCATACTGAGCTCAGACTCCAGCAAGCATCTGACGTTCCGCTTCAGGAATCCCAAGTTTTTCGAAGGTATTTTTGATAGTTTCTGGAACATCATCCCACGATTTTGCGTCAGTCGCCCCAGCGGGTTTCGCAAAATAATAGATGCTTTGCAAATCGAGTCCGCTCAAATCCGGTCCCCATTCCGGCATCGATTTCGACTCAAAAATTTTCAAGGATTTGAGTCGCTGTTCCAACATCCATTCCGGCTCATTCCCATTTTTTGAAATCTGCCGAACGACAGTTTCATTGATACCTACTGCCGAAACAGCCGCATACGAAACATCGTCACGGCCATCAAAAATTTCACGAGAAAGCCCCTCGAAAATATACGCATTCGTATTTGATTTTTTGGACATAGATTAGAGAGTCGAATGAATATTTGCAGAGCCAGAAAAACCGGTTTTTTCTACTTCTCGTAGCAGTTCCAAGCCTCCGGTTTTCCCAATTTTTCCCTCTTCTATAACTATCACATAGTCAGGTGGGAGAAATTCCGCAAGGCGGTAATTATGAGTTACAACGATAAGCGTCCGATCTGGGGTGGCAAGTTCCGCGAGCGAAGTCGCAACGGACTTGAACGCGTCGATGTCGAGTCCTGAGTCGATTTCGTCTACGAGGACGTACTTGGGATTCAGGATTTCCATCTGGAGCATTTCGATGCGTCGTTTCTCCCCCCCACTAAATCCTACATTGAGATCGCGACTCAAGAATGACTCGGGAAGCCCGAGTTTCTGGAGCTTCTGCACGATGTACCTTCGGAACAAAAACGGCGTGACCGGTTTGGTTTCCGGGTGTTCCCGTTTGAGTTTTTCATTGGAAATTGTTCGGAGGAATTCACCGAGCTTAATCCCCGGGATTTCCGGAATGTTCTGAAGCGCAAGAAAAATACCGAGATGAGCGCGTTCCGTAATATCCAAATTTGAGATGTTCTGTCCGTCGAGTTCTATAGTTCCGGACGTAATACGATATTTCGGATACCCCATAATACTCATTGCGAGCGAGGATTTCCCGCCGCCATTTTTTCCGACGACAAAATAGGTCTTACCAGTCTGGAACAATATATCAATATGATTTAACACGGACTTTTCCCCTACAGAAATAGAGAGATTTTTTATTTCCAACATAATATGTGACTAAATTGGTCGCATATTAGGGGAAATGGTAGAAAATTCAAGGTAAAATACAGAAAATTATACTACAGGGAAAGTACTTTTTCACCGATATTTCTCTCAGATCAACTAAAATGATAGGTATCTATTCATATCTCAGAGCATCAATCGGCTTCAGATTCGCCGCTTTCGACGCTGGAAGTATGCCAAAAAATATTCCAATGAAAACCACGGAACCAAAAGACAGAAGAATCGAATTCGTACTGATAACCGCACTCAAATACTGGTTAACGAGCGCAACTACCCCATAACTAATCCCAATACCAATCAATCACGCAATAATACTGATAAACAGGGCTTCTATCAAAAACTGAGTCAAGATATCACTCTTAAATGCTCCGAGCGCTTTTCGAATGCCAATTTCTCGGGTTCGTTCGGTCACGGAAACGAGCATGATATTCATCACCCCGATTCCCCCGACGATGAGAGATATCGCGGCGACACCTCCGAGAAACAATGTGAGGGTTCCAGTAACAGATGAAATGGAAGTTAAAATTTCCGAAAGCGTACTCAGAGTAAATGGTTCAGTATCCTTCGTCGTATTCGTATAACGCAAGAGTTCCTGCTCAATGAAAGTTTTCATGAACTCGATCTTGGTCGGATCGTCGATAGCAATATCCACAGAACCATAGTAATGGGCTCCAGATATTTTGGACATTACCGTAGTAATCGGAGCATACACCCGTCGATTCGCCTGAGAATTATCAGCCAAAGTCCCGATGACCGTATATACGCTGTTTTCGAGTTTTACTTCCTTGCCTATCGGACTCTCCGTCCCAAAGGCATCCTGGGCAATCTGATATCCGATAACAATGACTTTATTACTCTCAGCAACATCATCATCGGAAAAAAAGTTTCCATCGGCCACGACCAAATTTTTGAGTGATTGATATACTGTCCGAGTTCCAGTAATACCAGCATTGGTATTGTATGAACCATAAATAAATTGCTTGTTCGAAGTAGCAGTCGGGGAAATATCTTTAACTCCTGGAATATTCTTCACGAAATCGAGAAATACATCATCGATGAGCTTGGCACTATTTGAACTACTCACGCCGCCGACCCGAGAACTATTCGACTGTCCCGGAGAAAGGGTAATCAGGTTTGCCCCCATGCCGTTAAACCGATCAACAATCGATTTAGTTGTTCCTTGTCCCAGAGCCATGAGGATAATGATCGCGGAAACCCCGATAATAATCCCGAGCATACTCAGGGCAGATCGGAGCTTGTTGGAGATGATGGAATTCAAGGCTCCGGATATATGTTCGGACAAGATCATTGGAAAAGTGTTATTATATGATGTTCCCGTCTTTCAGAACGATGTGACGTTTCGCATAGACATCAACTTCGTGTTCGTGGGTAATTAGGATAATAGTTTTTCCTTCTTTACTCAGTTCCGTCAGTAATTCCATAATTTCAATTCCGGTCTTGCTATCCAATGCTCCTGTAGGTTCATCGGCCAAAATAATCGATGGATTAGTGACAAGTGCTCGAGCAATCGATACGCGCTGTTGCTGTCCGCCCGACATCTCGTTGGGAAAGTTATTGATTTTTTGTGCGAGTCACACTTTTTCGAGGGCTTTCAGAGCCCGTTCGGTACGTTCCTTTTTTCCAATATTCTGATAGAGAAGAGGCATGATAACTTGGTCAATAGCCCGAGTTCTCGGAAGAAGGTTATAACTCTGAAAAATAAAACCAATATTCTGGCGGCGAATCAGAGCTTGGTCATCATCCGTCAATCTGGAAACATCGCTTCCGTTGAAAATATATTCTCCCGTGCTCGGATTATCGAGCATTCCAATGATATTCATCAGGGTTGATTTTCCACTACCAGACTGTCCCATAATAGAAAAGAATTCCCCGGTCTGGATTTCGATATCAATTCATTTTAAAACCGTCAACTTATCCATTCAAAGTTGGTAGGATTTGGTTATCTGTCGAAGTTGGATGAGTGGGGCCATTGGAAAATTACCGGTTATGAATACATAATGGCAGCTGACTATCCACCTCGATTTGCACCGCCGCCACCGCCGACACCTCGATTTGCACCGCCGCCCACTCCCGGCAATTGGAGTCCACCTGCGGCAGCGGATCCGGTGCTCGTGGCAATCTTTCGAACCAGGATATCTCATTCGTTCACGCCGCTCAGGATTTCGGTTATGCTCGGGGTGCTGATTCCGATTTCGACATCGGTTTTCGTATCTGTGGTACCAACCCGTTTGAGAACGGAAGCATTTCCTCCGTTACGTCATTTTTGAACGAACGACGTTCAGATTATCAGAGTATCTTGTTTGCTGTCATTGATAATATTGACTTTGGCACTCATTCCACTGAATATCGGATATTTTCCCTTATCCATCGTAATCTTGACAGAATAGGTAGTAACTCCAGATGTGACTGCCGGAGTGGAATTAATATCGCTGATTGCTCCGGTAAAAGTCACTCTAGGAAACGAATCGAATACGATTTTCGATTCTTGGGCGAGTTTTAATTTTACAACGTCGAGTTGATCAACGGAAACACTAATTTCTACAAGATTCGGATTTTCTATATACAAGTACTCTGGAGTCGCACTAGAAGTGGTAACGATATTATCACCAAGCTTGAAATCAATCTTTCGCAATACTCCATCAAACGGGGCTTCGAGTTGATATTTTTTAATTCCTTCTTTGATTTTCTGGAGGGATATTTGCCCAGAAGCGATGGAATTTTTCGCAAGTGCTATTTCCTCCTTGGTTGCGCCTGCCTTGAGAAGCGCCAAACTCGCCTTGTTATATTCCAGAGAATTTTTCGCATTTTGGATGGATATATCTTGGGATACCAGTTTCGCAACGTACGTCGCATCAGAATAAGCCATATCACTTTTAATTTTTAACAAATCCCTCTGGAGCTGTTGCGCTGTATCTACGGAAAGTTTTGTAAAAGCGATTTCCAAATCGGCAACAGATTGTCTTTTGGAACTGATCGTATTGTTGCTGCTAGCCTTCTGAAGCGTAGGGTCAGTAAGCGTATTGATGCTTGCTATGGTAGTATTAATAGAACTCAGGCTCGATTGAGCAGATGAAGTAATGGAAGAAAAAATATTTGCGTAGGTATCAATAGAACTTTGAGTAAACGTAGAAGAAATAATACTCGCATTCATAGCATCCGTACCATTTTTTCACAAAGAAACTATCAAATTCTGGAGTTTTGCCAGTGCATTCAGCAGTTTCAGGGTACTCACGGCATCACTATTATCTTGAGGCAAAGCCGCAAGTTGAGATTTTGCATCCGACAAAAGGATGGATGCATTACCCCAATCATTTACGGCTTTTGTTTTGAGCGAACTGTCATTCGCCGAGAAATACACATCATACCCATCGTTTTTTGTCCGATTCAAATCGCTGACACCGAGGATTTCATCTGCGTTGAAGAGATTCGCATCCGCGTCGATAATCTGTTTTCTCGCATCGATAACGGCCGACGCGAGACTTTTTCCAATATTGACATTGGAATCACTCAAGCCTTTACTTTCTGTAAGTTCAAGCGTGGCTAACTCATTTTTTGCGTTTTCCAACTGCACCTTTTTACTGGCAATATCATTCTGATTATTCTTTATGTCAGCTTGTTTCACAATAATTTGATTCTCGAAGTCAGTCTGTTTATTCGCCTTATCCCTCAATAGGTTTACCCGGTCATTCTCTAACAGAGTAATCTGGTTCTGAGCATTAGCGAGGGAATTCTGAGCATTGAGTAAATCCTTGTCAGTTGGTCATTTTTGAGTTTGTGCCAGTTTCACCTGAGCATTGTTCAGACTGACTTGCGATTGTTTTATATCATTAAGGACATCAGTAGTATCGAGTTCCGCCATAATATCTCATTTCTTTACTGTATCTCATTCCTTAAAAAGGATTTTCGCAACTTTTCCCGCTTGGCTGAATTGCATTTTTTGTTCGTACACCAAGGCAGAAATCCCAATAACCTGAACAGAATTTTCAATATTCCCTTTTTTTACGGTAGCAGTTACCGTGGTAAAAGCAGTGTTCGTAGCAGGTTTTTTCAAAAAATATGAATATCCCCCGTATACAATTCATATAATGATAATTCCAGTAATGATTTTCTTTGCAAAGGAAGGTACTTTCATAATGAACTACGGGTGAGAAAATGAAATATTATTCACTGAACGTAAATAGAATATTAAGGAAGCACTATATCTCCTCTTAAGAAACGAGCTCTTTTATGAATTTATACCTTGATAATCCGAGCCACGAAAAATCCTTCGAACCGGTCGGATGGGAGAATTCGGATGGCATTTTTGATGGATGCATCGTATTTCATGCCTTCGAACTCGGACATTCCCTGACGGACTTCCGCGATATCCGGCATATATACCGTCACAATTTTTGCCTGTGGAAATGCGGTAATGAGCGTCTGGAGTACTCCTTCATTCTCTTCTGGAGATAATGTACAGGTCGAATATACCAGTCTTCCGCCTCGTTTGAGTCGCAGAAAAGCCGTAGCAAGCAAATCCTTTTGTAATTCTGCCTTTTTCTGAATGTTGTCAAGACTGAAAAATCCAAAAGTTTTCTCATCCTCGAGCGAAATCCTCCCTTCGGCCGAACAAGGCACATCGAGCAGGATGGCATCGAATTCCTCTGTGGAATCATTAAGAAATTTCCGAGCTTCCGTCTTGTGGGTCACGATAGATTTGGCATTTTGCAACCGAATATTATGAACCATCTTGTCATATCGTATTTGGTTCTGCTCGAGTGCAATAATTTCTGCTTTATCGTTGGTCAGAGCGGCAATCTGGGTCGTTTTGGATCCGGGAGCACTACAAACATCGAGAATTTTTTCACCGGGTTGCGGAGCGAGTATCATGGCTGGAAGCATACTCGAAAGCGATTGCATATAAATATACCCTTCGCGAAACAGATTCGTTCCCTTGAGCGCGTATTCGTGGGAACGGTCGAGGAGATATACTCCGGGAACTGCCAAAAACGGTTCCACGGGAATCCCGAGCTGGACCAAACTCTGCAATATGAACGTATCTTGCGCTTTCAGGGTATTTACTCGAAAAGAAGCGATTCTCTTAGTAGCAAAGGCTTGCATGACACCGGTATAATCGGTTCACAAAATAGCTTGTAGGCGGGAATCGAGGAGTTTTGGGAGGGTTTTCATAAATTGGAAAAAATAAATCAAGTCGTACGGTACGGTATATCCCGAACCAAAAGTTCGCTTTTGCGGAAGTACCACAAATCGTTATACTCGCGCCATGATGCACAATAATGATGAACTTGCAACGCGAGAATATATTCCGAACGGAAAAACAGCGGTTTCGGAAGTTTTCGTCGATTTCACGGTTCCCGTGATTGACCATTTCGGCGACATGGGTTTCGCGCTTTCTCTCGCGCTTTCCCTGATACTGCGAAGCCCAAAATACCGAGTCCGGTTTTTTAGCGAAGATTCGGATTTGTTCCAAAAAATGTTAGGTGGTAAAATTCCAGAACGGCTTTCGTATTTCCCTCTGCACGACTGGGGAACATCAAACCGAACCAGTATCCGATGTAATTTTTTCGGATACAAAATCCAGGAAAGTGAACTGTTCGGATACGAAAATCCAAAAAAAATCCTGAATTTCGACTACTTGCAGTTCCACCGTGGCACCGGACCGGCGAATCCGGGAATATCATCCCTGCACGGTACCGAATACGAACTCGGCGGGAAAAAGATAGTTCATCTGGTACCTTCTCTCCTGGCAGAAGGCGGCGGAGTGGCAATTCCACATAATAGCAATTTCATGAATCGAGGAGAATTTTTACAAAAAATGAAGCTGCCGAGCGAACTTTCCGATAAAAAATGGTGCAGCGTGTTCGTTTATCCAAATACCCTCGAACGGATTTTGAGTTTTGCTACGAAACATCCGAATTGGGTATTTTTTGTATGCTGAAACACTACAATCATCAGTAAAAACATCGTTTGACTCCCATTTCTGCCATTACAAACCTATTCGGAATTCCTCTGACTTTGCGATACAAACATGGTGCGCGGGGAAAATAGTCTCGTATCCGCGATACTCACTGGTAAGCCGTTCCTTTGGGATATCTATCTGGAAAAAAATGGGGCTCACCGAGAAAAAATGGCGGATTTCGGCAAATTTGTTGATACACTCATCGATTGGAGCAGTACACTCAGTGAATTCTTGGAAAGCGAAAATACCGAAGCAAGTTTGGAAAAGCTGTTCAGTATGGAAAAAGAAGGATTCGAGAAAATGGCCGAAGTAGTACGGAAACGGGATATTTTGGAAACGTTGCTGCGGTATTGTTCGCATAGACTCTAGGTGACTGAAGTAGTTCAGTTATACCAAATTAACGTAAATCGCAGCACTTCCCGCGAGCGTGACCGGGAGGATATGTTTTCGTTTCCGAGCTTGTCCGGCGCGGTCTGGACCGAAGGAAAAGAAAACATATCCTCCCGAGGCAGTGAGCAAATGGAGTTAAGTAATTTGGTATTAGATAAGAAAAGATAGATCTAAACAGGACTACTTCGAGAAAAAATCAACGATATTCTAAAACTCGGTGTAATCAAAGAGATACAGTATATTATAACGGTCGATAATTATATACACTTCTACTCTATAGTTCACGCGTAAATAGAACAGCTACTATGAAATACTCCTATAATCCACTATGGTAGTTTATCGTTCGTGGAACAAAGGTATTTCGAAGTTGAATGCATACAATTATAGTCATTGAAACCTTGTCATGCTTCTACTGTGGCAGAAGTTATACCTGCATATAATGCTAACCAACATCCAGCGGTATAATCCCCGTTCGGTTCGGTAAAAACAGTATCTCGTATCCACCACTGTTTTCCATCGAGGGCTTGCCAATCAGTACATCCAGATCCAAATCTTGTTGGATCTCTCATAATACATCCAGTGTAATTTCATACTTTACTATTGTAAATTCATGGAACCGTAGCAAAATACGAAGAGTCATATATTGACAACATAGAGAGCCAATGAGATTTGGATCGAGGAATAACCATCTGCAGTCACAATACCTTACAACTGTCATTATCAGTATATTTGGAAGTAGGCAATCCACCGGTAGTTACAGCATAGTAGGTATATCCACCCCCATCCGTATTCATATCACAATAGACATTGAATGGTGCTGTAGCTCAATTTCCATCAGGATCTATCGTATACGTACCATCAGTAACATTTTCTGGATGTGCTGTTTTTATAGCAAGACAACTGTTTGGCACACAACTCACCCCATCGCTCGCATACCCCGCCGCACACGTCCAAGGACACGTATTACTCGTGAGTTCTGAAGAAGCAGTGTAGCTGGAATTTGCCGGCTTATTGGTACAGTTCTTGAAACCTATCTGTCCCGGCAAATCCTGGTACTGTCCTGTGGTACAAGGGGGCTGAGTAGTCTGTCCGCTGGTAGCCACGTAGTTTCCCGCAGATGCCGCGGTACAAGCAGTATTGTTCCAAAAGTATCCAGCGTTACATTTGTAATTACAGCTTGAGGTACTACTGGTGAGATTATGAGTTGGGGAAGTATCCGCTGGCAACCAAGCCGTACCGTTCCAAGTCTGAAGATAACTCGAAACCGTATTCCAGGTCGTATTTGAAGGATTTGCTGCACAGGTGAAGGTCCGAGTATCTGCGACACAGGATCCAGCGTTCAGGGTATAGTGCGAGTTACATACTACCGTATTCGCCGTTTCGGATGTTGGAGGGTTTACGGTTCCTGCCGTACATCCATAAGTGGCCGAGAACGTCTGAGTTCCGTTCGTCACTTGTACAGCGGCAGAAGTAACTCCCGTCGTATTTCCAGATGGGATTTCCGGCACGGAGTAAGTATGCCCATTGTTTGTGTACGTTCCCGCCACACACGCATTTGCACTACAGCTTCCGGTAATATCGCTTACATTTCCCGTTAGACTTGCTGGTCCATTCGTACTGGTCGTACAGGTATATCCTGAACGACTCGCGGATATAGTGTTGCATACACTTCCATAAGGTAATGATAGAGTAAAGTTTCCGTTCGTATCTGCGATGACACTACTGCCACATACCGAGATAGATTGGTTTGCTGCATTATTTCCAAAGCTTCCAGAGACCGTATAATGGTTGAGGGTACAGATGGAGTTGGTTTGGTCCCAGGAATATCCTACGTTGCAATCATAGGTGCATATTCCAGCAGTAGCGTTCCGAGCATAGGTATACACCGGGTTCCAAGCATTTCCATCCCAGGTCTGAGTCCAAGAGGTACCAGTGGAAGTATTGTGAGCATTGGAAATGATGCTTCCATTACAGGCAGGAGCAATCTGAGTATCTGCGACACAGGTATCGCTACCATTCCAGGTATAGTGAGCATCACAGGCAAAAGTACAGACTCCCGCACCTGCCCCGAACGTCCAATTCGTAGAAACCGATTGGGTACTTCCGGAGAACATAGTCGCATGTAGAGGAATACTGCCTCCACAGAGATTTGCGGTACAGAGGTTGTTTCCAGTGTTCACGAATCCAGAAGTACAGGATACTACGGTATTCTCCGGAGCCGTCGCGGTATCGAGGACTCCGTTGGTACAGGTGACCGAGAGAGAACCCGTACCAGAACCATTGGATACCGTTACGGGTTTGGAGAAGGATTTGGTCTCGTGATGAGCGAGAGAGGTGATATTGTAGCCGTTATAGAATACAGGATTACACGGAATCGTGTTGGTAGCTGCCCCAAGGAGTTGGTTAATGAGAACGTCTCCGGTTCCCGTGCTTTTCCCGGCTCCAAAAGCGTCTCCTCCGAAGTAGGCCACGTAGGAGGAAGTGTCGATAGTACTGAGGTTAATACCGGTCGCGGTGGTGGAACTTTGGAGGGGGGATTGATCAGCTCCAGAAGTGAGAATTCCTACCATATCTCCGGCAACGTAGATATGACGATCGAGAGAGTCCGCCGCAAATACATAATCTACTGGATTGAGATATGACATAACTTTGACGTTCTCTCCGGATTCGAGGTAGGCGAGGAGTTGGGATTTCTTTTGGGAGGCGTCTATGGCATAGGTATATCGGCTCTTGTCTTTGGGATCGAGTGAGAGGGTGTTCATACCAATGCTCCGGGAGATGTCTGCTCCGAGGTATCCCTGATAGGAGATGAGGACTCTCGTACCGCTCTTTATTTCTATGGCAGACTCGGGAATGGGAAAGGTCGTGGTTTTAATCTGGAGGATGGCCAGGGCTTTGAGATTGTTTTGTATATCCGATATACGCACACTATCCCGTGCCGTAGCCCCATAGTTCTTCATCGCAATGAACCCAAGAGTTCCGAGGATTGCAAGTATTGTGATAACAACTATGAGCTCTATGAGGGTGAAACCAAGTGGGAAGAATGGTTTTTTTGTTTTGTGTGGGATCATAGGTGAAGAAGAGAAAATAGAATTTATAGCATATATAGTATTGATTTTTCGTAAAACAAATTTATTTAGAAACACTGTTACAATTGCAGCAATTAGGTTTACATCATTCCCTCTTGCAAACAAGAAACA
>JAVHRB010000009.1:0-1145 GCA_036171455.1 Patescibacteria group bacterium
ATAAAGCAGTCCACCTTACTCCTGCCAGGAAACCAGTTTTCAACTCAGACGAGTTCAATTCCCGATTTCCACTTGATACGTTACATTCATTGTTGTCGGATATGTCTTTCTTGTAATTTCCTTCCAGTCAGACCAGGTACCATTCTTCATACGATGTCTTTCGAACTCAACGAAAGTAATATTAACTTTGCATTGGAGGTTTACCGTTTTTCCAACATCCTCATTGGTAATTTTTACGCTGCCGGTACCTATATAGACACTGTTTTGCTTGATGTCTATCGATTCATATTGTAGTTCCGTGGTCATTTCACATTGAGCGTTGAGCGTTTCCGTTTCGGGATCATAGGTTCCTTTGAGATGTATCGAAGAGTCAGTGTCTCCGGTGCCTGGCCCCAGATTGTATCGTGAACTATAGCTGGTATCGAAGGCATTATCTTTGACAACAATCGAAGCGCCTTTGTAGAGATCTTTCCTCATGTTGCCGAGATAATCTTCTTCGATCATTGGGCCGGGAATGGATCGCAAAGTAAATCCATCTTCGATTCCGGACCCCGAAGCGATTCCAAACTTGTCTTTCAACTCCTGCGCGTATAATTCTTCGCCGTTGGTAGAGAACCAGGCTTGAACGAGCGATATCATATCATTGGCGGAGATACTATTCTTGTCGGAAAATGTCCCGGAAGTCCAATCTTTTCGCTTCGTATCCTGGAGAATTTTTTCAGCGATCTTCACCAGATCATCCATGCGTTGCTCAGTCGTTTGATGATCTGTGTCAAAACCAAAGCTGCCATCTTCCAGGAGATTGGCGTTTTTCATACTCTCCACCAGTTCCTGCAAATGCTGGGCGTCTTTTTCCAAATCGGACTCTTTGGTCAGTCTGTTTTTGAACTGCTCTTCGAGGTCAATCCGAACCTGTTCCCGGATTGCGTTGAGTTCGTCGTCGGTTGCCGGACGTTTCCCGAGGTTTTCCCGGCGTGTTATTTCTCGTTTTACATATTCACTTTCCAACCTCACGGCAATACCCCTCATCTGATTGTAGAGTCCGTCAAAATCGCCCTTGTCGACGTTGTAACCATAAAACCAATGATCAGCTCCGTTTTTGTAGGCCTGATAAGCCGCCTCAATCTCGGCATCTTTCCACGTGT
>JAVHRB010000010.1:0-21741 GCA_036171455.1 Patescibacteria group bacterium
GGATTGTAGGATCTAGGTCATACCCCGTCAGCTTGCTGCGGGGTGATTGATTGAAATGAACGAGAATTTGCTATTGAATATTTAATTTTATTACCCATGTTGCCTGGTAAATTTCACGAAATGGTTTGGTCAAATCGATTCAAAATGTTTTTACTTTTCTTGTTGCCATTTCTGATTTTCGTGCTGTTGTTTTGGATTGTGTATGGGGTAAATAATTTGCAATATTACATTCTGCCCACAGCGAGCCGAATGATATATGGCATGGATATCACACTGATTTCTATACATACGTCCGTGACGATTTTCTATTTTGTATGACCAGTGTTCGTGTTGATAGAGTTACTTTTCTCGTATCGATGGAGAGGAGTAATTTTTGTAAATCCGAAAAGAAAGTAATGTTGAATAAAAACTATTAGGGTTTGAATATGATTTAGTGATGACCTCCTCCATGATCGTCATGTCATCCTCCATGATCGTCATGTTCCACTTCATCATCCATATGATCGTCATGCCCCCCATGATCATCGTGTCATCCTCCATGATCGTCATGCCCCCCATCTTCTTTTTTTCCGCGTTTTTTCAAAGATAGAAGCCATTTCCAAATAGATCCGAGAATTACCCCAATCACATCGGAAAATAACATCTTAAAGATAAGAAATAGTACACCAAAGAGAACGATGGGCTGAAGGTACATTGAAATTTTCGAAAAAATGACCCCCTGTAACAATTGTGGATAGAATCAAAAGTTTTTTATCATTCCAAATGCAGTGTCCACATTGAATATATATGTTTTAGAAGCAAACCCCAGTACCAAGGCGAAAAAGAACACCCAAATAAACGCTGCAACTGCCGCATGTTCCAAAAATTTGAAGAATTTCACTTTTGTTTCTGGAAATGGTATACCTCAGGAAATCGGTGTTAGGATGAAAAGTATAAAAATGAGATAGGTACTCGAACCGATAAGGAATTTTGCTATCAGCGGTGATATAATTTTTGCAGTTTCTGGAGTTTGGTAGGTGGGTGAAAGTAGTACGGTTAACATGAGATAGATGGCTAACCCTATTACCAAACCAAAAAATGATTCATATACTTTCTGTATTCCCATTATCAAAAAAGCAATCCAAAGCACCAAAACTACCGAGATCACGTATATGTCGATTGGCATAACACTCAGGGTTGTAGCAGCGGTTTGTATTAGCTGATCCATGTTATCAGACGGTTGGAGTTACTTGGGCTGCGGAAAATATGAGAGTGGGAATCCGGGTGGAACCGTAGTCTGGCGTATCATCGAGATATCCGACGAGTCCACTGAACAACTTTCTGAGGTTCCCAGAAATTCCGATATTTTTAATAAATTTTCCCATACTGCCATCTTCGAGGATTTCATATCCCTCGCCTTCTAGGGCGAAGTTACCGGTAGCAGAATCGATAGTATGCATTCCTGCCAGGGAAGTAAAAAGAAACGTTACTCATTGGAGATTTGTGATTTTTGGAATTCCGGAAATTCTAATGTTTATCGGTCCAGGTTGGCCATTCGCCAAGAGTTTAAGTCGTTCCGCGGTGGCTTTGGAGAGAAATAATTCTTTGAGTTTCCCATTTTGGATGGGAGAAATATCTTGACTCGTAATTCCATTACTGTCAAAAAATTGTGAGCTTGAAGCATTGGGAAGCGTGTGGTAACTATGAATACTTAACCATTCTGGCAGTATTTCTGTTCCGATTTCTGATGTACCAAACGGGCTCATTTTTTCAACGATGGCATAGCCAGAGAGGTATCCGAGAATTTCACCGACACATTCTCCGGAAAGTTCCGGTGACATTGCTACAGAGTATTTGCCATTGGAAAATTTTGCCGTTCCTGGTTGGATTTTGTTTTCGAGTTTCTTGAGACATATTTGCGTCCAAGCTTGGTCATAATCAAAGAGGGAATTATGATCGCGGTAAAGCCATTCCGCATCAGCAATGCCATTATTGTCGCCGCAGAATCCGATTTGAAAACTCGCATACGTGCTAGTACTTATTTTTTTCGCTCCGAATGAATTCATAAAAACGGATCGGTCCCAGGAACCGGAAACAATCAGCGATTCGATGCCGATTTTAAATTTCGAAGTTTCTATAGCTGCGTCCAAACTGATTTTTACTGCATCATATTGTTTTTTTGCCCATCCTGGGAGTTCGTTTGCTTGGAATTGAGAAATGTCGCTCTCGAAGGCATCGGAAATTTCCGGTAGTGATTCTGCTAGGTCCGCCGTAACGAATCCGAGCAACCGTTCGGTGCTTTCGACAATTTCTTTTGCTTGGAGCTGCGTATCGTAGGAAAATTTATGGGAAGCTTTTTTTCCGTTTTTTTCGAGTGTGAAATGGATACTTTTTTCGAGCGTATTTTGAAAGAGGGTTTCGCTCGTAAGATTTTTGTACGTATAACCAATAGAAACGCTATGGTGAGCGAATCATTGCGCATTGTAACTTTTTTTTGTGGCGAGTTCAATACAGTTTTGTAGGAGTTTTTCCATGGGAATAATAATTTTTTTGTTATTGTAAGTACTTCAATGTTTTTTGAAATTCGAAATTCGTGTATAGTATATCCCGTTATCCTAACTCTGCCTATGATTTTTACACAAAAATTACTCCACGACCGATTATCTCACCTTCCTGGAAATCGAAAAGAGCTCTATATAGAGAAACAAACCGGGGTTGGAATCCGTATCATCAACTGACGAACTGAGCCTGTGACATTTTCTGATACCTCCGGAATCAGTCTGCTTTTAACCAATGGACCCCATCGGTATTTTCAAACTCGGGAATCTCTCGAGAGTTTTGATGAACTTATAGATGAGGCAAAAACTTTCACGGCAAAAACGGGGGAAGTTAATTGGACTCCTGGCTCGGATTCGTATGATTTTGACGATACTCAAGAGCTTCTTGGTACACTTTCCGATTTGTATGAACGGGTGTTGCCCCAGGTGGATTTCCTCCGTTCGCATGAGTGGATTACGAGCACGATGGTGGGGATGGGTATTTCTGAACAGTCATATGTTTCTCTTTCTGATAGTCAACCTGGTGGGATGGATCGACAGTATCAGGTGAGACTTTTTGCCATGGCCACTGGGAAAATTTGAGAAGTTTCACAGGAATATTATGATAGTATTTCTGCGAATCACTCGCTTGAATGCTTTACAAAGGAACATATCGAGGCACTTTTCACAAAAATCGTGGAACGACTTCATACACTCCTACTGGCTCCAGCTGCACCCTGCGGGGAAATGGATATCGTGATTGCCACCGAAGCTGGAGGGGTTATTATTCACGAAGCCGTCGGGCATGGGTTAGAAGGTGATCTGCAGGCATCGAGTGCCTATGCAAACCAGATTGGAGAAATGGTCGCGAGCTCGAAAGTGACCATTATTGACGATCCATTGTTACCAGGTCTTCGGGGTTCGTATCAGCTCGATCATGAAGGTACTCCTTCTGTCCGTTCCGTCCTTATAGAAAATGGGAAACTCCTTAATTATATGCAGCAACAGGGGACAGCAGATTTTCTCGGACTTCCTCACAACGGTCATGCCCGACGCGAATCCTACGCGCATGAAACCATTGTCCGAATGAGTAATACCTATATGGATAACGGTCCGGATAGTCCGGCAGATATTATTGCCAGTGTTACAGATGGACTCTATATCACCGCACTGGGCGGAGGTCAGGTAAATACGACGAGTGGTGATTTTGTATTCAAAGTCAATTTTGCTCACCGAATCAAGGATGGGAAAATCGGGGAAGTCGTACGAGGAGCGAATCTCTCAGGTAACGGACCGAAAATGCTCAAGGAAATTAGCATGGTTGGTAATGATCTTATTGTTGGAAAAAATGGGGTATTTATCGGTGGCACCTGTGGAAAGGATGGACAGAGTATGCCAGTGACGGACGCGAATCCGACCATTAAGGTACGACTCAAGGTAACGGCGTAGGGGAAACTTCCAGAAAACGCGAACTCCTCGCTGATTTTTCCGCTCTTCGTTCACCGTACGGGGGTACGGTTCACTGCAGTGCTCAAAATCAGCTTCGGATTTCATCGTTTTTTTGGAAGTTTCCGGGAGAATACTTACCAAACGCAGAATTTCTGTTTGGGTTTATACCGCTTTCGCTAAACGTTTGGTGTAGAGGTGGTTCTCACCGAGGAGCGATTTGGCCATTTCGAACAGCCGTTTTCCTCCGAATTTTCCTACCGTCCAAGTCCCCATCACGAGTTTGATGAGACATTTTCCAAACAGGGCAAGTAGGAGGGTTTTTGCGGTTCCGGTGAGAATTTCTTTTCCACGTTCTCGGTTTTTTAGTATTTGTCCGTTTTCGTCAGTTCCAGTAATTCCCGATAGGAAAAAATCGATTCCCACAGTCTCTACTCAAATTCTGGCGAGTATTTTCATAAAGTCCTCGAATGATTCCGTTTTTTCGGCAAATTTCATCAAAGAATCCATAGAATCTATCGGAGAAGGGGCAATTTCCGGGAAATTGGGACTGACGGTTGGCAGAGTATTCCCCGTTTTTTTACTGTTTACGGTATCCCGGATTCAAGATAATTCCGTTTCTTTCGATTGAAAGGTTCAAACGATGTTTTGGTAGGAGAGGAGTAGAGCAACTGTATCGACAGACTTGCCATTGATCATGGCATCCGTATATCATTTCGTGCGTGTTGACGGGGTAATATGACCGTTTTTTACTATCTGTTTGAGCCAAGTCTTTCCGGGAGGATTGAGTGTATCGATGAGATAGATCATGCCGTCCTGCTTGAGTCAGGTTTGCTGAGCAAGATTACTTCATTGAGATTGGCGTTCTAATACAAAATCGAGTATGGACGCATCGTTCGGGAGATATTGGTCGATTTTTCCTAGGGAACTCTGCAGTCCTGAAAAATTTGCATAATCATAGTCCAAAGCTCTTCGCTGAAAGCTCCGGTCCAAAAGCGCCATTTGTGGTTGGAGTGTGATATCGGTTCATTGTTGGAGAAGTTCTTTGAGTGTAATTGTATCAATTTCCTGTTGGGTTTTGCCCTTGAGGGAATCTTCGTAGCGGAGATCTTCCATATATGATTTTTTTGTCCGATACATGGCGAGTGTTTTTGAATCAATGAAAGCAATTCGTTCCAACAATTCGTAGACATGCCGTTCTATCGTACGGAACACGATGGGATTATTCGATATGTTTTTGTTATGGAGAACGGATTCCAATGAGGGGAGTATCGCCTGGGAAATCTCCCGAGTATCCAGAAAAAATCGGCTTTCGCTGAGTTTGGCGGATGTTTTTCGGGAGAGTTCTTCGATGCGAGCGAGGAGTTTCGGCCCCTCTTTGAGATTATCTGACAAAGAGGGTCATCATGCTTGTTCCGATGTTCTTTCTCACATGGGAATGCGTGGTTATTTTTTTGGTTCGAGTTTTCCGTCCGGTGTTATTGCCCAAGCGACTCCGGATATCACGACGACTCCAGTGACAATCTTTCCTGGATTTTTTTTCATCCAATCTACGGCGTCTTTTTTCGTGATGAATTCGGGAACTACATCGGCTGCGGCAACTTCTTTTCCGCCGGTTTCTATGACTTTTCATTTTCCGGATTTTGCTGCAGTTTTAGCCCCATCAGCAGCTTCTTTGATAATAGTTCAGGTTTCACTTCCGATTGGTTCTGCTGAGAATACTTCGGCTGATGCGGCAGCTGGTTTGTTCACCGTTCCGATTCCATTGATCTCACGTTCAATTTGTGAAATACGCAATTTGAGCTTATCTAATTTTTCCCCGGTAATTTTCTGGGAAGTTATTTCCTTGTTCAATATATCACGGGTAGCAATGAGCCCTTCTTTACTCTCAGAATTGAGCCAATTCGTAAATTTTGGAGTTGCTTCTGGATACTTCAAGATAATTCTTGCGTTTTTTAGTGAGTGTTTCGCTTGTTCTGCAGCATTCTTTGCTAAATTTCTGTCAATTGATTTTTTTGTAGGGTCGATAGCAAAAGGGTTTTCAACTTTCGTAGATCGACCATCGGGTCCCATTGGGAGTTTTGGTCCGACTTCGTTTCCAGCGGGGCTGGTACTTTTTGCTGCACGTTCATTGATTGTATGATCGATAGCTTTGACTCAATCTTTCCGTGCTGCTGCTTCTGCTGTTTCCGTAGCTACGGCTTTTCCAACAATCTTCTTTCAAAGTTTCTTATATGCAAGAACTCCACCTGCAACGACTGCGGCTCATGCGGCTACTGCCCATCCATTAACCCCATTGTCTGGTTCATTCGATTTTTTCGGTGTTGTTTTTTCTGCTGGAGTTTGTTGTGTCTTTGGATTGCTTGCTGCGGCAATTGGAGCAGATGTAGCTATAGCTGGTTTTGTGGGAGTATCTGTTGCTGATGCTGGTTGAGTAGGTACAGAAGCTGTACGATCAGGAGCTTTTGCTGGAGCGCTTGCTACCGCAATTGGAGCGGATGCTACAATAGCTGGTGCTCCGACATCAGTTGTTTCTTTTTTGGTATTCAATAGTGTTGCTTGGGATTTTGGTCCAAAATCCCCATCGGGAGTTACTCCGAGTTTTGACTGTAATTCTCGAATGGACGCTACTTTTTTTGATACTGAATCAGAGTTTTCTGCGAGAATGTTTTGTATTTCTTTGTCAAATTTAGTTCCGGTAATGGCAATACCTTTATCATCAACCAAATGTTTAACACTGTAATCCAGCTTCATTTTATCACTTCTCTTTTGCTTTTGTTTCTCTGGTGGTTTATGAGGATTTGAAGTCAGAATTTCTTCATGTTCTGTAACGGCTGACGAATGATTATCAGTCACAGTTGGTTGATTCGTTCCTGCTGTCTCTGTATTTGAAGTGGCAGCTGGGCGAGTTATCGTGGTAGCTGGTGCCACTGTTGAAATGGGAACAACAGCTGGTGAGTTTTTCAATTTCATTATATTGTCATGCGCAACCCGGAGCGCGGCCAAATCCCGGTTGGAACCGAGATGTATATCTAATAGTTCCCCTTGATATTGGTTGATCATAGCATCGAGCCGGGTTCGGTATCCTTCCCAATAGCTTTGGTGTTCCTGGATTTTTCATGGACTTGCGAAAGCGTCGTTTGAAGCTTCAGCTGACAGTCGGTTTTTCATCTCGGCAATACTGCCGGCATTGAGTGTTGCAAGCGTTTGAATTTCTTCAAATGTAAGTTTTTCACCAGAGCTCTCCGTAGAGAGGTTAGTCGTACCTTCTACTTTGCTATAACGTGTCTGGCGGATGGATTCGACCTTTTCTATGAGGTCTCCGATACGTCTGACGTTCATGTTCCCGGAAAGGGAATTATTTTCTAGAGTCGTCATATTGGTATTTTTAATAAAATATAGTCTTACTCTACACTGAATTTTTTTCGGTGTCAAAAAAAGGGGGTGAGTTTATGTTTTGATTCGTTTGAGAATTCTAGAAGTTTTGAAATTTCAATTCCTTTGGTTTTCTTGCCTTGTAAATTTCCAGTTTTTTGCTAGTATTCCCGCATGTCATTGTATCAAAAATACCGGCCGAAAGATTTTGACAATCTGGTAGGACAGCAATTTATCCGCAAAGCGCTTACGAGTGCCTTGCAGAACGATAAAACCGTCGGTGCCTATTTGTTTTGTGGATCTCGCGGAACGGGCAAAACTTCCGTAGCGAGAATTTTTGCCAAAGCCGTGAATTGCCTAGATTTGAAAAAAAATGGGAACCCGTGTGATACCTGTCAGAATTGCCTCGCATTCAATGATGGAACGATGATGGATATCGTAGAAATCGATGGCGCGAGTAATAACGGAGTTGATCATATACGAGAACTCATCGACAAAGCTTGGTTTCAACCGTCGTATGGAAAATTCAAAATCTATATTATCGACGAAGTTCACATGCTTTCGAAACCGGCATTTAATGCCCTATTGAAAACCCTCGAGGAGCCACCGGAACACGTAAAATTCATTCTTGCTACTACGGAATTTGACAAGGTATTGGAAACGATTGTTTCACGGTCCCAAAGGTATGATTTCCGGAAAATATCCGAGGCGGATATCGTGACTCGACTCCAATGGATTGCCGATCAGGAGAGTATTTCAACGGATCTTCTGGCACTTCAACTCATAGCACAATTGGCCCGTGGGGGACTGCGCGATGCAATTTCGCTTTTTGAGCAATACAGTGTTGGTGGCAAACTTTCCTATGAGTTTATACGGGATAATTTGTCCATTGTTGGTGTGGAGCGTTTGCAAGAAATTACCGATACTATTCTCTCAAATGACCCATGAAAATTAGCTGCTTTATTTGCACAGTTTCGGATGGAATCCATTGAGCCGCGGCGGCTTTTGGAACAATATTTGTATTTTTTGCGGGAGTCAGCATTTATGGCAGTCTCATCTCCGGAATTCCCCCGACTGATGCGAATTTTTGAGGCTTGTACGGTGGCATATTCGAGAATTAAGGATTTCCCAAATGGGTTTCTGTTGTTGGAAATGACATTTTTGGGACAGATACAGTCGGTAAATAACGAAACGATTGTTGCGGCAGCCCCAAAGGGGTCTGTTTCAGTAACTCCTCCAGCGCTATCGCCTTTGCCTATCAAGGAACCATTGGTAAAAATCAAAAATAGAGAAATACCTGCAGTCGAAAGTTTACCGGTTTTAGAACCGAAAGTATTACCGAAGGAAGTTTCCGTTCCTCAACCTATAACTCTTGACCATCCAATAGATCCCGAGGAAGTTCCCAAATCCACTTTTTCTTTTTTGAGTCTCATAAGCCATACACAGAAAACGCCGAAAAAAGGATTGTTGTTGTCGGTACTCAAAACCGGTTCTTTCAAAATGGCGGAAAATTTCACAATGCTCACGATTTTTGCCCCCACCGCTTACGCAAGAAATCAAATCGACACCCCGGAAAATAGGGATTTTTTGAGTACCGCCCTAAAAACTCTATTTGGAATACAGCCGGAAATTTGCTTTGCCTGCGATGCGAAGCAAATGAATTCCATCCCGGTAAAAAAAGATTTGGATCCGAAGTTAGCTAGTGATATTTTTTAGTTTTTTCTTATGCGTGCACCTTTTCTTCTCAGACTCGTTATCAACCGGTATTTTTTTGAAAAACTTGTAGCATTGTGTCTTCTGGGAATTCTCATGTATACCTTGTCTTCATTTTTATTGATATTCCTTTTCACTTTCCTTTTTGCTTATCTTTTTCTGGATTTGGCGACGTGGTTAAAAAGTAAAATTACTCAGGTAACTAATCAGGTCCAGTCTCGAGAAATTCGTAATGTATTAGTTTTTTTGAATAAATTTCCGATTCTTATTTCTATAATATATGTCGTGTTTCTGACTATAATATTCACGATGTTTTATCGGTTTATACCGCATTTAATAGAAGAAATCAAAGGGTTCGTCAAACTCGTTCCCGATATCACCAACAAGTTGCAGAGCACGGCAGACAATTTGCAGAGCCAAGTGAGTTTCAATTTGGGATTTGATCAATTTTTTGCGAGCGTCGTCAGTAAAACTAATATTGAAACTACTATTTTAAGTGTGTTTCAGAACGTAAAGAATGCTGGAGTTTTTCTCTTGCAAATCGTAATTGCCTTGATTTTGAGTTATGTATTTCTCATTGATCGGGAAAAAATCATCCATTATTTTTCTGGTATTAAGGTTGGAAATTTTTCTTTTATTTACGAGCAATTTTCTAATTTTGCTGAGAAAATTACGAAGGGGTTCGGGCTGATATTTAAAGCTCAGGCAATCATCGCGTTCATCAATGCATTGCTGACCACGGTAGGACTTGCGATTATCGGATATATTCAAACTGGAGGTGCATTTCCGTTCATTTCCACGATTGCAATACTCGTTTTTGTTATGGGATTCATACCAGTGTTTTGATTTTTGATTTCTTCCGTACCTATAGCACTGATAGGCTTCAATTTTTGAGGCAGCAACGCATTAATTATGATTGGAATCATGGTAGCTATAGTACACGTGGTCGAAGCGTATTATCTCAACCCGAAAATCGTTTCTTCTTATATGGAATTCCCCGTTTTTGTTACCTTTCTTATCTTGCTACTTTCTGAACATTTTATGGGATTCCTGGGATTGATGGTGGGAGTACCGTTGTTCTATATCTTTCTCGATATCGCGAAAGATTTTGACGAATATGTAGTAAAAATCCAGAAAATATCGAATACCATCGATACACAAAAAACGACCACGAAGGAAGCAATACACAAAAATATCCGATTGTCGCGTTCTGGGAAACGGGCTAAGGAATAACGAAGGTATTCATTGAAATATTTTAATTTTTTTAAAAATGACAATTCTTGGATTTAGGGACCCGCATGCGTTTGCCAAGAATGAAACTTTCTTTTTGGGGTTGGAGCAACAGGAAGACCAACCATTGCTAGACGCGATTGAGAATCTTACGAGAGATCAAGCTTCGTATTTGCGATTGCTCATACTGAGTAATCGCCACGTTGGAGTAACCATATCGCTTACGAAGG
This sequence comes from Patescibacteria group bacterium, assembly GCA_036171455.1. Classification (GTDB taxonomy): domain Bacteria; phylum Patescibacteriota; class Gracilibacteria; order BD1-5; family UBA2023; genus CAIVSN01. Next base: position 10,511 of record JAVHRB010000010.1, read on the forward strand.
AACGAATGTCCGAATTGATTTCCGCTGCTCGGAATTTTCAAATAGCGGAAGAATCTCGGACAATGCAGTAGCTTTTTAAGAATTTTAAAGCGATTCATTGTTTTCCTCTTCCGCCCCCTTTCTCGGCCCAAACCATTTTCCGAGTTCCTGGACGGATGAAACGATTTTAAGTCCCTCAATTTTCGTTTTTTTACTCCCGAACGGCGCACAGACGATTTTGACGAATCCAAGCTTTCTTGCTTCATCGATACGTTTTTCCATGGAAGAAACGCGTTTGATAGTACCAGTGAGCGAGAGTTCACCGATAAATAATGTATCCCCAAGCGGGATATTTTTGCGGGAACTGAGCACGGCGGCGGCGAGTGCGAGATCGATGCCCGGTTCATTCAGGGAAAGTCCACGCCCGACGTTGGCGAAAACGTCGTAGTTTTCGAGTTTTGCATCCGTATATTTGGAGAGAATGGCGAGAACGAGGTCGAGTTTCCCACCCGGCATACCACGGCTGGATCTTTTGGGGAAGCCGAATTTGGTATAGGTCGTAAGGGCTTCGATTTCGACGATGAGCGGGCGAGTGCCTTCCATAGTCATGGCGAGTGCGGATCCGATGAGACCGGTACGTTCGCTCTGGACAAATTCTTTGCCGGGGTTGAGAATGTCGATGAGTCCTTGTTCGGTCATTTCAAAAAGTCCGATTTCATCAGTAGGACCAAATCGGTTTTTGAGCGAACGGAGAATTCGGTAGCTCTCGTGGCGGGAACCTTCGAGAAAGAGTACCGTATCGACCAGATGTTCCAATGTTTTTGGTCCAGAAATCGAACCGTCCTTCGTGACGTGCCCGATAACAATGATGGTTTTCTGCGTTCGTTTTGCCACTTGCATGAGGACTTCTGCCATCGAGCGGATCAGGCTGGTCGATCCAGAATTCGTGTCCATCGACAGGGTTTGAAACATCGAAATCGAGTCGAGGATGACGAGTTTGGAATCGTCGGAACCGACCGTTTCGAGGATGTGTTCGAATACGGATTCGCAGAGGATTCGGATATTTTCATTTTTGATACCCATTCGGAGGGCTCGCGATGAAATCTGCTCGATGTTTTCCTCCGCGCTGACATAGAGCGCATACTGCACACCCGAAGCGAACCAATCAGCGATTTGGAGCGTGAGGGTAGATTTTCCGATACCGGGTTCACCAGAAAGGAGAATGAAAGATCCGGGTACGATACCCCCGCCGAGCACGCTTGAGAGTTCTCTGGAACGGATGGGATACCTCGGGGTTTCGCCGGAAGCGTGACTCAGAAGTCCAGAAATCGTTCGAGCCTTACCGGCAGTTTGGATTTTTCCGACTTTTTGCTCGGCTTCGGGTACTTCTTCGAGAGTACTCCAGGCGCTGCATTTGGGGCATTTCCCAGTCCATTTTGGTTGCGAATGGCCGCAGTCTTTGCATTGGTACATGAAATGATTGTAGGGGAAAACTGGAGAAAAAGAAAGAAGAATTTGAGAAATTTTTTGCACCTTGCTCACCCGCTCGTATACTTTCTCCAAAATAACCCATCGTTACCATGTCTATCGAATCCCAAATCCAATCCGACCGGGAAAAGAAACTCAAGACCGAAGCTGAACACAAGAGCGAAATTAAAAAAACGCTTCAGTTTTCGAAGGAAAAGAATGAAATCATTGCCCATCTGAATAAGAAAAAAGAGCTTGCTTTTTTGAAATCCTTGGTCGAGCGGGGATTGCTTGGAATGCATGCAGCTCAAATCATCGCTTCGAGCGAAAATCTCGAAGCTGAGGAAATAGAGGCTATTTTTGATAAAATTGATGCCATCGAATCGGTTGATACTATTGAAAAGATTTTACCGAAGCACCTTCGTCTGACGAAGGAGGAATATGCGGAAGCTCTGACAGATGAAGCAGCACGAAAAATAGCGCTTCAAAAAATTGAAGATGCGTTGACTCACCTTTATGAGTACGGCAATCCGAACGATTTCGCTGCGACGCTGGGACTGTTTTTTTCTGGATTTATGGTTCTCAACAAGCACTTGGTATTGGTACAAGGGCACACGATTGATATCAAAAACTCACTCGTTTAAACGATGGACCGACGGAGAATTCGAAAACTGCACGATGGCGACGAATGAAGTGGTCCTGTTGTATACTGGATGGATCGCGAGCAGCGGATTTTTGACAATTGGGCGCTATTTGCGTGCATTCGGCTCGCCAAGCAGAAGGGCGTTGGCGTAGAAATTGTATTTCATCTTGATGCCGCCCTTTTTCAGGGTACGCTTCGGCAACTTGACTTTGCCTGTAAGAGTTTGGCCGAGGTTGCCTCGACCGCTCAATCTATGGGGATTCCTTTTCATATCATTCAGGGAAAAAATACCGTGAACGACATCGGAAATTTCGTCAGGATCCGAGATGCAAAAATGCTCGTCACCGACCTTTCTCCGTTGCGATTTTCCCGTCGTTCCAAGTCGAAATTGGCGGATATTTTGAAAATTCCGTTTCTGGAAGTCGATGCACACAATATTGTACCGGTTTGGCTTGCATCTCCAAAGCTGGAATATCAAGCCGCAACCTTTCGGCCAAAAATTCATCGCTTACTTCCAGAATTTCTCACGGATTTTCCAGATCGGGAAGCATACCAGATGGGGGAACCACTCCCAGGAAACACACTTGGTTTTGATACAATACTCCGCGATACCAAAATCGACCGAAGCGTGCCTCCCGTCGACTGGATTGTGCCTGGTTTTTTGGCGGCTGAGGCTGCCCTAAAAAAATTCATTACCGAACGTTCCATTGGGTATGATATACTCCGCAACGATCCGAACGCCGATGCTCAATCTGACCTTTCTCCATATCTCCGTTATGGCAATATAGCGCCGCAACGGGTAGCACTCGCAGTGCGGGATTCGGATATGCCCAATGCAGACAAGGCAGCATTTCTCGAAGAGCTCATCGTACGGCGGGAAGTCGCTGACAATTTCTGCTGGTATTCTCCGGCATATGATCGGTTTGACGGCGCATGGAATTGGGCTCGGGAAACACTCGAAGCTCACTGGGATGATCCGCGCGAATACGTGTATTCCCGCGAACAATTTGAGCAGGCAAAAACCCATGATTCCCTCTGGAATGCTGCTCAAATACAGATGGTAAAAACCGGGAAAATGCATGGGTTTCTCCGCATGTACTGGGCAAAAAAAATTCTCGAATGGACCGAAAATCCAGAAATAGCCATATCTATTGCTCTCTACCTCAACGATCGATATGAGTTGGACGGATGGGATCCGAACGGATTTACGGGAGTCATGTGGTCCATTTGTGGAGTGCATGATCGTGCGTGGTTCGAGCGCCCGATATACGGGAAAATTCGGTATATGAACCGCAACGGATGTGAGCGGAAATTCGATGTGGGGAAGTATGTGAGACAGTGGATTTCTTAATCCCCCTTTTTTTCTTTTGACTCTCCTCCTGGTCTCTTTATACTCTCCGGGCAACTTGACGGAAGCCTTATTATTAATGTGTGTCCACAATGATTTCATTCATCAAAGCTGCCCTCCGAGAAATCGATCACGTGGTGTGGCCGACGGAAGCAGAAACTCGGAAATATTTTACTATTGTGACCATCATGATAGGAGTTTCCACCGTCGTACTTTTTACTTTCGCAACTTTCATCTCCAAAGGGATGTTTGAAATCCGAAAAATTACTCCTCACGATGTGAGTACCGCCGTGACGAGCGATACTCCGACGGAAGATATCTTGAAAAATCTCAATCTGAACCAGCCGAAAACCACGGCTTCCGGATCTGTTACTTCTACCGGTTCCGCCGTTACCAGCGGTCCTGCTACTCCTAAAAAATAATTTACCATGTTCGACAGCTTAACCAATGAAGGAGGCGAATGGTACGTAATCCGGGTTATCTCCGGAACCGAAGAAAACGTCCGACAATCGCTCATGCAGCGACGGCAGGCATTCGGACTCGAAAATTTTGTCCTCGATGTATTCGTACCTACCCACGATACCGTATCCGTACGGGCTGGTGGAAAAAAAGTCGCAAAGAAAAAGAATATTTTTCCCGGATACATTCTCGTGAAAATGCTCGTTACCAACGAAAGTTGGTATATCGTTCGGAATACTCCGAACGTAACTGGATTCCTCGGAGCCGGTACGGTTCCTGTCCCAGTCAAGGGTGAAGAACTGGAACAGCTTAAAGGAGTTCTCTCCGACCGGAGCGAAAAATATACGACCAATATCAAAGTCGGCGATGAAGTGACTATCCTCGTTTCTCCATTCGAAGGAAGTGAAGGATTCGTTACGGAAATCAGTGAAGGGAAAGGAACACTCAAGATCAATATTAATCTCTTGGGTCGAGATACTCCGGTGGAATTGGGATTCTGAAGCGTAAAACCTAAAAAATAAGCATGAAAGCGGTTGCTATAACGCTCTCGGTTCTGGTTCTGGCGTTTCTCGTCAATGTGGTAGGGATTTTTGTTTCTCCTGCCTACAAACTCAAAATCCAAGAAGTCGTCGGAGCGCACCCAAAAACGGAAATGGTAACCGCCACTCCCACCAATCCGGCCTACCAGGAAGACATCGCGAAACTCCAGGATACCATAGACAAATTGACGATTGGAATCAATGCTATCCAGACAGGAAGTATTCGTTCAACTGTTACTGTTGCAAATACGGGAACTGGCACTCCGGTGAAATTCGGAACTGGTGCTTCTATTCCTACGACCATAACTTCCACGGAAAAATCGAAACCCAAAGAATATCCTCTCAGTATTCCGCTCCAAGCGAAACTCATGCCGGATGTCTTCGTTAAAAAAGTCGACAATAAGGGGATTTTCGATATTAAAATCTACTCCAACCTCGATTATACGACCTATCGAGATGACAAGAATAAGATGAATATTTACGCATTTGCAGATTCTTACTCGGTAATTCTTGCAAACCTGAAACTTGCCAGTAATGTATACGGCGTAAAGGAAACCGATTCGTTTTTCGAAACTTCATTCTTTTTAAATCCGACGAATACCAAAGATACTACCATTCGATTTGTGACTTCTATCGATGGGAAAGCCTACGGGTTCGAAATCTCGAAAGCTTTTTACCCCCGACTCAAAAAATTACTAACCCATAAATAACATGGCAAAGAAAACCCTCCTGACCCAATCTGGTCTTACGGAAATCCAAGCAGAACTCAAATTACTCAAAGAGACGAAACGTCTCGAGGTTGCGGAAAAACTCAAAGAAGCTATTAGTTTTGGTGACCTTTCAGAAAACTCCGAATATGAGGATGCTCGTAATGAACAGGCCCATTTGGAACTTCGCATTATCGAACTCGAAGAAATTCTCAAGAATTACGACTTGGTCGATGAAAAGAAAATGACCCGGAAAAACAAAGTGGTAAGTATTGGGAATACCGTTGCTATCAAGAATGAAGAAGGAGATACGATTACGTATCGTATCGTCGGACCTACAGAAACCGATATTTTTGAAAATAAAATTTCCAATGAATCTCCCATCGGAGCATCGTTGATTGGAAAAGAAGTCGGAGAAATAGCCCGAGGAAAATCCAAAGCTGGATCTTTTGAATTTACTATCGTTTCCATAGCGTAATATGACTTTTTTCTGGAATCACCTCTACTTCATTCCGGTCATCGCGTTTTTTTCCTCGGTCGCGATAAAGGGAATCGTTCTTGCTCATCACAAGAAATTTAACGTGAAAAACATGTTCGGATCTGGTGGAATGCCTTCCGTACATTCTTCACTCGTCACTTCTCTCACGACCGCGATGGGAATCAAATGGGGGGTATCCAGTGATATTTTTCTCGTTTGTCTGGTGTTTGCGTGCATTATTATTTATGATGCGCTCAATGTGCGTTTTGAGGCAGGACAGCATGCCAAGGCGCTCAATACCCTCGCTCAAGACCAACATGGAGATTGGCAATTTAACGAATCTATTGGGCATTTGCCACGAGAAGCGTTCATTGGGAGTTGTATCGGTATCCTTACCGCAATTTTGCTTTTATCATTTTAATTTTTGTCTACTCCAACATTTTCGATTCACGATGAAATTCGTATCAAGGAACTCCTTTTGGCTCATGGTCACAAGTCTTTTCGCTATGCTCAGATAGAGAACGCTATTTATAAGAATTTCATCACGGATTTTTCCAAAATTGAGACCCTCCCAAAGGAAATACGAGAAATCCTTGTGCAGAATTGCCATTATATGTCTCTTCGTGTACATTCCAGTACCACTTCGGAAGACGGACAGACTACTAAATTTTTGTTCAAAACGCACGACGATAAAATGATTGAAGCCGTTATCATGCGGCATCTTTCTGGGCGAAATACCCTTTGTGTGAGTTCCCAAGCAGGCTGCCCGATGGCTTGCGTTTTTTGTGCGACTGGTAAGCTCGGACTCATTCGGAACCTCGACTTCTCCGAAATCGTGGAACAGGTCATGTACGCGGCGGATACGCTCGACAAAGAAGGAAGAAAGCTCCGGAATATCGTCTATATGGGCATGGGGGAACCATTTCTCAACTATGAAAATCTCAAGCGTTCCATTGAATCCATAACTGCTCAGAAAAAGCTTGATATTTCCGTCCGGCGAGTGACGGTTTCCACTTGCGGAATCATTCCCGGAATCGACAGGTTTTCCGATGATTTCCCTCAGGTGTCTCTCGCAGTATCCCTCCATGCTCCCAACGATATCGCTCGCTGACGCATCATGCCAGTAGAAAATACCTATCCGATTGACAAACTCATGGAATCCCTGGATCGGTACGTCGAGAAGACGAACAAGCGGATTTTCTACGAATACATTATGATTTCCGGGATTACCGACCGTATTGAATACGCGAGAGAACTCGCAACGCTCCTCAAGGATCGCATGGCGCACGTGAACTTTATCCCATACAATCCGGGAGAAGGCATCATGGGGGACGGAATGTTGCCGACCTCCAAACTCATCATTGCCAAATTCCAACACGAGTTGGAAAAAGTCGGGGTGCCGTCTACGGTCCGACATACGATGGGCGATGACATCGACGCCGCGTGCGGCCAATTGGCGCTCAAGGAAAACGGGGAATCGCTTGCCACGGAACAGGGGAGAAGCATCGGAAAAATTTCGTAACCAAATTCATGGATCTTCCACGTTCCATATCTTCGCTTATCCGCTCGATGCTCGCGGAATTTTCACCAGTTTTCCCGAAAATCTGGTGGGTAGTTCCGGCAACTATCACGGTAGTGGGAGCACAACTGGTGGAGCCCTACGTGTACAAGCTTCTCGTAGACAGCCTTGCTGGTACTCAATCTGCTGAGCAGTCAATAGTTGTGATATTTCCAATTGTGGCTTGGTGGGGTGGATCCGTTGTACTCTCAATTTTCATAGAGTTGATCCGTGATTATTATTCCCACAAGTATCTGATGCTTCATTGGATGAACGTAATCAGTACTGGTATGCGATCATTCCTGCGTAAGGAATACGGTTTTCACCTCGATGTCAACAATTCTGAAAAAATGAAATTTTTCAATCGTGGTATGGATGCATCATACTATTTGACCGAGAAACTTATCCTTGAAGTTCCCAAGTCGCTCCTGCTCCTCATAGGATATATGGGATTGGTGTTTTGGATGAATTGGAGACTCACGCTCACACTTTTGCTGATTATTCCGTTTCTTCTCGTTGGTCCTATATATTTCGGTAACCGGGCCCATATATTGCAACGAGAAGTAAGTAAACTTTGGGACCGTGTGTACTCGTTTATTGGTGATAGTATTACGAATATTTTGGTCGTGAAAATGTTCCATCGGATAGATCATATCGAAAAACTCAATCGCGATGTTGTTCTATCTGCCACACGAGCTCAAATTCGACTTGGTTTTGTATGGTCGTTTTTGGGAGCTTTTTCTCAGGGAATCAACCTGTTTTTGAGTCTGTTCGTGCTCGCAGCTTCATTGTATTTTTATTCCAAGGGATGGATCGGGCTTGGAGATATTATTCTGTTTCTCACCATCGCGAATAAGCTTGCAGCGCCGTTTCTCCAACTCGAAAGCCTGTATCGGGAATTCGTCCGCTACGCTGCGGATTATTTCAAATACCAACAGATACTGGACCTACCAGACGAGTATGACGGAGGAAAACTGAAATTCCCGAAAAAATATGCGGAATTTCGCTTCGAGAATGTATCGTTCACCTATGAAAATTCCACCCGGGAAGTTATCAAGGGCATTGATTTGATACTCAAAAGAGGGGAAAAAGTCGCACTGGTCGGTCATACCGGATCCGGGAAATCCACCATTGCCAATCTCATCGCGAGATTTTACCAGCCGAATTCTGGCACAATAACCGTTGATGGGGTTTCCATCCAAGAATTTTCTCTTCGGGAATACCGCTCCAAATTTGCCGCGGTTTTTCAGGATACGACCCTGTTTAACGATACACTGCGGGCCAATTTGGAATTCGTTCGGGATGGGCTTACATTGAATCAAATACGGCAAGCCTGCCACGACGCGAACATTCTTGATTTCGTGGAATCCCTTCCTGAAGGTTTTGAAACAGTTGTCGGAGAACGTGGACTCAAGCTCTCGGGCGGGGAAAAACAACGAATCGCTATTGCCCGAGCCATGCTCGCAGATCCAGAAATCCTTATTCTCGACGAAGCTACGTCTGCACTCGATTCTAAGACCGAAAAACTCGTGTCAGAAGGCTTGGAAAAACTAATGAAAGGCCGCACGAGCGTGATTATTGCCCATCGACTTTCGACCATCAAACGAGCTGAACGGATTTACCTTTTGAATGACGGTAAAGTCCTTGGATCTGGTTCGCACACTGAGCTTTATAAATCGTCTTCCGTGTATCGGGAGATGGTGGATTATCAGAGAAACGGTTTTATGGAGTAAATTTGAGAGCTCAATACAAAAATGTGCTGAATGTTTTTCTATTATGGATTCTTTATTTATGGTATCGGATAGGACTATCTTTGGATTTCATATATTTCATAGAATTTTTCTGAAAAAAAGAAATTAGTATCATAATGCCTTTGCTTGTTGTTGTACTTCATATTGAGACAAGGTACGTTTGTAGATGCGAATTTCATCGATAATCCCATTGAAATACGAATCCCCCCACGTATAAATGTGCCCCCCAATCTGGAGACCATTCGTCCGATCTTGGTTAATAGTCGGATTAGTTGCGACGTGAGTGGTAACAAGCTGGTTATTGAGATAGAATCTACTCGTACTCATATCCCAAGTATATGTAAGTAAAGAGTCTTTGCTTGGAGATGCACTCAAATACCAGCAGTTATCCATAACATTGGTGTGCCCCCCACCAGTATTCCAATATACCAGGCAAGTGTTCACAGAAGATTGGTAAAATGACCATTCCCAATTTGGATTTTCTTTTCCGAGTATTCCTTTGGTTGAACCGTTGATTGAATTTGGTCGCAAGAGAATTTGAATGGTAACATTATTTGTTTGATTCCAGCTCATATCAAGGTTCGTTCCTATGAAATCGTCCACTCCATCAAAAAACATTGCTTTCCCGCTTTTCCCAATCCCATCTACAATTTGAGGTCAGAGTCCAGTAGTTCCGCAATTCACAACGTTTCCGCTGCCGTTGTAACAGGTCCCGTTATTTCCATTTCCGCTCAAATCCTTGAGTAACGTACCCGTGAGAGTTTCCATATCCCAATAGGCTACGAGCGTAGAATCCAAGCTTGCCAGGGATTTATCTTTCATAAGATCTGCATTTTTGTTGTACACGAACGTAAAAAGGGATCCGGTATACGCGCTGGTGCCACTGGTTGTCGCGGATGCCGTTGTATCGCTTTTGGAGAATACCATCGTATAACCGGAACTGGTAGTCGTAGCTGCGAGATCTATTCCGGTAAAGCTTCCCGCAACGTACTTTTCTTGAATGGGCCGATTGATATTACTACCGGTATTCTCGATGAGGATTCCAACGTTATCGCCGATATTTATGACATATCTTTGAGTATAGTTTGAACCTGCTCCTGCATGCGCGCTAGAAATTATTCCCTCAAAAGCCGTCGCGAAATTTCCGTTTTCCAAAAATGCCATCGCCTGCATCCGACTTTGGTTCGCATTGGTAGCATAGGTGATGAACATACTCGGATCGAGGGGGTCTATCGTTGCCCCGGGTGACAGTTTTGCAATTCGTCCCACCGTATCCTTCGCAAATCCCTGGTATCCTACGATACTTCCCGAAGCCATAATGCTTACGTAATTTTCCGGCAGGGGAAAGGTATCACCCGTTACTCGAACGATATCCAGTCACTTTTTCAGATTCGTAAGGTTAGAGATACGGGAGGCGTCTCGGGCGGAACTGGAATATCCCTGTATGGAAATGAATCCAATGGTACCCAAAATCGCAAGTATAGTGATAACGACGATTAGCTCTACAAGGGTGAATCCGTGGAGGAGTTTTCTGGATTGGAGTTTATTTTTTATTCCTTGCATAAGATAAAATATAAATGAATTTAGAACCCTGCTATTTTTGCATGTTGTCTGACTTCCGTTTCTGATAGTGCTCCATTATAGATTAGTATATCATCGATAATTCCATTGAAATAATATCATCCTCAATCGTATTTTCAGATAGTTAACGAACCTGACGAATCTGTAATTAAACTGACGTTTTTACTTCCAACTTGAATTCAATTATCGTATAGTATTGCGACGGAACCATTATATGTAGCCGTATACATGTGCCATTCTCCGAGATTCGGGCAATTTCAACCAGTTACCAGTAACTGAGCTCATGATCAAAATGTACTAAATAGAATTTGTTTTTGATAGCATACATCCAGATAATTACTGTTTTTACTGAGCATGATTCATCGGTCTCCAACAGATCATAATCCGATTTTCTTTGCGTATAATTGCATAGTGTATGATCAGGTTGGGATAATATTCATACTGTCTGGTATAACGATATTTGTGTTTAACCCGTCGAAACTTAATCCCTTTCCAAGTATTCCACCCGTTAATGCCGTTGCATATGTCATCCCACCAGTCAAGGTTCCATCGTTCCCATTTCCGCTTAAATCCATTAATAACCCCGTAGAAGTGGGTGTTTCCATATCCCAATACCCCACGAGCCTTGGGTCGTTAGTTTTAAGAGAGAGATTCTTTTTGGATATACACGTCCCACTCGTTGCTTCAAAACTATTCGTCACGCTCCCGTTCATCACGAAAC
>JAVHRB010000011.1:0-21430 GCA_036171455.1 Patescibacteria group bacterium
ACTCGATCTCAAAACGGTTGACTCATGACTCGTAGGATATTGGGATATGGAGACATGTACCGGAAGTGGTGGAGTATGTTGACTGGGGGATAAGCTCAAAGATTTGAGTGGGAATGGGAATGATGGGACATCTAGTGGAGGTGTTGTTATTTGAGGAAGTACTGGCCTAATATGAAGAGCTACTATGTTTAACAGTGGAAGTAAAAATTTTTTTGAAGTTCTGGATAATAATACTTTGGATTTAAAAGATATATTTTCTTTTTCAGCAATAGTTAAATTAAATTCAATTAATGATATCATGGATTGATGAGATATGGATATTTTATCTAAAAGTTGTGTGATTTGATGTGACAAAACAGAGCCTTATAGATTTGTATTATGAAGATCATTAAAGGGATTTTATAATTTTACTTCTAGTAACGCTATAATTGATTGAACTATTTTAGTAAAAACAAATACATGATTTATTGATTCTAATTTTTTCCAAACACATTTAGCGATAACAGCAAGTTGAACTTATACTCCATTTACATATGAAAGAGACATATATATATCAAAGATAAAAAATCTTAAAACGAATTATTATATAGTTTCAACTTTCAAGAATTGAATTTATAGATCATATATAGATTGAATTGAAATTTATGAATCAATGTTTAAAGATAAAACGCTTTGGAATTCAGACTGAAAATTATTTTTATGAGCAAGAAATTCAAATACTAATATTTTTCATTGAATCATAGATGACATAAAAATCTATAACCGTGCTCTATCTGACACTGAAATCAAACAGCAGGCAAAAATTGCTGGATTTTAATATGAAAACCCAGCACTACCTTAGTTTATGTTCAACTTCTCCCTCATCACTCTCCTCCAAACTCTCCCAGGTATCATCATTGGACTGACAGTTCATGAATTTTCCCATGCCTACGTAGCCTACCTCTGCGGGGATCGGACTGCCAAAGATATGGGCCGGTTATCGCTCAATCCACTCAAACATATTGATCCTTTGGGATTTCTATTTATCGTATTTGCCGGATTCTGATGGGCAAAACCGGTTGTGTTTGACAAAAATCGTATCAAGAAATCCTCAGACGCAATTAAAATTGCATTGGCTGGACCTATATCCAATGCGTTTTTAGCAATATTATTATCTTGAATTTTTGCTTTTTTACTGACTCATGTTTCATCGGCAAGTTTTGATAAGTACCGATTTCTCATTGATATGCTCTCCTATGGGATTTTCATTAATTGGGGGCTATTTGTTTTTAATTTGTTGCCTATTCCACCGCTCGATGGTTCTCATGTTTTTTTAAGTCAGTACATGAACCATCCAAATTATGAAAATATCTACCGATACGGAACGATAGCATTATTTATAGCTTTGCTTTTGGAATCTCAGTTTCATTTGACTATTCTACCGATTCGACCAATGGTCGTATTTTTGAGCGGTTTGTTTTTGAACTGGTTCGGTGTAGGATAGGAAGCGTTTGATTTAAGTATGGAAATCCGTTTTTTCGATTTCCTTTAGAATTCCATGAAGTATTCTCCGATAAACCGGAATCGATATCCTACTCGATTTGAACCGCATCGGTTCTTCTTCCCGGAAAATGTAATCCGTAAACGAATTTCGGATTTCCAGGTATTCTCATGAACGTTTGCTTCCTGCAGAAAATACGTCCAATCGAATATCTGGATTTTCTGAACCATGCTGGTTTTGGAGTACATATCCATGAACCGGATGCTGTAGTTCTTTTGACAGTTGTAGAACGGTGTTTTTGAGTCGGATTCCGGAAACCATATATTCGTCGAATACCCCTATTTTCCCTATTTTCTCGAAATTTTTTCGGATGAGTTCTAGATTCTGGTTATTTTCGAGAGAATGTCCGTAAGGGTTTGGTCCCGGATCGAATGTTCTCCAAATAGGGAACGGAAGTCCTTTTTTTCGATATATTGCCCGAAGTATTGGTAGGAAAATTCTTCCGGTCCGTTCTAGGAGGAGAATTCCTTCGACTCGGTCTTGTATCATTTCACTGACTACAGTATGGCAATCCTGAATGAGATGGTATTTTCCTATTGAGGTATGAAAGAGCGGTACATTCATATGAACACGATCAACCATATTCGTAATGTCCATATTTCTGAGATACGATCGAATGGTATTTCCTAGGCTCATGTTCTGTATAATGACAAATTTACAAATTATGTCAATTTATTGATTTTTTTCAGCATTTTTCATATTTTTCTCCATTGACATCCTACCTTTCTCTTTTACTATGAATTTTAATACAAAAACCTATTTGACTTTTAATAAAACTATGCGTAAAAATTAATTTTTAGAAAAGTTTTTGTAATTTCTATTGAATATGTCCCAGCTCCCAAAATTTTCTAATCCGTTTTCTCCGACCCCCAATTCGGTTTTGGATTTGCGTGCTTATCGTTCTGGAGCCCTCAGGGATTTTACTCGCGAACGGGCGGTACCACTCCTCTTGTCGAATGTTGTGAGACATCCTACTTGCGCGACATATGCTTGGAGAATTGCCTCGATTCTTGAGTTTGGGAAATTACAAAATGTGGGGCTGGATTCTCCGTTTTTTCTCGACGATAGCGACATTAAAAAGAGAATTTTGGAAATCGAATCGTACCCCAAACGATATGGACAGAATTTTCTTGATGTTTACTATAATGAATTTGTCACCTATCAGAACAGTATAGAGAAGAAATGGACCACTGAATCTATTATCGAAGAAGTGTTTCATGGAAAAATACTCCATAGTGGAGCAATATGTATTGGAAAATTCAAAATCAATAACGTTTTATATCTGTTCGTTGGACATGATAAGAACCATTCTGGGGGACGGGCGACCACGGAAGACCACCGAAGCGTCATCGAAATCCTAAAATCCGGGGAATTCGACCGAGTCATATACTGGGTGGACACACCAGGAGCCGATTCGGGAGCGCGCGCTAACGCGACACACCAGGCAGCTTGCATGTCTGAGCTTATTACGACCGTGAGTACCTTGAGCAAGCCGAGTCTGACGGTACTAGCAGGAGAAGGTGGATCCGGAGGAGCAGAAGTATTTTTTGGTTCTGATTTTCGAGTGGCGTTGGCTCAATCATATTTTTCCACGATTCATCCCATTGGTCATGCGGCTATTATAAAATGAGTTCATTCTCCCAAAGAAATTGCTTGGATGCTCGAAGTGGATGCGTTCCATCTCTCGAAAAACGGGGTAGTGGACGCAGTCTCCAATCTGTCGGTGAGTAAAAATATGGGAGATTTGAACCTCGGTTCAGATAAAATGGGGCAAGACCTCGTGAAAATGTTTGAAACGAGCTTTGCTCATATCGAAAAGCAGGTGAAATTTGGGGAACAGCTAGTCGAAGGAGATACTGCAGCTTCTTATCGGTTTTTACGTGAGCTTTCTCAGCGAGCAAAAACTGCTGGTATGCTCACGGACCGTACCAAAAACATAGAGAAAATTTCAACTTCACTTGAGTTCGGAAAACGATATGAGAATGGGACCGTTTCTCTGGATTTTGTCCGTACACTTTTGGATAAAGATCGGCATTTGGTCGCGGATTTCGATCACCTCCGAGGGAATATTCTCGGATTTTTTATACATGCGTTCGAGCGGGGCGACCTTACCAAATTCAACGTTGTTGCAGCGGCAGAAACCTTACTCAAGTATGTGAGTAAGATGGGGGATTATTCTTTTATTGTTCCGGTAAAAGAACGGAATAATACTATCGGGTTTTTGAAAAGTGAATTGTACAATTATCAGTTTTTGTTTGAGACGCTGAGTATTCTCATAGATCCACTCCATTACGATCGTTTTTTCTCAGTACACGGCAAAACTGATGATTCCGTAATCTCAAAGGATAAGGGGTTACATTATGAAAAATACCATATTGATACCTTTCTTCGGATCATTTTTGATGCTTCGGCGCCGCGCTATGTGTACATGGATTATGCTGCATGGAAACAGCACCGGTTCCAGTGGCTCCGATCCATGTTGGATTGCCGACTTGACGAGTTAGTTAAACTGACAAGGGAATTCAAAAACGTACATTATAACTTGCCTGATACTATTGTTCCACTGGCACTCCTATTGCTCGATAAATTTTGTGAAGCTTCCCTTGCGAAAGAGTATCATCCGAGTCTTCTTTCAAATGAGGTACTTCACATCGATTTTTATCAGAAGGCCCAATATGAGCTAATCCGGTATTACGAACAGGTTCGTACCGCCATTTTCCGCAAGATTGGAAGTGCCGAAATGGAACGAAAATTTTTCGAGAGTTTCGAATCAAGTTATCTCAATTTCAAACGGGCCAGAATTTCTGTCATGCAGGATGCGGAAAAATTGTGAAAAAGTCCGAATTCAGCGGTGAGTACTGGTTTTGGGCGTATGAAAGACGTTACTGGACTTTTTGGGGTTATCATGTTGAATTTTTCTATTGAGGGTGGGGCCATCGATGCCGCGGCAGCCTCAAATATTATTCGGCTCATTGAACAGTCGGCGGAACGGAAAATACCGGTTATTATGTTCCTTCAATCCGCGGGAATGTTTGTCGATGCTGGGCCAGAATCGGTATCGTCCATGACGGCTATAAATTTTACCATTGCCCGATATTTTGAAAAAACCAAGGGATTGTCGCATTGTCGCATTTTCTCCGTTCCGTTTGGGATTTGTACCGGAGGTACGGCAGCTTCTTTTGCTCAGGCTCCCGGGGTAGTCGTCGTTCCGATTGGACTTTCTGAAATTCCATTCGCTGGACGTATTGTGACGCTCGAACTTCTCCCGCTCGAATCCACGATTGCCGATTTGCAGGTAGGAAAGTGAGTGGTTCACGCAGTTGTTAAAAATCCTTTTCTTCCGGCGGAGCAGGCCACCGAAATTTATGAAATGCTCAAAAAATCTGGTTTGGAAGATATTGTAGAACCGACTATAACCTTGGCAGAATACCTGAGAAAAATTCTTCATGCGGAAGTACAACCGGTAACGGGGCCATTTTTGAGCGTGGAACGGGTTTCTAAGGATAAAAATGCCCTGTTTCACCCATTCCAACGGGTTGCCGTCCTGAATCGTGGCATTATTGCTAACAAAGCGATGCAGGCCATGAAAAAAATGAAAATTGACTACCGGATGATGTTCACCGATGCCGACAAGAACCTGCCGTACGTCACTGAAGCCACCGAGAGTGGAAAAGGATTGTGGATCAACGACTATATGATGAATGGACACGCGATTATCCGTTCCATCAAGGATTCTGGGTGTGACGCGGTATATCTCGGATATGGATTCTATTCTGAACGGGATGATTTTATTGCACTCTGTGAGACGCATGGCATTGTTGTTATTGGACCAAGCTCAGAAAACGTCGAACGCATGGGAGACAAAATCAAAGCCCGAACAACCTTTAAGGAAGTATTAGGTGGTATGGATATACCAAATAGAGATGACTTTGCCCCAGCGAGGGGTTCTGATGATATCCTGGGAAACGATGGAATCGTTCATAGCGAAGAAGTTGCCATCCAAGTTGCTGAGGAAATTGGTTTTCCAATAATGATTAAAGCAGTATACGGGGGTGGGGGAAAATGAATTCGCAAGATCTACAACGTGGAAGATTTGAAAAACAGTTTCGAACTTATGTCTGAAGAAGCCCTAATAAATTTTGGGAATTCCTCGATGTATATTGAGAAAGCATTGGAAAATCAACGTCATATTGA
Organism: Patescibacteria group bacterium; assembly: GCA_036171455.1. Taxonomy (GTDB): domain Bacteria; phylum Patescibacteriota; class Gracilibacteria; order BD1-5; family UBA2023; genus CAIVSN01. The sequence continues at coordinate 5,735 of JAVHRB010000011.1, forward strand.
AGTGCAGATTTTTAGCGATATCTCCGGGCAATGCGTACCGCTCGGGGTTCGTGATTGTACTACCCAGCGGAAACGGCAAAAATTCATCGAGGAAACCGGTGATTTGGGGATTCCAACCGTTCTTACCCAGGAACTCCAGTCTCTCTGTAGTTCCGTCGCCAAGGCTATCGGATACGTCGGGGCTGGAACGTTCGAGTTTCTCTACGATCCTGATGCTCAGAAATTTACGTTCATGGAAATGAACACTCGCATCCAGGTGGAACACACCATTACGGAACGATTGGTTCAAGAAGCACATGATAATCGAATGAATCTTGTAGCACTCCAATTCCTTCTGGCTTCCGGGAAATCGCACAAAATCATGGAGGAAGGTGAAAAGCTCCAGAAAAACCTCGAAAAACATAATGGACATGCCCTCGAAATCCGAATTTGTGCCGAGGATCCGACTCAGAATTTTACTGGAAAAGAAATGGCAGCCATTACGAGTTGGTCCCTTCTGTTGCCAAAATCCCTCAAAAAAGTTACCCGGTTTGAAACCTTTCTTTCCCGAAAAACGAAAGGAAAAAACCATACGTCCAAGTATGATTCGATGATTGGTCAGCTCATTGTATCTGGAAAGAATCGTAAAGAGACAATCAAGAATGCTATCGTCGCCCTTAGTGCCCTTGAAATCAATGGAATTCCAACAAATAAGGAACTCGCACTCCGAATACTCAATAGTACCGATTTTCAGGAATTTGGTCTTCGGATTGATACCCTCGATAAAAAACCTGCCGAGTTTTTTGACAACCTGACTCCGTTCACAGGAAAGGTGGAATATATTTCTGCCATCAAGGAAGACATTGTTATTCTCGCTCCAGGAGAATTGGTGATTCGTACTAACCAAGCGACCAAAGTTTCTCGAGCTCCGGAAACGGGCATGACTATTGCAGGAGAGATAGTTACCGATCACGACGGAAAACCCATAGGTCGACTGTTCGAACTCGTGCTCGCCAAAAACAATACCCAGATAACTCCGGAAATGCTCCGTGGAGAAACGTTCTATTTCAAGGACAGCACCGGAGACGTTGTGCCGTTTTCGGACGGAGTAACATACTTGGTGACCCGTGTTTTGGTCGAAGCTAACCAACAGATTGGCCGAGGGCAGTCAATTTTTGTAATCAAACCGATAGATGAGATTGTATAGTGAATTGACGGATCTCCCACCCCGTTACGGATTTTCCAGTGTAAAAAACAAAGGAAAGATTTTAAACTTTTGCAAAACTGATGTGGTTGAATCTTTTGAAGGGAAATTTGATGATGGAAGTAATGGGCTTATGTTTTTATCGGAAAGAAGATCTCTTCGTTCCTATGATCTTTCGGAAATCGATGCGTTCCGAAAGTCAGTAGGCCTGCAGACACTCGGTATCATCTGTACCTGACTTTCTGCCCCTTGGGGGAGTGGAAACCGCCGTTGGGTGAACATGCAGGATGAAAAAACAAATTTCAACGCGAATATTTTTTTACAGATTGACCGGCGTGTTTGGTCTCCGAAAGAAAGTTTTTCACTTCAGGAAAAAATATCCGTAGGCATTGCTCGGACACTTGAATCGTATTTGAAAATAGAAGGAATTACTATTCATTATCCTTTTCATTTTTTGTACCATCAAGGGAAAGTTGCAGGACATCTCATACAGACTTGCAATACAGCAGATGGTATAGCAATGCGTATTGGTGTCGGAATTAATACTGATTTTGCTCCAGAGTTACCGGAAAATGATGAATTAGTTAAATATATCTATAAATCTCCTACAAGTCTCGGTATGAAGCCGGATGATTGGGGAGATTTGTACCGACGGCTCCGGTATAATATACTGGAGTGCTTGTCGATGGAATCTTGCCATGAACCATACAAAAACCTCCTGACTGTCAAAGCCGGACGTGTTGTTCAAGTGTATCGTGATAGCGGAACGATACATTTGGGAAAACCTTTGACACACGCGATGGTCATGGAAATCACTGAAGAAGGAAATCTTGTTATGGACGATGGGAAAACGTATAATACCGAGCATCACGTCCAAACGAACTAGGTGGGGGAAACCCCGCTAAAACGCGAACTCCTTGTCATTTTTTCCTTTCCTGGTTCAACGTACTAGTGCACGTCTCACGGCGGTACTCGAAATTAACTTCGGATTTCATCCCCGGAACCTACAGGAGAACTTTCCTCCGTTGACCCCGTATCGTTCGTAACGATTCCATCAACCTTTTTACGCACGCCGCTTCGTGTTATATTTAAAAATTCAGTATTTGTTGATACAACGAGCAATACTTTATGATTTCCACGGTCTTGGGATTCGGCATATTTCCGTATGTGAGTCATAACTTCTTCCGGTACTTCGAATTTTCTGGCAGCAGCTTTGTGATAGGGTCAGATGATATAATATCCCCCGTCTAGTGCGATACTTTCGGCCGCTCTAAAATCGTACTCCAGCCGGGGATTCTTGATAAACTGTTTGACAATAGATTGTACTTCCAAAATAATTCTTTCGGGTATATTACTGGAAAATACCGTATAATTGTATTGTCGGAGCATTTGGTATCCGTTCAAACCCATGGCTCGTTGCATATTGTGCGAGAGGATATTAGCCATATTATGAGATGAATTCGATAGTTTTAGTGGAATTTGCGAGATTTTCTTGATAGATTTTTCTTCCTTCGTATACGGTCGAGTGAGATTTTGACGTAATGATAGAATTTCAGAAGTCGATGAGATAGATCCTTATGAGATTTCCTGTAGTTTCATCCTTTTGGATCATAATATTTCACAGATGGATATCCTCATGCGATAAACCATGAGATTTCAGAAATTGTACTGCTGTATCGAAATTTTCCTTTTCTGATGCTCCTAAAATGTCGCAAAGCGCGTTTTTGTAATCGTACACGTTCAATTTTTTTTCCATTTCCGGGTATTTCCGCAGTAATTCCTTGTCGGTAAAACCATTCAATTCTGATTCTTTAGCAATGCTTCCAGATTTGAGAAGGATTTCGCAAATTTTGTAAAAAAGGAGCGTTTTTCCACGGATATGTTCCATGATTACCACTCATTCTGGCAGACTGCTATTGACGAAATGGTCATTCCAAATGAACGGTATAGAAATGTGTTCCGGAACTTTCCCGAGCATTTTCCCCATTTCCAATCCATAAAAAAAGGATTCATGGCGGTTTTTTTCACTATGGAGCTCTTCTTCGGAGTTGGTTTCGTTGGGAATCCGTACTACCATATCCGGCTTGGAAATACGATATACGGTTGCCTTTGCCCCATTCCCGAGTTTCTGCAAGCCCTCGTGCCGATTTTGCCAGCCGAGCTCTACGAGCTTCTCAAAAATAGCCTCATTCGTATAGGCTTCATGAGATTCCATGGGGGTATATATGTCATTTTGGAGTTGTGGCATGGGCACACTGTATCATATATTCCAAATCGGGACAAAAAATGTGCCGTATTTCCTGTGCCGTATTTCCTCATTTTCTAAAGTTTCCTAACTCGTATTGAAAAATCCATTTAATTCGTTATAACTAACAAAATAGAAACTTAGTCATCCCACATTATGTCAAATATTGACGATAAAAATATATCATTTGATCTATCTCTTGAAAAAGATACGACCGAACCTCATCCAGTGGAAAATATTACGAATGGGATTTCGCAGTGAGTCGGTACGGCCATGAGGAATATATCGTTGACCGTTGGAGTGAATATGAAGGAAATTATTGTGAATAAGATTCGTAATCTTCCACCGCTCCCCAAAACTATTATCGAAGTCAATAGAATCAAAAATTCTCGAGAACCAGACAATAAAGAATTACTCAAGATACTCAGCAATGACGCACTGGTTACCGCAAGTATTATGAAAGTTGCGAATTCTGCCATGTACGGATTTCGAGGAAAGATCGAAAATTTGGATCGGGCACTCATAATGTTTGGATTCAACATGGTGACAAATATCGCCATTAGTACTGCCATTGTAAGCTATCTCAAGCCAAATCTCTGACCCTATGGCGTCGATATGGAGACCTTTAATGGCACTTCGGCCCTCCAGAGCAAAATTATCGATAAATGGATTGATCCGAAAATCAGTAGCATTAAGAATGAGCTCCAATTCGCCGCATTTTTGCAAGAGGTGGGGATTATTATTTTTTCCATCATCATACTTGAAAAAAACCTGATGAAAAATTTTCAGGACGCAGTGGAAGAATATCAGGATACTACTTTAGTAGAGGATATGCTTTTCGGACAATCTACTTCCGAAGTCAGTTCCATGATATTTTCTCATTGGAAATTCAACCAAAGAATGATTGATTATATCAAGAATGCCGACAAACCCGAAAATGCTGCCGAAGTTTACAAAGTTGGTTCACAGGCCTTGAAAATTGCGAAAACTCTCGCTCCTATTGGACAAAAGGGGGCCACTCCGGAATCTATTGAAAAAGCGAAGGAGTTGGTAAAAATGTATGATTTCGATCTGGTTTCGTTTGAAAAATTGGTTGATTGGATCAACGATATCGAATAGAAAAAACTCTAATAATTCCGGTTGGCATCTATATTCATCCATTCAGGAGTGAATATTTCCTGTTCCAAAATATTTTGTAGGTTTTCCTCGTTCAGGATATATTCTTTTAATACAGAAATGTCTATGGTGTTATATTTTATACCGCGGTCTTGGAAATTTTCTGCAATATGATTGATGAGTTCAAGAATAATCTCAAAGATTTTTTCAATATTCTTGTTTTCCAATTCATTCATAATAATTTTCAGAGTTCCGATGATTTTTGTGTTGAAATTCCAAAAAACAATGCTGTTTTTGAAATTCGAAATAATGAAATTCCGAATAAAATATTCGAGTCGAAAAAACGTTGAACGGTATGCCTCTTTTAGAGAAACGAGCTTGAAATTCGGATTGAGGTGTTTCTCCCAGAATTCATCGGGGTATTCTACATTTTTTGTGATGATGACCGAACAGAAATAATTTTTTTCCGCATCATATATGAGTTTGAAATCTCCTCCGATAATGTCGAGTGCCACATCATGGAGTTCTTTGAGACGAGGGATGGAAGTATAAGATTGGTGAATTCCATTATCGATAAAAATACTCCCGGATTTTGCGGAATTGTAGAAATAATCGGAAATGATTTTCATATATTCTCGCCCGTTCACATGCGAAGTCGCTCGGATGGAATACTGGAAATCGATTTGAGAAATAACTTCGTCGGGAATACTCAGATCGTTGAATTTGGAAATATATATTTTTTGGAAAAAACCGGAAAACAATGAGTAGATATTTTCTGTCACGAACGATTTCAATTCGTTGAGTTCTCGGAGATATACATCGAAATTTGCCCGTATTTTTGGGCTGAGAGCATAATCGTTTTCACTTTCGAACATGAGTGTTTTTTTGTTCGTCATGGAGGAATTATGTATAGTATCGTCCCGATTGAATTGGCAAATTGAAATGGATTTTTTTATTCTTTCAATAGCGGTTCCTTCCTGACATTTTTTGAATTCAGTTACCACTTTTTCTACGAACAAAATCACGAGTTCCTCGGGGATGGTTTCGATATATTTGGTGTTTTTTATGGCAGAAAAGAGGTCGAAATAAATATAATCTCCGGTTCCGTAATAGATAATATCCTGATGTTTGAGGCTATTATAGAGTTGTTTGAGTGTCGTTCCGTCGCCAGCCCCAAGATCTCGTACAATATAGTTCCCAGGAGGCTGCATTTTTTTATGTTCCCGTATGACTTCCACAAGCGATTGAATTCAGAGTATTCCAGATACTTCCTCGATACTTCGGTTCACTTTCCAGTCGAGTCGGTCGAGCAGGTGGAGGCGTTTTTCCTGATCGATAGCATCAATCCATTTTGTAACCATTTCTGTATGTTCCAAATGTGCATTCTCTTCCATGATAAAATTGACCCGATTTGATACGGTTTTAATCAATCGGGTGATTGCTTCATTGTAGGAGACGGTGGAAATTGATTGTTTTTCGCCGATTATCTGTTCGTAATAGGTATTGATATCTTTGATATAGGCCAAAATAGCATAGACATAGAATGCTTCTCCGATTTCTCGTTTGATATGGTTTCATGTGTCGAAATTAGCAATGAATTTCTTTTGTTCAGATTCGATATTACTCAGGGCTGGTGCAATAGTTTCGATATCCCGAATCGTCGTTTTAAAGTCAGCTTCCGGATGTCATTGGAAACAGTAGGCACGGCCGTTTTTTGTACCCCATCCGATAATTCCCCCGGTCGCTTTGTCGGTGATAAGTGGCACGACTCCAAGATTCCACTCAGTTTTTAACAGGTCGAAACTCACATAGCCACTACGAGTGAAAATGCTCGAAAATTTCGTATTTTTCGATCCATTAGATAGTCAGAAAAGTACTTTTTTATAAATTGGGCTATTGTATTCCAATTCTTGAATTTCGCAGTTTGAAGGCGTGAATTGCGAGGGTCATTTGAGGGTAGCGATGATACCCGCGGAATTCTTGTTGGCAATTCCGATGATATTCGCGAGATACTGTTGCCCGAAACAAATACCGATAATTCTTTTGTTCAGGTATCTTTGGGAATATTCATCCGTGGTTTCCCGTATCATTTTCGCAAGCGACGAGCGATAGTGAGAATCATGCATGGAATACGTATCGGATAGGCTTCCACCTAAAATGAATAGACTGTGATTCACTGCAAGTTGGTCTTCCAGATATGAATCATCTGCTTCTGATTCATAATCAATATCCACGACTTTTACAAATTTTTCATAATTTTCCAACCCTAATATATTTTTGAGCAGCAAAAGGAGTTTTCCATTGGTAAAACAACTATCCGCTACCACGACAATGTGTTCCGAATCTCCGGTATATTCCTCGAGTTTTTCCAATTCTGCAATGAGTTCCAGTTTGGCTTTTTCTGTGGCTTCCTGAGGAATAATCCCCATATTATCGTACAGCTCGTCTTTGGATAATCCCTGCACGTCTTCGAAAAGCACATCCTGAACGTGACGTTGAATTTCATCTTTCAATGCGGGATTCAATCAGAGTAACTGCTGGTAGTGCAAATCGTTGATTGGATTTTCCCGTATCGGCTTCTTTCAGATATAAATTTTATTTCACATGGCTTTTTGAAATATTTCTCATACTAGGGAACCTCGGCAAATACTGTCAAACCGTTCTTTCTTTAATTTTTTTTGACTCACAATTCGATGAAATACCAGTGTTCCCTATGTATATTTTTTATACTGTAATGAAATTTGGAAAATGGTACAGTAATTAATTGATTTTTTCTTTTTTTGGCATGAATAATATTTCATGCTCCACGAAAATAATGAATAACCTATATGTTCAGCTATTTATTTCAAGCTTCCCGTTCCACGTATTTTCTCTACCTTTTTCCGACGTTCTGTGCGAATGATTTTGGGACAAAGTGCATCATATCGAGCATGGTAAAAGTCTTTTTTGGTAGTCCCATGACGATGAGATTGCTGCCGTCCTCATCCATGAGTTTGTCATGAATCTGTGTAATTTCCTTGGTGTCAAGCATTTCTTCGGCATCATCGTATCCGATATAGACCGGTAGGTATTTTACGTCGTCGATGGTAAACTCCGTTTTTTTCGGATTGATTATGGAACGAAATTGCTGTGGAATGTTCGATTCATTATACAAGTAATAGAAACTCAATTCTCCAAGGGGTGATTCCGTAATGAGAAGATCTTCCCCGAGCTTCATGGTGGCGAGAGTTTCCATGCTGACGATGTGCATGTCGTCGAGATAGGTATTGGTCGGTTCCAAAATCCCAGTTATTCGGACTTTCGGCACTCCGAAAAAGTCGGTGAGCTCGGCTCCGACCCCAGGGATGAGCCCTTCTTGTATCATCATGGAAGCCTCATTATATCCGAGTACTAATCCTCCGTCGCTGAAATCTGCGGTTCCGCTGCGAAATTTTATTCCGTTTGGAAGCGTCGCGGAACTGGTCATCATTTTTGGGAAGCCGGCACCGTCGAATCCGATTTTTTTCGGAGTCTGTGCGAGGAAGTCGTTGATATCTCCGACGAGTGCTGGATTGCTGGCAGTATATGCGGTTCTTACGCTGATAGTGCCTGAGAATTGGGAGAATTCCCAGAATAGGAATACGAAGAATACCGTCATGATAGCCGGAGCAATTTTTGAGAGAATATTCATCTTTTTCGGATGAAAATTCTTTAACAGGAGCGAATTCGTCACGACCGATACGGAGGAAAGCGCCATCGCGAGACCGGCGAGTTCCGGTTTGAGCGTGAGTCCGACCGATGCGAGCACGCCTGCGGCAACGGGGATTCCCATGACGTTGTAGAAGAGGGCGAAGAACATATTCTGTTTGATTTTCCCAACGGTTTCACGGCTTAATTTGATGGCAGTGAGTACGTCGTTCAAATCGTTTCGCATGATAATCATCTGTCCGGATTCCATTGCAACGTCAGCTCCGCTGCCCATAGCGATACCGAGGTCGGCTTGGACGAGGGCAGGGGAGTCGTTGATACCGTCGCCAACCATGGCAACAACAAGACCTTCTTGTTGGAGTTTTTTTACTTCGAGGGCTTTGTTTTCCGGGAGTACTTCCGCGAGAATGTTTTCTATTCCGAGCTGTTTCCCGATGGCCTGCGCCGTTCGGGTATTATCACCGGTAATCATGTAGACCTTGATTCCGAGTTTCTTGAGCCGCTCGATCGCGTCTTGAGAAGTGGATTTGACGGTGTCGGCTACCGCAACGAGCCCAATGAGGCCTGTAGCATCGGCCAAGAGCATAACCGTTTTTCCTTCGCTTTCTAGGTTTTCGATGTGGGAAAGAACATTGATATCGATACCGTTTTCGGTCATGAGCTTTCTCGTTCCGAAGAAGTAGGATTTTCCAGCGATTTTGCCCGTCACACCTTTGCCTGGAACTGCTGTAAAATGCTCCACGAGGTATTTTTTTACACTGTTTTCCTCACCATATCTGACGATAGCTTCTGCGAGTGGGTGTTCGGATTTGTTTTCGAGCGACATAACAATCGCGAGGATTTCGGATTCTGATTGTTTTTTGAGACTGATGATGTCCGTGACTTTCGGTTTCCCTTCGGTGAGGGTTCCGGTCTTGTCGAATACGATGGCGTTCATTTTGCAGGCGATTTCGAGCGGTTCCCCTCACTTTATGAGAATACCGTTCTGAGCGCCAATACCCGTACCTACCATAATAGCCGTTGGGGTGGCCAAACCGAGCGCACAGGGGCAGGCAATGACGATGACGGCGGCGAAATACAGGAGGGCGTTTGCAAATGATGCACCGAGCAAAAAGTACCAGACGCAGAACGTCAGGATAGCAATGCCGATAACTGTTGGTACGAAGTATGCGGAAATTGTGTCGGCCACGCCTTGGATTGGAGCTTTGGAACCTTGAGCTTCCTCTATGAGCCGGATGATTCCGGCGAGGGCGGTTTCTTCCCCGAGTTTCGTCGCTCGAAATTCAAAACTTCCGACTTTGTTCATAGTTCCAGCGAAGACTTTGGATCCTATCTGTTTGTCCACGGGCATACTTTCTCCCGTGAGCATGGATTCGTCGATACTGGAATACCCCTCGGTAATTTCTCCGTCGACGGGGATTTTCTCTCCGGGGCGGACAATGATAGTATCTCCGAAAACTACCGATTCGATAGCGATGTCGGATATAGTATTGCCACGCCGTACTCGTGCCGTTTTCGGCGCAAGCCCCATGAGTTTTTCGATGGCTTCGGAGGTTTCCCCCTTCGCTTTCGCCTCGAAATATTTCCCAAGCGTGACGAACGTTACCAGGAATGCCGCCACCTCGAAATAGATGTTCGGGATTTTCATGCCGTTGAGACCTAACAAAGTTCCGGTTTCTCCGAAATAGACGAAATACGAATACAAACTATAGAGATAAGCGACGAGCGTTCCGATCGCGATAAGCGAAAACATGTTGAATGTTTTCATCTTGAGCGCCGACCAGGCTCCGGAGAAGTAGTCGCGGCCGATAATGAAAAGTACTGGAGTCGCGAGAAAAAACGAAATCAGGGCTGAATACGGCATGACGAGCTTTTCATAGGGAAGCCGCGGCACGAAATCGTAGACCATGAACGCGACCATCGGGAGCGACAGCAAACCGCCGGCGAGGAATTTGTAAAACCAGGTTTTCAAATCCTTTTTCCGTTTGTCGGTTTCTGAAAATTTTCCGTTGCCTTGGGCTTTTGCAACATACCCAGCATTCAATACGGCCTTTTCCAAATCCGCGATTTTCACGCTTTTCGGATCGAATTTAATCCGGGCTTTTTCGGAGGAAAAATTAACGTTGGCTTCTTCGACGCCGCTGACTTTTCGGAGGGATTTCTCGATGAGGGAACTGCAGCTGGTGCAGTGCATGCCTTCGATATCGAGGATGGCGACGGAAGTCGCGGATTCGGTCGGAGTCAATGGTTCCGGCTGTTTCAGAGATTCCGTTTGTCCCTCTGAGTTTTTCGAAATTACTTCGGGTTTCGTTTCGGCAGTGATGATTGCTTCGTATCCGGCATCTTCGCGAATGGCCGCTGCGATGGTTTCCCCGGAGGCAGAAACGTCCGTTTCGAGATACAGCTCTCGTTTTTCGAGGTCGAATTTTTTCGATTGGATTTCCGGAATGCCTTTGAGGGTCATTCCAATAAGCTTGACGCACGATTCGCAGTGAATCGTCGGAAGGCTGATAGTGATTTGTTTCATGATGTTTTGGAATTAATGAGGGGGGTGTTTTTTTCTGCGCTTTGCTTTGTTTTTCACTACTCGCTGTCTCGGGATAATGTACATTCGGTTTCCTCGGTCCAGACCGCGCCGGACAAGCTCGGAAACCGAATGTACATTTCCCGGACACGCTCGTTGGAAGTTTTTCGATCAGAAATTACTACCGTATTTTTACTGTCGTGAAACCGGTCTCCGTCTCGATATGCGCCATAATTTCCGAATCGGAAACTCTGGTATTGTCATAATCGCACCGGATGGTTTTTCCAATGAGGTCGACGGTTATATTTTCTGTAGCTGGGAAATCTTCAAATGCCATGAGAATGAGCTTTTTGCAGGCATCGCAGTGGATTTTTGGAGCGGAAAGCTCAAGAGAAATTTTTGACATAAAAGAAAATTGATGGGGTTGAAAGGAAAAATTATTCCACGGTGATATATCCATGAGGTACTCCCATGGCACAAGTTATAGGGAATTTCCCCGTTTCGGTCGGCTTGATATGGAACGTGATTTTGTTCCCGGCTTCGAGGTAGTACATCTGGTCGTCCAATTTTGGAATATGAATCGTACTCATACATCCGGAAATCGTATCTTTTACGTCGATGATGATATCGTAACTTTTCCCAGCTTTCACGTTCACGTTCTGCGAAAGTCACGCGGATGTGTAGGTGAGGAGAATGGTCTCAACTCCATCGGAATTGCCATTTGAGGGAGTCAGCGAGTTTGCGCTTGTAGTCGGTGTTTTTGTGTTGCCTCCCATCATGCTGCAAACTCCGCCGGAACTTCCACCGCAACCTCCACCACCGCAGCTCGCGGGAGTCGTTGGTTGAGAATTTGCTGAAGAAGTAGCTGGGATACTCGCTATACTTGTTGCATTGCTCGTTGCAGAACTCACTGCGGCGGTATTCACGATGAATTTCCCACGGTACATTCCCATGGAACAGGAAAACGGAACTTCTCCGCTTTTCGGCGCGACGAATTCGATGACGTTTTCTCATTCCACGAGCGATTTGGAAATTCCGAGTTGCGGTACAATAATCTGAGTCGAACAAGTATATTGGTTTTTCCCGGTGATAATCCAGCGGATTTTCTTGCCGGCGTCAATGGAAATTTTACTAGGCGTGTATCCGTCACCATCCTGTACCATTCGCACTTCTTGGACTTCCAAATTGGCAGAGTCGGACGCCGGGGATACTATTGCTGGAGCAGTCGTACCGAGCGACAGGAGCGTATAACCGTTACTGAAATTAAATATTCCGAGCAACAGTACGATGACTCCGGTAAAGGTGAAGAATTTTTTGAGCAAGTCGCCGCGGAGTACCGCGGATACGAATCCGATAGAGAGAAGTCCCGGAACAGTTCCGAGGGCGAACAACGCCATTGCCAGGGCTCCCATCATGAAATTCCCGGTACTTACGGCATATGCTTGCATCGCAAGCGTGAATCCGCAGGGTAAAAAGAACGTTGCGGCTCCCGTAATCATAGTCGGTATTTTCCCGCTGTCCTCGCCGTCGATATTCTTTCCGAGGAATTTTGGCAATTTCAAGGAGAAACTTCCGAGTCTTGGAGAGAGATTTGTGAGATTGAGTCCGAGCAGTACCATGATGATACCAACCACCAAAGTGGTGAATCCCAAAAATAGGTTCGAGAAATGTATCACCGATCCAAATAGTCCAAGGATTCCGCCCAAAAGCCCGAATCCGAGAATCCGTCCGAGGTGGAAATACAGGTGAGGAGCGAAGCGCGAGAAAGCGCTGGATTCGGAGTGTTCCTGGTTCCATTTGGCACTGATACCCAGAATGAGTCCTCCTATCAGGGCCATACAACTGGAAACTCCGGCCGTCAATCCGATAAGGAAAGAAATCCCAAGTGATGGAGAATTCATATCACTTATGTTTCAAAAGGAGAATCCGCTCATTTGCGCAATGAAATATAGTACGAAAACGATACATCCCGCCATCATGATATTGAGATAGTCTTCCGATTTCGTCGTAATCCAAGGGAGTTTTTTCGCTTCTCCAATAGAATATCCATTTTTCGTTATGATCGACTCGATTGTATCCATGTCCGGAGCTGTGGTATGATATTCGATTTCCACTTTCCCGGCTTTTTCGTCCGCTTCGACGCGGGTCACGTGCTTGATTTTTCCGATGGATTTCTCTAGGAGGACTTCGCAGGATGCGCAGTGCATGCCGGATACGGGAATGGTAATTTTTTTCATATGGTATTTAAAAGGTAATGGATGTAGCACAAAAAATCCTTCAAGTTTTCAAGAAATTTTCCCAATGGGAAAATCCCGCGAATACGAAGGATGAAAATTACGTTAATCGAGTCGTTTTACGATACCGACGAGATTGGAATAGATTTGGGGATTTGGGGGTGGAGCTGTGGAATAATACCTGGAATGTTGCGCGAATATAGTATATTTCGCATCCGTAAACAAAGGGAATCGGATCTGATGGAACAACGGCACCGATACTTCCGAAGTCCGGTTTTCCCATATGCCGATTTTTGCATGGGTGAGTTCCGGATTGCAGCAATCCATGGCTTGGGAAGATACTGGAGTATGATGATCGCAAACGGTATCCATCGAATCTGAATCCGCCATGGCCATTCCCACGGCAATCATTGCGGACGAGTGATCCATTTCCATCGTTGAAAGGGCAAAAACGCTTCCGGTCGCTGGGGCGAGGAAGGTAATGGCAAGCAGAGCGATGAGAAATCGTTTCATAAATGTTTAATTCCTTTGGGTAACGTTCCAAATACGCAAGATTTCGTCGGAGAAATCCGAGATTTCCTGAGCGTTTCCGGAACCGAGTTTGCTGACTCAGCAGGTTTGGAGATGACTTTCCAATAGAACCATATTCGCGTTACGCAAGAGTCCTATGGTAGCATTAATTTGCTGTGCAATATCGGCGCAGTACGATTTTTCTATGAGCATCTTCTCGATTTTATCGAGCATTCATCGTGATTTTTTGATACCCATGAGAATCTTTTGACGTTTTTCTGAAACCATATGTCAGTTGTTATACCAGTACCTGGGGTGGAGGTAGTATATGAGATGTAGTTATTAATGTCAAAACTTTCAAAAAAATTTTTTCTGGGGAAGGGGAAATATTGTCGGAGATCGAAAAATTTTGTAAATACCCCTTTCTTTCATGACCTTACTGACGTTCGCGATGAGTTTTTTCAAATACGATTCTGGAAGGTTTCAACAAGTCTTCCGGATTTCATTCAGGGTCCATTCGAGGATTTTTGTATCGCTCGCAAGATTTTTGCCACCATCGCTCCCGATGTCAACCCGACTGAGATCACTCAAAATTACTTCTTTATTTTCAGAGAGAAGTGGTGAGGGGTTGTTTACACTCGTGTTTGTATACCGTTGTGAGTCTGGAGATTTTGGTGAGGGGGTTGGCATGATACTATACTAGCAGAATTTTTATTTTGAGGCAAAAATTCAGCGTTTTGACGTATTACCTCATCGTTTTGACGTTTTTCCCCAAACCGTAAGTGAAAGGATACTTCGTCATTGATGGAATTTTTGAATTCTACCCGAGCAGGATTGTAGTACTCATACATTGTTTTTTTGAGTACGTGGACTCATGAATTTGAATTTGTAGAATATATAAAAGGTAAGAAAATGCCGATGAATCCGTTGCAATTACCAGCATCAAGACTTAATAATTCAATAACTAGAAAACCCCCCATATGTGCAATATAGGGGAATTTTTTTTGAAAAACTTTGGGTATGGATTTTTTCACGTACACTAGGTACCAGTGGATGCACGATGTCTAGATAGTGATAACGATATAAATAATCACATTTGATTCCGATCGACATGTTATAAATTCTTTATGATTCCATATGATAAAACAAAAAAATAAAGAAACATACTCCGCCTTATTCGAAGAATTGCGTTCTAGGGTATCAATGGAAAAACTCGATGCCCCGTCACCGATTTACGGTAGTGTGATCATTTTCACAACTTTTTGATTGTATGTCATTGGATTACTCTCAATTGGAAAAGTTCCACTCGTTGTCACCGTCGTATATTTGTATGTAGTTATGGTTGAGCTTGGGTTCGTTTCACACGACTTGATTCACAACCAGTACTTCAAAAACAAGAGAATCAATCGCTTTTTCTCCTATGTTTCCGCAAATCTCTTTATCGGGTTTTCTCGCTCATGGTGGTTTAAAGAGCATAATACCGAACATCATACCTATCCGAATTCCGATATACATGACACGGATATTCGTAGTTATGATGAAATTTTTACGAAAAATCCATGAAAATTTAAATTTTTTCATGAATACAAGCGGATTTTATTTTGGTTCTCGACGAGTTTGCTCTATTTCCGTTTCATTTTATTGTCATATCAGCACATCGTTCAAAATAGGAAATATGGTGAACTTTTTCTGAGTCTGCTCTTTTTGGGAATTCTTCCGGGCCTATTGTGTTTGCATTTCTGATTCTTTTTGGGACTATTTTCTACCGTTGCAATATTCACACTCGTCGGACTCCATCTCGCCTATGTGTTCATGGTCAATCATATCGGAATGGAAATTATCGACGGAAAAAGGGTCAAGGAATATTCTTGGCTCGATATTCAAACACGGACATCCAGAAATGTGAAATGATGAGTCTGAATCCACGAGGTATTCGGATGACTCAACAAGCAGATAGAACACCATTTGTTTCCTCAGGTTTCCCGTTGGAACATCGTCCGAGTATCGGAACTGACGAGAAATTTCTGCAAGGAGAAAGGAATCAAATATCATGAGGTTTCTTTTGTAGAATCCATGAGGGAAATCTGGGAGACCTTGAACACGTGAATGACGCGGTAAATGGTATTTCAGTTGAGAATATACTACCAAATTAACGTAAATCGCAGCACTTCCCGCGAGCGTGACCGGGAGGATATGT
>JAVHRB010000012.1:0-4958 GCA_036171455.1 Patescibacteria group bacterium
CGAGCTTGTCCGGCGCGGTCTGGACCGAAGGAAAGGAAAACATATCCTCCCGAGGTCGCGATCAAATGAAGTTAAGTTAATTTGGTATGATTACCCAAACCATTGAGGTATTGGGAGATTTTTTAAAACCAATCCTTTTTTTTCTATTCAAATTGCCTTTAGTTGTTCATTCTATGAATAGAAAACCTGAATATTTTTTTGACATTCTTCTTACCATTACCACTATGTAGGTACATATTTATAATATTTGTATATATGCAACAGACCTATACCGAACAAACTACCACTGGATGGGGGCAGCGTATCAAGAATGCCCTCGTAGGACTGATACTGGGTCCGATACTTATCATTATTGCTATATACGTGCTTTGGTCCAACGAATCCCGATCGGTCAAAACGGAAACCGGACTGAACGAAGGGAAAGCTCAGGTTGTAACAGTCAAATCCGATAGCGTTGATTCCGGTATGGAATGAAAATTAGTATATGTTACCGGAAAAGTATCTATCTGAAAAAATCCTTCTGATGTGCTATTTGGAATTACGGAACCTGCCATTTCCCTGATACGAAAAGTTGAAATGTATCAATGGGATGAAAAATCCAAAAGCACGAAGACCGATAATGTCGGAGGCTCACAGACCACCAAGACTACCTATACCTATAATCAAATATGGTCAGAACATCCGATTAAATCTGCTAATTTTCGGGATCAGACTCCTGATAAAATCAATCCGACCGATTGGAAATATACGAGTCAAACGATGAATGCAGAAGATGTTCAGGTAGGGGAGTATTTCATTTTACCCGAAATCCTATCAAAACTGAGCAATCAAAATACCGTTTCACTTGTTGGAAAAACCATTCTGGGTATTTCTGCAAATATCCCGAGTACCGAATCCGATGGTGTTCCAAAACCGAGACTAGTTTTGGAATGAATCGATACGAGTTCCGAAGCGGTTGCGTCTCCGAGACCAGATCCCGATATTACGGAAGTGTCAGTTCCAACGGAAGTACCGGTATCCGATAGGGCTATTGGACCAGATGAAGTTACCCCAGCACCGGTGGAAGTAACGATTCCGGTTGACCAAGTGGTCAATCCAAATGAAGCTATCGTAGCTTCTGGAACCCTGACCCCAATTGTTCCTACGGTTGTTCCAACCGTACGTACGCTGAAAGTAGTCGACCATGTTATATCTTATTCAAAAAATCCGAATGTCCCGGAAGTTGGGGATTTGAGGATTACGTTTTATAAAATCGATCCGAAAGAATTGAGCGTCATCGGAAAACAAAATTCGGGAAAAATCGAAAGATATACTACCAAAAACGGTACGGAAATTGGTTTGGTTTCTCCGGGAATTGTTTCTTCAGATGTCTTGTTTCAATCAGCACTGGATAGTAATATATTATTGACTTGGGGATTACGTTTACTTGGACTGATACTGATATTTTTTGGTATTATGTTGTTTCTCTCGATTTTACCGATACTGGGGGTATTTTTACCAATACTCTCCGGTATTATAGAAATTGGAACCACTTTGATATCTCTGGTCGGAACTATCATGATATGAGGATTGACGATTGCTTTCGCATGGATAGCTGCACGGCCGTTGGTCGGAGTTATCGTGCTCGTTGTAATGTTCGGATGCCTTTATCTCGTGTATTTTTTTCGTAAAAAAACAGACGTTGTAGTTGCTCCGCCCGTATAATTTTACCAAATTTATCTTTGAAATAGCTGATAATATTCTTTTAAATATTCTACAATAAAATCCCGCAATATTTGCCTAATTGTAGCACCACTTCTTCCAGGAAACTGATAGAGGAGTTGCATGATTCAGAAAATGTCATTTTTCGGTATACTAAAAATTTTCTTGTAATTTTTGGATTCGTTTCCGTATTTAAAACAGATGTCACCATTTTTGTTATGGACAAGAAAATCCAGACTGAATGTTTTTGAAATAGTGATTTTCGGATGTGAATCGCATTGGGGTCAACTAAATATATTCATATTTACATCTTCGTAATTTCCTGTGGTATCCTGATGGGATTGAAAATCATTCAACATCCGTGACTTTGCCATTTGAACTGTGTGCATATCGAGTCCTATGTCGCTTGCGAAAGGGGTTTTTGATTCCAAATTGTGGAGTCAGGTACAAAAATCTTCGAAATCTTCAATATTTCCGCCAATTCTACGATAGAGCATGCAAAGAGCAGTTAAGAGCGCAGTGGTTTCTTGGTACATGAAAATACTTTCGTACCTGGATTCGTCGATTTCCTGGACTGCCGGTTTTTCTCAGGGAAATAAGTCTCCCTGTTGGTCATATTCGTATGAACGGATTGATACGTCGCCGTGAATGTTTTGATTGATTTGGTATTGCTTCGTTCCATTGAATACCGTTCCATCTCGCTCATACTCCAGGCAGTATTGGTAATATCATGCGTACAGGAGGGCGGTTTTTGTGGGGACGTCGAGCTGAAGCAATTTTTGATTGACTTCAGGTTTCAATAGTTCACTCACCGCATTTGGATATTTTTTTAATACGTCGAATAGGTATCGGTTATCGTCGGACATCATATCGAGTTTGCCATTTTCCCGATCCAAGATTCTTTGAGAATAGTCATTTACGAAAGACAAGATATCGTGAGTAGCGAGAGAACCTGGTTTTTCCTGGGAATTCAAAACGAAATTATGTATTTTTTCTCAGGACTCATGAGAAAATAATTTCGAATATTCGTCTTTCAGATGGGAAACCCCTTTGATTTCAATGAGTCTTTCGAGTTCTGGTTTCGGGGCGAAATTCGGTAAAGTCATACAATGGTGATAAAAAATTTACTCCGGTTATACAGTAGCCGTCCGTGCCAGAGATTTGAGGAAAACCTCAAGTAAATCCGTTTCTTTTCCATTAATCTCGTTCTGTATGGCGATTCTCGTAACATCCTCGCAGGTGTTCTTGATGTGTCGGCCGGAAATCTTCCCGATATACGGTGTCAAGAGTTCGTTTGGTATATCCCCAATATCCGGCAAGTAATGCCGCACGATCAAGGTAACCTCGGATTCGTGCGGTAACCGGAAGAACTGGCTGTATTTGAAACGGCTTTTCAGTGCGGGATCAAGCATATGTTCTCGATTGGTAGCACCGATGAGTAAAATATTCTTGATTCGCTCCATTCCATCAAGTTTTTTGAGGAGAACCCCGGTGATTTTCCCGGAGGCTTCATGGCTGGATTCCCGATTTCCCCCGATTTCGTCAATTTCGTCAATCATGATGACGGCCCCACCTTTTGCTTCCGCTAATTCGCCGATTTTCTCAAAGATAGTTGCTAGTCGTTTTTCCGCTTCTCCGTACCATTTGGACATGAAGCTGTTGATAGGAATATAGACGAACGGATAGTTGAGATGGGACCCGATGATGTTGGCAAGCGTGGTTTTGCCCGTACCGGCCGGCCCCTCGAAGAGTACGGCGTTCGGGGTGATATCTCTTATATTTTTGAACTTCTTTTTGGCGATTTCTTCGAATTTTTCCTTGTTCTGCCAGGCGTTGACGACCCCGTTTTCGATATGTTCTTTTACGTCCTCATATCCGACGAATCCGTTTTTTTCATACAAGGTCGCCAAATCACGGTCTTCTCCTTCAGAAACTTCGCGGACCTGAACTCCCATTCAAATGAGATAATCAGTAATCGATTCCTGGTTTTTTTTAGATACTAACTGTCGTACTTCTTTGAAAAATGGGACGAAGATTCCAGAGAGGAATTTTCGGTCAAAACCAATGTTTGGGAGATTGATTACGAGGGTGATTGCTTTTTTCTTGATTATTAAATCGAATTCTACCGGTAAATGGATTTGATTTGTTGTTACGGAGATATTGAATTTTGGATCTTCCAAATCATAGCCATAATTATCTCTATGAATGCTCATAAATTTAGTATCCTCAAAGCACGAGGATTTGGTGCTCAGTTTGTTTGCTAATCGGAGTAAAGTATCAAGCTCGATGGCAGTATTATCTTCGGTAAAGGCAGTAATTTCCATCTTTTTTTCCTCAATAATCACAATATCAGTATCTTTCAGTCCCAAGCGTTCTACTATAATAGCTTCATCAATCCGTTGATTGGATTCCAAATCTGAATTTGCCATTACATGCTTTTCAAAAATATCCCGAATCATATGGAATTCTTTTTCGGTGAGACTTTTAATATTTTTAATTTCGAAAGTCATTTTTCCATTATGAAATATATCCTGAAATTCAATAACGAAGTGTTTAAAACTTACTTCATTATCGTGGTATGTGCGAGCATCTAATTTAGATTCGTCGAATTTTTTTAGGATTTCCATACAAATCTTTTCCACGGTTTTTCCTTTTTTTATGCTTCCATTGAGTGCTACAGTCACCTTTCATACCCCAGAAATATCACTTCGTGAAACTACTACTTCTCCTTTGAATCCGTTGGATTGCATGAGCTGTTTGAGTAATTCGCTCACGATGGCTGTATCATCATTGAAAAGAATCTTGTTTACTTTATTTTTCACGATTTCCTCGACGACGCTTGGTTTTGCTCAGTTTGTAGCTGATTCTGGTGTAAATATGGATGTATCAATATTTGATTGGTTTTTCTGTGTGTTCGTACTCAAATGAACATCGGTGACTCACATTGGTTCCGATACACATATTGGTATTTCTCATTTCGAGATGTCTTTTATCTGAGCTGCAACTGGTTTTCTCCCAATAAGATTTTCTATGAATTTAAATCAGCGCATATGGATAAATAAAAAATATTTACTCGTTTATAGTGATTTTTTTTAAAAAGTAAATTCAGGGATATGTAACTGTTCACTGAACCTATTATCTAAAAACAAAAACCGCTATTTAAAGCCATTCTGAAAATCCGAACTCACTCACTTATTTTCAATAGAAAAATGAGATTTTGGCTTAAAATAGGGAAATTCCAAAAATTGACCACAAGG
>JAVHRB010000013.1:0-4854 GCA_036171455.1 Patescibacteria group bacterium
CGAAATCACAAAGCGGTAGCCCACGCAGCAAGCTGACGGGGAAAAGAGATTTTAGGGATTTACCTATTGAATTATGGGAAATTAGAAAATATCAAGATAATCTATTACAATATAATCGACTAAAATCTCCTGAAAATTCTGAATCGATAAAAAAAATCAGCAAATCGAATGAAATGATAAACAAAGTTACTGAAGAAATAAAAGTTCATACTGAGGAAGATCATTTGGTATGAGCAAATGAAGATATTTTGTCACTCTACGAAGAATTTAAAAATCAAATTTTGAGTTTGGATAACTCAATCGAAATTGTGCCAAATAAGCAATATATAGCTTTTAAAGCATCTACAAATTTTGTAGATTTAGTACCACAAAAAGAAAAAATCAAGTTCTGGTTAAATATCAAAAAAGGAGTACTGAACGATCCATTTAATTTGGCTAGAGATGTTTCTAAAATAGGACACCATGGAAATGGGGACTACGAATGTAATTTGAGTTCATCATCTGATTTCATAAATTTAATGCCTCTGGTGAAACAAAGTTACAATCAGAATGCATAGCATCAAAAAACAATCAAGCACTATCAATTTTTCAGATGGTATTAATTTGATTAGTAACTATATATGTTCTTTTATCGTGCCAATATTGTAACTTTGCATGAACAAGAATGGGCTTGGTAATAGATGATAATAACTAAACCAACTGCCTTTTCCATCCCCCTTGAACTCTCCCGCCTTTTCCATACAATACGCCTCGTTTTTTATCACGCACCACTAATGAATATCCTTTCCTCCGAAATCCGGACCAAATACCTGGAATTTTTCAAAACCAAATCCCATGCAGTGATTCCGTCCGCGCCGCTCGTGCCGGAAAACGATCCTTCCGTGCTGTTCAATACCGCCGGAATGCAACCGCTCGTGCCGTACCTCCTCGGGGAACCACACCCGATGGGAAAGCGGATTGTCGACGTACAGAAATGCGTGCGAACCGGGGACATCGACGACGTGGGCGACAACCGGCATCTCACTTTTTTCGAAATGCTCGGAAACTGGTCGCTCGGAGACTATTTCAAAAAGGAATCCATCGCCTGGTCATACGAATTCCTCACTTCTCCGCAGTGGCTGGGAATCGACCGGAACATGCTGACCGTAACGGTATTCGAATGAAATAGCGATGCGCCTCGCGACGAGGAAAGTGCCGATATTTGGCGAAGTCTCGGAATGCCCGACGATCGGATTAGTTATCTGCCCTCAGAAGACAACTGGTGGGCAGCTGGTGCTACGGGTCCTTGTGGGCCGGATACGGAAATATTCTTTTACGTAGGAAACGGCGAACCGCACGGGAACTGTGCGACCAATCCGGACGACTGGATGGAAATCTGGAACAATGTCTTCATGCAGTTCGACCGACAGGAAGACGGCTCGCTCAAACCGCTCCCCTCCCAATGCGTCGACACCGGAATGGGACTCGAACGGGTGACTGCGACGCTCAACGGATTCAAACACGTTTTCGATACCGATATTTTCGTGCCGTACCTCGCGAAAATCCGCGAACTCACGGGCGACAAATACGACGACCGAGGGGCTAGGATTATTGCCGACCACATACGAACCGCCGTACATATGATCGCAGACGGGGTCGTACCGAAAAACGTCGCGCAAGGGTACATTTTGCGACGGTTGCTCCGACGGGCGATTCGGGAATTCGTACGGATGGGAGTTACTGGAACCGTGCTCGGACAACTGGCGGAAATGGTTATCGAGACATTTGCGAACGTATACCCGAACGTAGCGACAAACCGGGAAAAGATTCTCGAAGAAATCCGAAGGGAAGAAGAGAAATTCGGAAAAACGCTCATCGATGGAACTCGAGAATTCGAAAAAATCGTCCGAGGCATGAAAGAAGCGGAACTCAAAACGGGACAATCCATCACTCGGATTTCCGGACAGAAGGCGTTCACGCTTTTCGATACCTATGGATTCCCTGTGGAAATGACCGAAGAAATTGCGAAAGAACACGGGATGACCGTGGACCGAGTCGGTTTCGATGAAAAATTCAAAGCCCACCAGGAACTCTCCCGAACCGCATCCGCTGGTATGTTCAAAGGAGGTCTCGCTGACCAATCTGACAAAACGACCGCGCTCCACTCCGCCTGTCATCTCATGCTTGCGGGACTTCGGAAAGTGCTCGGTACCCACGTGGCCCAAGCGGGTTCCAATATTACCGAGGAACGGCTCCGGTTCGACTTCACCCATCCAGAAAAAATGACTCCGGAACAGATTACCGCAGTGGAAAATTTTGTAAATCAAGCGATTGGATCAGGACTCACGGTCACTGTGGCGGAAGAAGCGAAATCCGCAGCCAAATCCCGAGGGGTTTCGGGTTCATTCTGGGAAAAATATCCCGATGTCGTCAAAGTGTACAAAATGTCCGGAAGCGACGGTACGGTGTATTCTGAGGAACTTTGCGGAGGACCTCATGTCGAGAATTCCGCGAAGATGGGAACTTTCAAAATCGTAAAAGAAGAATCTTCAAGTTCTGGGGTTCGACGAATCAAAGCAGTTTTGGAAAACTAACTCGAACACCTCTTCAAAAAAACTCCGTTTTCCGGAGTTTTTTTGATATTGATTATTCCACCTTCAACCGCACCTCCCTCACTTCCTTTGCCTTCTCTCTCGTACTTTTCGTACCAGAAATAATTCCGAACGTGATATAAGAAAGCAAGCTTCCGACCTCGTACAAAACGGGAATCTGGAGAAACGGATTTTGTTTGACGGTAGCGATGCCGAGCATCATTGGCAAAACAGCTAGGAGGAGCAATGACGTATCCGGATAGGTAAAATACCCGATTACGATAATGAGTAACGATAATATAATTCCTTGGTTAATTGCCAAAGCATATCGACTTTTTTGAGGAGAAAAAAATCGGTACACCAACAAAAGATTGAAGATTGGAATATAAATGAGATACGGAGAAAATACGAGATTCGGTTCGTTAAAATATATCTCGAGCTCTGTTTCCGTTTTTTGCATCCGTATGCGGATTTCCTCGCGTTTGTCAGCAAACGAAAGTTCGTTTTTCCGACCGATTACCACCTGGAACAAATCCGAAAGATAGGGAGGAACAGTTTTGAAATACAGTTGGATTTCCCGGATTCCTGGAAGCATTTGAATAGGCGACAGAAAGGCTACGCTCTTCTCCGCAATCAGGAATGCTCCAGTTGTAACGATGAGGACGATGAGGAAAAACAGGGTTACCGTGAGTAAATTGTCGCCTCGGAGAAAAATGAATTCCAGTATGAGTAGTAATGTGGTATATCCGGAAACTTTAGAACCTATAGACGTAAGTGGAGACGGAGACTTTTCTGCGATGAATACGCCGACCAAGGGGAGGAATGAGAGGAGAATGCGAGCAATTTCAGCTTCTCCAGAAACTTTGGCATCTTCGAGTCAGTCGGAATTGTTTCACGAAATGGAAATACCGAATCCCTGGAATTTCTTGCCTTGGTATGCGAGATAGGACCCTCGAAGCAATAGTGATAATAGGAATAAGAGCACCCCCGAAAATACAATTCTCGACAATGGTACTTGAATGAGAGGTATTTGGTAGGCAAGCAACCGAAATAACAATAATTGGTACAGCAAGAGGAATCCGAGGAAACCGAGATGTAACCGGGTAGCTGCCCAGGCGTGTGCCCGAACGAACGGATGGCAAAAATTTGGATTCCGATACGCCAGTAAATAGAGGAAGCCGAGGAAAAAATAACTGGTAAGCGCATTGGTACGCACTTGAGAGGAAAGATTGGAGCTTTCGAAAGAGTCGGATTGGTACATAGAATCAGAATAGCATATCTTTTTCGAAAACGCATGGAAGAATTCTTGATAAATTCAAAATTTGTGTTTTTGGTATATTTCAACCGAGAAAAAAGACGCTCTTGGAGCGTCTTTTTTTAAGGTATTGAATCGGGATTATTCCTGATTTGCTACCAACACGATACCGAATCGTTGCATGAGATACTCGATTCCGCTAATTGCGGAAAGATAGATCACAGCTCCAACGAGTACCGCTTTATTTAACGTCAGTCGGCTCTTTTGAGCTTCATGGAGGACATACGCGAAGTAGTACACCGAAACACTTGTCAGAAAGAACATTGACGTGTCTATATTTCCTATTTCTTTCTCCCATTCAACGAATTGGCCTGCTATACCAATGATAATCGTTGCGGAAGACAATGCTCCAGCCATGCTTCGGAACAATCTAGGAAATAAGAGTCCCAACACTCCCATGCCAGCCATAATTTCGGCAGTCCGATACAATCCAGCTGAAAATACTTCGATTGCTCGTGCATCGTATCGTAACGCCATTGGGAGAAATACCGCGGATATAGAACCAGTGATGAGCAGAAGCCCAAGATAGGGAGTAAATTCATCGGCATCAGAATGAATCATGACACAACCCGGCAAGATAATGGCGTAGCTGATAAAGCAGACCATTATCCAGCTTGGATTATGTAAAGACCAATTCTGAAGTGTATACCCTGAAGCGCAGATTACCGTGAATAGTACGAAAGTTGCCACAAGGCAAAACTCCGTATATCCAATTTCTGGAACTTTTTCGTGAGTCATATAACCCTCTCTTTCCTTTTGGTGTTGGTTTGAAAATGCGGAGTATCCTGATTTGTGATATCCGTCCAATCGATTTTAATCATTAATTTTGAATTGCAATTATATTTTGTCAATATTTTGAAGGGGAACTTCTGATAGGAAAAATATGACTATAACAGAGGACTCTAGAGAAAGTATGCAAATAAAATCTCTTTTCCCCGTCAGCTTGCTGCGTGGGCTACCGCTTTGTGA
>JAVHRB010000014.1:0-4693 GCA_036171455.1 Patescibacteria group bacterium
GTACTGCCGTTTTAGCGGTGGGAGAGTCGGTAAACGCCAAGATAGAGGTGATGAAAGCCCGGGTAGCTCAGTTGGATAGAGCAGCAGCCTTCTAAGCTGAAGGTCATGGGTTCGAATCCCGTCCTGGGCACCATTTAATTTTGGGTCATTAGCTCAGTTGGTTAGAGCGCTTGCTCGACATGCAAGAGGTCGCTAGTTCGAGTCTAGTATGACCCACCATTTATACATCTTCGGGTAATTAGCTCAGTTGGTTAGAGCATCTGCCTTACAAGCAGAGGGTCATAGGTTCGAATCCTATATTACCCACCATTCTTGTATTTTTACACTTCCACCCCGTCACTGGGGTGGTTTTTTTATGAAAAATTTTGTTACTGGAGAACAGATTCCATCTGATTTTTTTTACTTTCGATCGCAATCGAAAACCTATCGAGATTATCTCATCAAGGGAGGATTGCGTATTATCGAAAAGGCATGACAATATGGTTGGATTAAGGATTTTAAACTGTTTCAGATCGCGAAGTTCGAGAGAACAGATTTTGAACCTACCAGGAAACTTGTCGAATCCTATGGCTTTAAACATGGGCTTCTTTTATGGATTCCGTGACGTACAGTTACTCCGGATCCTATTTGGAGAACCCTTTGGATTCCGGGCTCCCATTTTATAAATACCGGCATTTCCCACTTGGCTCCGCAATATTTTAAATCTTGGAATGAAAGATCACAGCGCGCAAGAAAAAAATTTTTTACGTTCCCCGATTTGGATTTGAAATTGGTTGATTCCGAAGAATTTGTCCGTTGTTTTCAAGCGGTATCCGTGAATCATTCCTTTAAAAAGGATTATATAAAATACTATCAGAGCATGTGTCTGCATGGACCGAAGTCGGTACGGAGTTATGTGGTATACGATACATTATGAAAGCCAATTGCCGGGCTTGCTGTACATGATTTTAATAAAATCAGTGTGCATCTTGTGGCATTTACTGGAAAAGATGCAAAACCGGTTCAGGCGGGTACTGGATTGATTGACCGGTGGTACAGTGATTCGCTCGATCTTTGACTTGATTATATCCATTATGATCACTTGCGGGATTCAAACATGACTCGGGATCAACAGGGGTATACAGATTTTAAACTCAATTTTATTGAAACGAGAATTCAATATCCAAAGTGTTTTTTTCAGATTTGGTAAAATACAACCCACTCATATAATTTTAGTATGAACCCATCTAGAGATGATTCTCAAATTGCATTAAGAATAGCTACAGCTTCGGCTGTTTTTTCCGTTTTTGGTTTTTTAGTATATACCATATTGGTAGATAGTTTGCAGTGGTTTTCCGTGCCGATATTTAGTGAAGTTATCATTAAATGCGTTATTGTAATACTCTCCGTCGTATTCGCGAATACTCGAGTACAAGAAGCTTTCACGGTTCAGAATTATGGTCAAATCCCGTTTCTTTCTACTATATTCTTTTATTGCGTAACCCTGCTTATTGTTTATATGGGGCAGATATTATTCGTAATTTTTCACCTCTTTTTCTCGACCAATATCAACCTGATGCAGGAGCTCAAATTTATCCTTTGAATTGGTGATATGACGGTTTCTTGAATCCTTAACAGTTTGTTTGTCGGTCATATTCCTTATTTAGCATATTTCTTTTTTCTCAAGTATAAATTGAGCGGTAGTAGATAAAAAATCTATTTTACCGAATCGAGAATTGCGGAACCGATGAGTTCATCCCCATGATATACCACAATAAACTGTCCTGGGGTTGCTGCACGCTGAGGTCGAAAAAATTCTACTGCAAGAGCATCTCAGGTTATAGTAATTTCCCCGGGTTCATTTGACTGTCGGTACCGGAGTTTGATACTCACGTTTTCTGGGATAGTGCTTTCTGGGATAATCTGTTGCCACTTTTTTCCGAAACATTGAGTACTATAGAGTTCTAATGCGTCTTCTGGTCCTACGATAATGTAGTTTTCTACGGTGTTTTTATCTATAACAAAGAGTGCTGGTCCTCCCCCGATTTCTATTCCCTTGCGCTGCCCGATAGTATAGAAATATGCTCCCTCATGAGTTCCTATTATTTTTCCACTCAGATCGATGATGTTCCCAGGTTTTTTCGGAAGCCGTTCTCTGAGAAAATCTTTCATACTGACTTTTCCGATAAAACAAAGTCACTGACTGTCTTTTCTTTCTGCATTTGGTAGTCCCGCTTCTCGAGCTATTTCACGTACTCTTTTTTTTTCCAGATTCCCAATAGGAAAAAGTGCGAATGCCAATTGTTCCTGTGTAAGACGGGAAAGGAAATAGCTTTGATCTTTTTCGGTATCGATTCCCTTAAGTAAATGAAAACCTTGTTTATCTTCCTGTATTCTCGCATAGTGCCCCATGGCGATTTTATCGTACCCGAATTCCCGAGCTTCCTCGGCAAAGAGGTCGAATTTGATAAGGTTGTTACAGAGTACATCAGGATTCGGGGTAATTCCCCGCTCATATCCGTCATAGATGTGTTGAATTATACGTTTTTCATAGGCTTCCCGGTAGTCAAAAGTAAAAAAAGGAATATTGAGATATTTTGCTACTTCTCTGGCAACCTCGATGTCTGTTTCCGTAGGACATGTTCAAGAATCTGCCAAATAGTTAATCATAAAACCCGCATGAACTTCGTGTCACGCTTGTTGAAGCAGGAGTGCGGAAACCGCAGAATCGACGCCTCCAGAGAGGCCTACAAGGATTTTCATGTTGGTGTATTCGAGATAGTTTACCAGATGGAATCTAAAGGATTTTATGGTGTTGTTAATTTCCGGATGTGGACTACAGCCGACGGGACTTCTTCCTAACCGGATATGCGAATTGCGTTTTCCAACACTTTTCCGTGACGATTCCAGGGGTTGTCGAGCAAAATACCGAAAATACCATGGAATGTGGCATCTTGAATGAATTCAAAATTGTCATCTATGAGGATTTTTGCCCCGATGGATGTGCAACCCTTCTCTAATGGTCGTTATACGACTTCGCCGATACCTTCTTCTGTCTTCCCGATGGCCTCCATGAAGAAATCTTCCAGGGATCCCTTGAGTTTACTAACTTGTTGGTTCGCGATGATTTTTCCGAAATGGATGATGGCGAAGTGGTCGCAGATAGATTCCACATCGGAAAGGATGTGCGTATTGAAAAATATCGTAGTGCCTTGAGATTTGAGATCCAAGATGAGGTCTTTTACCATTTTTCGCCCAACAGGATCGAGACCGCTCATAGGTTCATCGAGGAACACAATTTTTGGTTCGTTGATGATAGATTGGGCGAGTCCAATTCGTTGGAGCATTCCTTTGGAATATTGAGCGAGCAGTTTGTTTTCCGCATGTTTCAATCCAACTTGTTCAATGAGCGCATCGATTCGACTTTCTAGTTCCTCCTCCGGAATATCAAAGAATTTTCCGTTGAATCGGAGAAATTCTCTACCAGTTAAGTACTTGTACAGATAGGTATTTTCTGGCATGAATCCGATATGATAGCGGATTTCCCGAGTCAACTTGTCGGATCCGAGGATACGAAGCTCTCCAGCTTCCGGCTCTAAAAGTCCGAGAATACATTTCATAGTGGTGGTTTTTCCAGCGCCGTTCGGCCCGAGAAAACCGAAAATTTCTCCAGGAAGCACTTCCAGACTGACATCATGGAGAATTTCTTTTCCGTCGAGGAATTTTTGAATTCCAAGTAACGACAAAATAGGAGTTACTGGGGATTCGATTTCGGGTGATTTCTGTTTTTTCATAGCCCCTATTGTATAAAAGTCGGGGAACTTGCCAAATTGATTTGAATTTTTCTAGGAGAAGCATACCATATTACGTTATATTTCTAACTCAAACATTATGACAGAATTCGATTATGCTTACGACATGGTAAAAATTGATACCCCCGCACCAGCGTTCAATTTACCAGCATATGATCCAATAAAAGACGATACTACAGAGGTTTCTTTGGCCTCCCTTGCGGGGACTTGGTCGGTACTTTTTTACTATCCTGCCGATTTTACGTTCGTCTGTCCGACCGAACTCCGAGACATGGCTGAAGCAAAAGATCGTTTCGATGCGGCAAAAGTCACCGTGCTTGCTGCTTCTACTGACACCGTGTTTTCTCACCGGGCCTGGGTAAAGCATGAGGGGCTCATGGCAGGTTTCCCCTATCTGATGTTGGCCGACCATACGGGTTCGGTAGCAGATATGTATAATATTTACGATCATGAGACCGGAATTGCCGGTCGAGGAACTTTTATTATCGATCCTCAGGGAGTCGTTCGTGGTATCGAAGTCACCAGTGGGCCGCTCGGTCGGAATAGCGAAGAGCTCCTCCGGAAAATCGAAGCGTTACAATTTATGTCCGAAAATCCCGGAACTGCTTGCCCAGCACGATGGAAAAAATGAGCAAAAACTCTGACTCCTTCTATAAAAATCGCTGGAGAAGTCGCGGAGCAGTTGCAATAGCATTTACATCGAAAACCCCAGGAACCCTGCCAAAACGATGAAATCCGAAGCTCATTTTGAGCACCGTAGTGAACCGTACTTTTGTACGGTGAGCGAGGAGCGCAGAAATGGGCGAGGAGTTCGCGTTTTGGCAGGGTTCCTTTTTCAGAAGTGCTCGGTAATACGTCAAAACATTTTGTGCATAATCCCTCATATGTGGATATTTCGTAAC
>JAVHRB010000015.1:0-4538 GCA_036171455.1 Patescibacteria group bacterium
GATCCATGCTGGAAATGTTCCGATCCTTGAAACAGGATCAAGTGGGTGAAATCCTCATGCGGATGATTCCGTAAGAGACAAGTTGATATTCGGAGATTTTGAAATTGTTTTTGAAATTGTTGCTCTGGCAGTTTCGTGAATATGAGATATATTGGCGAAATAACCTTTTGCTATGGCGGTCAAAAAAACTAAAACTTCAAAGGAATTCCTGGAAAAACCAAATCAAGAAATTTCGAGAGAAATAGCTCAGACCATTGTCCGTCCCCGGGGATTTGCCATGAGTATACTCGGACTCGGACTCGCGTTTGGGATTCTCCATTCGTATTTTTTCTTCGATCAAAAAATTGGGATTTCCTATCCGATTTTTATTTCATTGGACTGTATCGTACTCTGGTATCTCGGCAAAACTCGTGGGCAACCAATGAATAAAAAAGAATTTTACTCGCTTCTACCTATCTTGTATTTTTCATTCATGGTCGCGGTACGGTCGGCAGAATTACTGACGTTTCTCAACATTGTAGTTTCTTTTTTTTGACTCTTGGCATTTGTTTGGATGCGGACGCCAGGAGAAGGAGGGCGGATATTTCAGATTTCTAGGATCCTTACTTTACCGTTTGCAATGATGGCAAATTGGTTCTCGACATTTCGAGATTTTCGCCGTTCTTTTGAGAGGCTATCCGCGAAGAATCCGACCATTAAAGCCGATAAATGGATAAATATTATCAAGGGCTGCATGCTGTCAGTTCCGCTCATCTGAATCTATCTCCTACTCTTTTCCTCTGGGGATTTCGTCTTCCGCGGTGCGCTCGGTGAGCTCGCGAATTGGCTTCCGTCGTGGAATTTCCCCTCACTTCCGGATTCACTTATTGGTCGAACGGTCGTTATTGTATTCATAACTGTCGGTGCTGGGGGACTCTTTGATGCGTATATTTCCAAAATGGTCTTTCCCTACAAGCAATTGCCATCTACGCTATCCCCGCGCTATCTCGGATCATGGGAAGCGAATATCCCACTCGGAATCTCCAATTTTATTTTCTTGTCGTTTGCCCTGCTCCAATTGCGGTATGTGCTCGGTGGATACAGTGCGATTGGACCGGACGGTTTCACTTATGCGGAATATGCTAAAAACGGCTATTTTGAGCTTTCCGTGGCGGCATTGATTTCTTTTGTGGTGATTTTTCTCATAGGGAGACATACAGTTTTGCATGACGGGAAAATGAACCGACTGACCAAGTATTTTTGCCTCGGGCTTGCAGCACAGGTTGGATTTGTCATTTGGTGTGCGTTCTCCCGGCTTTCGATGTATCAGGAAGCTTATGGACTAACTCTGATGCGGTTTTATGGGTATGTATTCCTGGTTTGATTGGTCGGTGCATTTGTATTGTTGTCGTATAAGACTTGGATGGATGGAAGTCTGGAGGAATTTGCTCTACGAATGCTGAAGTGGAAACTGGTCATTCTCGTTGGGATCAACTTTATGAACCCTTCTGGATTCGTCGCGAGAGAAAACATTGAACGTCCGCACGATTCACAAGTCCTGAGCGCGTATCCGAACCGAGGGAAAGAGACGGTGAGAGTTGATTATGGATATCTCTCAACCCTTTCTATAGACGCAGTGCTGGAGACTGCTCCTACGATGAATTCAGAGTCATTGATTCAGGCTTATAAAAAATTTCGTTTTTGACCGGATTTGCCATGGTTTTCCTATCGATTGAGCCAACAAATGGCCGTATGGGCCTTGGAAGCGAGAGGAAGGGAATTGGGAATATCGCTTCAGAAATAAAATGGAAAAGTACATAGAGAAATAGTTCTTCCAAGGGGTAGAACTGACTTTTTTTCAAAATGATGTGACAAAAGCTGATGAAAAGCTACACTCTAGCCAACGTAAAAGACTTGGATACCTTACCCCTGAAGAAAGCCTTCCAGAAGGAGTAAAAATAGTTGTATTTCAATTTAGAATCCAAAAATCTTCTCGGTAAGATATTTTTTTATTTCCTACAAATAAATTTTATGAAAAAAAAATTCATTTCCGATTGGAAATCAAATTGGAAAGCGGGACTTTCTGTCTCAATGATTAACATACCATTATCCATATCGCTCGCCGTGGCATCTTGAGCCACCCCTTTGCAAGGGTTACTGACATGAATTTGGTGATGAATGTTTGCGGCAATATTTGCATCGAGCAAATATAATGTTTTTTGACCCGCTTGAGCGTTGGCATGAATTCTCCTGTCTTTTTCTTTGAGCTTGAAAGATGGATTTCTGCTTCTGCCGTATGTAGCAATCATAAGTGGAATTCTCATTCTACTCATTTATATATTCGATATTACCAAATATATAACGCTTATACCTACTACTGCGCTTCATGGATTTCTCATTTGAGTTTGAATATCAATTGCCGCAGGACAATTCAATTCGGCATTGTGATTGAAAATTCCACAGAGCGAAAAAATATATATTTGAGTCTGGGATACTTTTTTGAATATACAACATACCAATATGTATGCTTTTTGATTATTTTTGGCCTGTTTTGTATTTTTATTTGTCGCGAAGAAAAAAATCCCAAAATTCCCATCAGTAATAGTCGTAACCATTATCGGAATCATCTTGGGCTATATCATAAAATACAAGTTGCAGTACACGGGAATTATGCTTCTCTCGGACAAGTATGAACATTTGAGTTTCGTACCGTATTTGGATGTATTTTCGCCACTGATTCACAACATACATAGCTGGCAAGATTTTATGAAAATCTTCAAAGAAGTATTTGGAATTTCAACCGTAATAGCGGTAATTGCTATCGTAGAAACGATCGTTTCCGCTCAAATCGCACAATCGATAACCAAAGATAAATATTCGAAACAAAAAGAAGTTTTCGGTCTAGGAATTGCCAATATCGCCTCATGACTTTTGGGCTGAATCCCCGTGACCGCCGTATTCGTACGGACTTCGCTCAATATAGAATCCGGATGAAAAAGTAAACTCGCGCCTTTCCTCATAGGATTCTTTACCCTGGTATTTTCGATCATTTTTTTCAATGATGGATTTATGTATTTGCCATATCCCATAATTGCCGCAATTCTGATAAATATTGCATTGTGACTGATCGATATCAAGCACATGAAAGAATTATATGCCATTAGGCAGTGAGCTTTTTATATCGCGATGATTACTGCTTTTTTTACTTTGGCGGAGGATGCGACGTTCTGAATCATATTATGAACCATGATCGCATTGATCATTTATCTGAAAAGAGTTACGGATTCCTGAGCAAAAGTTTCGGTATATAGGGATAAGAAATTCTTTAAGAAAACGGATTTTTGATTTTATGTTCAAAATAAGCAACAGGAGGGAGATATTATATTATTGAAATTCGATGGGTGACTCAATTATTTGAATCAAGAAAAAAATATCCGTAACCTGGAATTGATCGATAGAAAAATAACGGTGTTGCTTTCATTTTCCCATATGTGATACCTCGATACCGATGGAATAGAAACCATTAATGAAACCTCTAAATTTTTGAGAGATAAATGAATCGAAGTCTATTTTTCTTGACTGGAATGATTGTATGAAAAGATGATGAGCCACACAAAGATATATAAAAAATTGATGAAGGAATGAAAAGTTATCCCGACTACCGTAGATGCCCTTCATAGATTACTATGAGAAACTGATCATGGAAAAATATGGGGATAAATTCCCTTGGAAGGGATATTTCTTATATGATTACTTCACTATAAAAATGAAACCCCGATATCTCATTCGATTTTTCACGGTTATATTCGTGGTGCTTTCCATTGCGTTTTTCCATACAGAATTTGTTGAGCAGTTCCAGTGCTATCTCACCGGTAAGGCGAGCGTCATATCTGGAGAGTGGCATATCGTGGCGCTCAATATTGTATTGTTTGTTTTACTCCTTCTACCGCTCTCGTTCCGGAGAAAGGCTCATTGGGGAGAATACGGCATGGTCGCTGGATTTTTTGTATCGCTCTTTATCGAGATGTATGGCTTTCCTCTGACGATTTATTTCGTTTCCAAATATA
The DNA here is from genome assembly GCA_036171455.1 of Patescibacteria group bacterium. Taxonomy (GTDB): domain Bacteria; phylum Patescibacteriota; class Gracilibacteria; order BD1-5; family UBA2023; genus CAIVSN01. The sequence continues at coordinate 4,047 of JAVHRB010000015.1, forward strand.
CTTCGCAGGCGGTGAAGTGTGCGGAAATGGTGTTCGGATTCGAATGGCTCGGTGTGTCTTTTGGCATGGAAATCGCGATGGTGTATGCCTCATTGTTCATAGCTGTCGGAACGATTCTCATTATGGTGGGATGGGCGACGCTGTACCGAAACAGTAAGAAAGATACCTTTGTTCTCTCTGGAATCTACCGATACTCCCGACATCCGCAATATCTGGGATTCATTCTTATTGTATTCGGTTGGATGTTGGATTGGCCAACGATTATCACCCTCGTTTTTGCTCCAGTACTGATATATAAGTACGTGAACGTTTGTTGGATCGAGGAACGGGAAATCTTGAAGGAATTTCCGGAGTATCAGAAATATATCGATGAGGTGCCAATGTTTCTCTAGAACTTTGGGAAAGTTCGCAAAATGTATTCTACCAGCTACGAAAAATTTCAAAAAAACTTGCCCCCCCGCAAATATCATATAATTCTCACAATTTAACTTT
>JAVHRB010000016.1:0-19880 GCA_036171455.1 Patescibacteria group bacterium
ACTTCTGAGTGAGAGTTTTACCGGGATTGATGTCGTGAGTACGAGTACGGGGTATGTGGCGGTGTTTTCGAGGGATGATAGTGTGAGTGGAACGGGAACTACTTTATGATGAGTCAGTAGTCACTTTAAAACTTTTAAGTCATGCAAGGACATTGCTGATAGTCTATGATTTTCCTGAAGTACAGGAAGAGATGGAATATATGAAATCAATCCAGATGGAAAGAATGCTTTTCCAGTCTATTGCGATATGACGACGGATAGGGGAGGGTGGACGCTCGTAATGCGATGAAACGGTAACGATTTACCTTCACAGAAAAATTGGGGATCAGATAATGACTATCAATTGGCTAATGCATTATCAATTGGAAATACATTCAAATTTTCCTCAGACAAAATTAACACCATACGTGCAGGATGATACTGGCGAGCAAAATGAAATGAAGTTCTAAACGTCACCTGGTTTTGAAAAAAGACTTGCAGCTATACTCAATCAGTTCAAAGCACTTGAGACTGTCTTGTTTCAACAACGGATCCCAACATGAATACAGGATGGCTCGGAAAAAGTATTTCATATCCATTCAATGGAATCTGAGGATATTATGAAGGTGGTCCAAATTGGAAATGTACAGGAATCCTCACCTATGCCGGATCGGAAATATGGAATCTCTGTCGGGATCAAACTGTGGATCCTGGAAATTGGGGATGTGCTGCTGGAAATTCAGCCTGTTCTAGCTTTACTCTATGGGTAAAGTAAGGAGAGAGCTACTGACGCTTGAAGATAAACCCCCAGAAAACCCTGTTAAAACGATGAAATCCGAAGCTGATTTTGAGCACTGCAGTGAGACGTACGCAGGTACGTTGAACGAAGAGCGGAAAAATCAGCGAGGAGTTCGCGTTTTAACAGGGTTTTCTCTACCGGAACCATTTCCACCAGAGTATCTTGCTCGCTATCCTCCACATACCCCCGAACCGCTGCCCCTTCCCCATAGTGTATTCATCATACCAGATGTTCACTGGGACTTCCGCGAATTTGAGATTCTGTAACCGTACTTGCTCGATAAGTTCCGAAGCGTATTCCATGCCATCCATAGTGAGGATAATTTTCTTTACTGCATCGATTTTGAGCATGCGATATCCGTTGTGAGAATCCGTCAGTTTGATACCGGAAACTGCCCAAGTGAACCACTTCCCTCCCCAGAGGGTCAAACGGCGGAAAAATGGTACGTTAGAAGTCGTCTTTTGTATGAAACGGGAACCAAAAACCACATCAAGCTCGGTATTTGATTCGAAGGCCTTGATAAATTTTGGAACGTCCTTGATAGTGTGTTGGCCGTCAGCGTCGAACGTCACGATATATTGGATACCGAGCACTTCTGCATTTCTCCGAAAAAACTCAAAACCGGTTTCGAGTGCCGCACCTCCTCCACGATTATAGGAATGCTCGAGATAGATAACATTTTCATAGCTACGGACTATCGTTTCTGTATCATCCTTGGATCCATCGTTCACGACACAAATTTTTCGGTAACCAGCTGCCATAATACTATCGATAACCCCTCAAACACGGGTTGCCTCATTGTACGCCCGGATCAGGAAACAAATATCGTTCGAGGTTATTTTCTTGGATTTCACTCTGGATGTTCTAAAGAATTTTGATGGGAAATTTTTGATTCGAGAAACGAGATTTCTCGTACGAGCCGGGTGATATCCTCTCGGTTTTTTTCACTTTTTGCGAGGAGAAGGAGCGTAAAATACAAGAGAAAAATAATACTCGTATAGACCAATACATCTGCTCCGCGAGGCAATCCGAATATGGCTCCAATAAGATCTAAAACGCTTGGGATAAAGGCAAAAACCAAGAGTCCAGCACCGACTGCCAAAAAGACAATAAAGTGGAACGCATTAAATTTTTGGCGACGTGAAATATCGAAAGCGAGTATAAAAATAACTACGCCGGATATGAAAAATAAAGCTTCAAGGAGATTCATGGAGATATGATGCGAAAAACCGTCGAAAAGTAAAAAAGAATTTTACAAATGTGCGAAGTAGGATACTTTAGTTTGATTGTATTTTACTTAGAAATTAATCCTACCATATATGGACTACTACGCAGAAAGCATTAAAATGCACAAAAAATACCAAGGAAAACTTGGAACCATCTCACTCGTACCGGTAGAAACCCGGGATGATCTCTCACTCGCCTATTCCCCCGGAGTCGCGGAACCCTGCCGAGAAATTGCTGCTGACAAGTCAAAAATATACGACTACACTTTCAAATGAAGGATGGTAGCAGTAATTTCTGATGGCTCGGCAGTACTTGGACTTGGGAATATTGGCCCCGAGGCAGCACTTCCGGTCATGGAAGGAAAATGTGTGTTGTTCAAGGAATTCGCCGGTTTGGACGCTTTCCCTATCGTACTCGACGTTCACGATGTAGAAGGAATTATCGCGGCAGTCAAAGCGATTGCCCCTACGTTTGGGGGAATTAACCTCGAGGATATCGCCTCACCGAAATGTTTTGAAATTGAGGAACGCCTCAAAGCGGAACTCGACATCCCCGTGATGCACGACGATCAACACGGTACCGCTATCGTCTGCCTGGCCGCACTCATTAACTCGCTCAAGGTAGTAGGGAAAAATACCGAAGATGTACGGGTTGTAGTAAATGGACCCGGTGCTGCAGGTACCGCAGTCATGAAACTCTTGTCTCTCTACGGTATCAAACATATCATCGCCTGCGATTCGAAGGGAATACTTTCCAAAAAACGCACGGATATCGACGAAGCAAAGAGAAGTCTCCTCTCCTTTACCAATCTCGAAAACCGGGATGGAACGCTCGCGGACGCACTCGTAGGGGCGGATGCATTTATCGGACTCTCTGCGCCCAATGTTATGGACCGTACCCAGGTGGCAACCATGGCTCGTGATGCGATAATTTTTGGGATGGCCAATCCGACTCCAGAAATCATGCCAGAAGAAGCAAAAGCCGGTGGAGCTCGTATTTGTGGCACCGGTCGATCCGATATGCCGAACCAGATCAACAATGTACTTTCTTTCCCCGGCATTTTCAAGGGAGTCCTCGCTTCCGGTAAAAAGAAAATCACCGACGAGATGAAGCTCAAAGCCGCAAAAGCTTTGGCCAGCGCTGTAGCACATCCAACGGACGATATGGTCATTCCAAATGCACTCGACAAATCCGTGGTAGATATCGTAGCAAAAGCTATGATGGAATAAAGTTTTTTCGAGAGAAAAACGAGAATGGCAATTTTTAGAGCTTTCGCTATACTACATTGCCTTTTGTTTGAGTACCCGTAGGGTAACGCTGACATAAGGAATACCCATTTTGATACCTCATCCATGCAATTCAACGAACTCGATATTATCGAACCGATTCTCAAATCCCTCAGTGAAGAAGGATATACGACCCCAACACCAATCCAAGCACAGTCCATTCCACTTATTCTCCAGGGCCGTGATCTCCTCGGTTGTGCCCAAACTGGTACCGGAAAAACCGCAGCGTTCGCCATACCTATTCTCCAATTTCTCAGTACGAGAAAACCCCAGGAACAGGTGGCTGGTCAACCCGCTCGAACCAATTTTCAGAAACGTAAGTTTATTCGGAGTCTCATCGTGACTCCGACCCGAGAACTCGCGATTCAGATCGGAGAGAGTTTTACCAACTATGGACGGCACACCGGGCTCACGAATACAGTAATTTTTGGAGGTGTTACCCAGGGACGGCAAACAAAAATCCTACAAGAAGGGGTCGACATTCTCGTCGCGACTCCGGGACGGCTTCTCGACCTCATCAACCAGCGGTTTATTTCCCTTGCGGACGTGGAGATTTTTGTTCTCGACGAAGCGGATCGGATGCTCGACATGGGATTTATCCATGATGTGAAAAAACTTCTCAAACTCTTGCCAACAAAGCGGCAGTCGCTATTTTTCTCGGCTACCATGGCACCAGAAATCATCCAGCTCGCTGGGACCATCCTCAAAAATCCTGCACAAGTACAGGTAACTCCGGTATCTTCTACGGTCGATATCATCCAACAGGGCGTCTTTTATGTGGACCGAGGCAACAAGCCCGCGCTCCTCAAAGAAATCCTCAAGGATAAAAATATCAAGACGGTTCTCGTGTTTACCCGTACCAAACACGGAGCGGACAAAGTCGTTCGTGATCTCGTCCAACATGGCATTTCTGCAGAAGCTATCCACGGGAACAAGTCTCAGAATGCCCGGCAACGAGCGCTGGAAAATTTTAAAAATCATCAAACTCGGGTACTCGTCGCGACAGATATCGCCGCCCGAGGTATCGACATCGACCAGCTCGAATTCGTTATCAATTATGAGATTCCCGACGTATCGGAAACCTACGTACACCGCATCGGTCGTACCGGTCGTGCCTGAGCCAAAGGTACCGCCTATACATTCTGCGACGCACTCGACAAAATCAATCTCAAAGGAGTGGAAAAACTCATCCGGAAGGCGATTCCCGTAATCAGCGACCACCCGTATCCGCTCATGGACCATAATCCGGAAACCCCGCCAAAACAGCAGGGACGGGGCGGAATGGGTCGGGGTGGGCGAAGTAGCGGAGACTTCGCACCGAGAGGCGACCGAGCCAGCGCTCCACGCGCAGGATTCTCACCGAGAAACGGCGGAGATAGAAGACCGAGCAGAGACGGATCAGCATCTAGACAGCCTCGGGAAGAAAATCGTAATGAGAGAAGTCCTCGTCGGGACGATGCACCACGTCCTCCAAGGGAAGATTCTCGTACTCCGAACGCTCTGCAAAACGATCGGATTCCGAGGGATGCCGGCACGTTCCGGGTCGGAGTCATGTCCGATGAATCCAGCGGGGAACGTCGAAAACCTCCCGCAAAACCAGGTTTCAGAAAGCCGGAAAATGGAAATGGCGGAGGATTCGGGAGATCGAATGCTCCTTCGAGAAATCCAGGGAGCCGGAGGAAATAAACATGCTATCAACGAAAAAGCGGTCCGAAAGACTGCTTTTTCTGTCGAGAATCCAGACCGCTCCAGAACCCCGGAAAAACGATGAAATCCGAAGTAATACCAAATTAACGTAAATAGCAGGACTTTCCCGCGAGCGTGACCGGGAGGATATGTTTTCGTTTCCGAGCTTGTCCGGCGAGGTCTGGACCGAAGGAAAGGAAAACATATCCTCCCGAGGCAGTGAGTAAATGGAGTTAGGTTAATTTGGTATAAAATTCGAGTTCCGTAGCGGGTACCGTAGTGAGGCATACATTCCGTCGAACGAGGAGAGGAACAGAAAATTTGAAGAGGAGTTCGCGTTTTAACGGGGTTCTTTCCCGAGGATCGCAATCCCCGCCTTGATATCGAAGTACGATATATGAGCATCTCCAAGCTCGTCCAATCGATCTTTGATAGGCCTCAATTTTCCGGTATCGTTCGCGAATTCTTCGCGGATAAGCCGTTGTACTCGGATAATATGGTCCGGTTTGGTAAGTGCCATAAGTTCCGCCAAATCAATATTCCCATCCTCGTAGAGTTTCACGAAGTGTGACTCGATAGTAATGGATTTGACGTCCCGCTCGATACCGATTTCCCGCATACTGAGCCCAGAGCGAAATAATCGCAGGGTTTCCAGGTACGTGTCGCCGGTGGATTTGATCTTGATACGTTCTTCCCCGTCGTCCACGTCGGATCGGATACGGGATTTTTTCATGGACAGATGCTTCTCTCTCGGAGTCTTTTTGGATTTCTTGAACACGGAGTTTTTCGCTTTGAGCGCGACGTAGGATTGCAGCTCGATTTCTTCGGCTTTCATCATTGGCTCACGGCGGGTTGAGAATTTCCCCTTGTCCGTGATACCGAGGAGCGGGTACACTCCTTCGGTTTTTACCAGGTATCCGTTACGAATCAGTGACTCGATTACCGATACGACGAGTTCATTGGAATAGGTCGAAAGTACCCCGAAATTCTCGTCCGAATCCATCGATCGATCCCGGATTTTTTGGTCGGAGCCTCAGGTGAGGAACGTTGCAAAAAGATTCACTCCGAATTTTTGATCAAAGCGTGCCACTGCATCAAGCACATGTTCGAAAACGGAAAGCTGTACCAGGTTGGTAAACTCCCCCTTCGCAAACTTTTTCCGGTCGATACAATAATCGCAAGCCCCGCAGTTGTCACCGAGCGCTTCCAGATCCTCCGTATCGCTGAAATATTCGAGAATGAACCGTTTTCGGCAGTTCGGGGAAAAAAGCATTTTCTTGACCTGTTCGAGCTTGAAATACGATTCGTCTTCAAGGAGTTCCTGGCGTTTCCAATCGACGGGGATACTATGCGGATCCGTTTTCGGAAGGAGCAGCGTGACACCCTTCCCTCGGAAATCCTCGGCCTCCGTAGAATCCGTCCCGGTCATGACGATGCCGTACTTTTCGAACATCTTGAGGATCGTTCCGGCCTGCTGGTCGCTCGCGAGTCCCGCTTCTCGGGCCATGGCGACCTGGGTTTTGAGAATCTGATGGTTGACACCTTCTCCCACGGCAAACCCCTGATAGAGATATTCGTACATTTTGAGGATTTCCGCTCGCTCCGGATACGTGTTTTGAATGAAAAATTCTTGGATTTTGGTATCGCCGTAGCTCGCGAGAACCACTCCAAATGACGTTTTGCCGTCACGTCCGGCTCGACCGACTTCTTGGTAGTAACTCTCGATGCTGCCCGGGAGGTTGTAGTGAATAACGAACCGAATATCCTGTTTGTCGATTCCCATACCGAAGGCATTGGTCGCAACGATGGCCCGGTATTCCCCGCTCATGAACAAATTTTGCATGGATTCCCGGCTCTCCGTCGTCATGGCGCCGGTGTACATCCCGACGGCAATATCGTGCTTTTGGAGGTATTCGTATACTTCCGTGACCATTTTTCGGCTCGAACAATAGATAATCCCGGAACCGACAGTTTTCTCGATGATTTCCACGGTTTTCCGAAGCTTTTCGTTTTTGGCACTGATTTCCCGGACGAGGATGATGATGTTCTTGCGGTCGAATCCCCGGGTGAACATGCGGTATTCCCGAAGCCCCAAGCGTTCCACGATATCGTTCCTGACTTTTTTGGTCGCAGTCGCGGTCAACGCCATGATGGGAAACGACTGAGACTCACGGAGCTGGTTCAAAAATCCGTTGATTTTCATGTAGCTCGGACGGAAATCGTGTCCCCACTGGCTGATACAATGCGCTTCGTCGATAGCGACGAGCGCGATTTTGAGCCGTGCGGCCAAGCGGAGAAAACCGCCGGAATTGAGACGCTCCGGAGCGATATACAAGAACCGGATAGGATTCTCGCCCGGACTGCCAAGCTCGTCGAAAATATCCGATTGCTCGGACGGGGAAATCGTGGAATTGATGCAGACGGAACGGATTCCGAGCTCGTTCAGCTTGTCCAACTGGTCTTTCATCAGGGAAATGAGCGGGGAAATCACGAGCGTAATCCCTTCCCGGACGATTCCCGGCAATTGGTACGTGAGCGATTTTCCCCCGCCAGTCGGCATGAAAACCAGCGTGTCGATTCCGGAAACGACACTCTCGATCACTTCCGATTGGCCCTCGCGAAAGGATTCGAGGCCGAATTTTTGACGGAGGATATCTTGTAAGTCGGCCATGGGGGAATTTTGAAAACCGGAGTATATCCGAAATTTTGAAAAAATCTTGGGAAATATCAGAGTATTATCTGTCGTTACGGTTTATCGATAATTTTTGAACGGTATACGTTTTATCGAAATAATTCCTCATCAATTCTCTCTTTCAAAGTATTTGCAATTTTCTGTGAGAGAGTCCCTTTGTCTACTAATTCTTGAAGCACTCGCATTTTTGCTTGTGCAAGAGATTTATTTGCGAGATGAGAATCTATAGGTAAAAGTTCCTTACGGTACTTCTCAAAAAGAGCAATACGTTCTGTATTTGCTTTGCTTTCAAATCCAAGATACGTCTCGCGTACTTCTGCAATGACTCCACTCTTAGTAAGAAAGCCTATTCGTTCTATATCTTCAAGATCTCGGAGTACGCGAGTGGCGATGATATTTCTGGCACGAACTTTTAGGTATTCACGTACATATTCTGGACGTACATCATGAGGAAGAAGTCTTCCTAAAGTATCAGAAACACGTTCTGCCCAAATTGTACTTGAAAGTTCTCCTTTTGCTCGCAATTGTGGCAAACCATTTGCGACTCGATATGACTGGTTCTCAATTTTTCTCATAAATTTTTTGAATGTGCGTTCGGAAATTTCTCCATAGGCAAAGAGTTCCTTGAGCCAAAAACGTTCAAGTCAAAGAGCATGTTTGAGTACCGTTTGACGAATGATAGAAATTCCGTGATCGGGTCGCTTGGCAATAAGCTTTTTCAAGCGTTTTTCTATATCATTGATTTCTTCTTTATGCTGTGTATGAAGTATAGCAAGTTCATCTTTTGGTATACGACCTGCCTTTTCCATATGCTCCAATTTGGAAGATACATCGAGAAGCATTCGAAGTTCTCCCTTGATCATTTCGGTAGCTTCATCATCGTCGAGATTGACGAGTCAAAAATGTCGCATAATCGGGAAAATCGTTGTCGCCTTGACAAAGGTAGTAAAGGTGATACATCCAACAGTGAGCGCTAACACAAAATCTCGAATAGTCATATCCAAATTCCATCCAGGCACAATGAGATTTTCTGGAATAAGTAGTACCATTATTACAGCAAGTGCACCACGTAAACTTCCCCATGAGAGCAAGTGCTGCCAAGAAAGAGGGATATATTCTTCCCACTGAGTATGATTCAAGACTCCCACTACGGAATATACGGAAATAGCTCTTCCTGCCATAACGATGAATACCGCAATAGAAATTGGCCATGCTAAACTTAGCCAATCGATGTGAAGTTCTGCTACCATAATTCCGACGAGCATAAAAACGAGAGAATTTGAAAGAAATGCAAAAAATTCCCAATAGTGTCCCATAGTTTTCTCAACACGTGCAGAAATCTTGTACCTACCATAATTTCCAAGCACCATGGCGGCAATAGCGGTAGCAATTACTCCCGATACTGGAAATATGAAGTGATTGATAATCTCCGCTCCAATAAACGTGGTATGTGCCAGAGAAAGGGTCAGAGCGAGTTCGAGAAATTCCTCGTTTCGGAGTCGTCCAATAAGTTGAGAAAATATAAAACCAACTAATGCTCAAAAACCAATACCACCTATCACCATAGAGATAAATGAGAGAGTACCATCAGCCCAAAATGGAAATGACCAAACCTGCATGGCATGGGCAAGTATATTTGAGTGTTCTGAACTCGAATTACCCGACATATTCGTAACAATTCAAAGTGCCACGAGAAAGAGTGCTAGCGCGGTACCATCATTAAAAAGACTTTCTCCTTCAAAAATAAGAGTAAGGCGTTTTGGAGCACCAAGTTCTTTGAAGAGGGCTAGTACCGCTACAGGATCGGTAGCAGAAATAAGGGCTCAAAATAAGAATGTTACTGCAAGAGGGACTTCAATTCCTACAAATGAGAGCCCCCATGAAAGTCAGAAACCTATGAATACTGCAGATACAAGAAGTGATATTACTGCAAGCGCTGAAATCGACTTCACATTACGAAAAAAATCCTTGTATCCAATATTATACGCTGCTTCAAAAAGGAGAATGGGAAGAAATATATAGAGGAGTACTCCAGGTGTGAGTTGAAAATCGTCTACAAAGGCAAATACTTGAAATCTGGCAACATATGCTAAAATCATCCCCGTACCAACCAAAGCAACAGTATAGGGGAATCGAAATCGTTTTGCAATCATTGCGACCGCTACTGATAAGGAGAGAAGCGTGATAGCTGAAAGCGTTGTGAGTAAGAAGGGACTCATAGAAAAAAAGTAAAAATCCTCTTTTCAAAAAAAGAAAAGCGCTCCTTATAATCCAAACAGGAGGAAAGGCAAATCGATTTGGCAAAAATGAATCTGAAATCAAATTCAATGACTCAAACATTTTTATAGTGTTTCACAAATAGAGAAAAAGCCTCTCAAACACGCAATTTTTTGAAGAGTATTCGAAAATCTTTCGTTTCACCAAGGATTCAATACAATACGTCCAATTATCCAAACTCCCTATGTTCTGATTTCCCAGCGAACCCGTGCATCTTTCTCAAGAAGATAAAATCGACTATCTCTACGACGAAATGAAAAAAGACGAATCTCATCGCCGTTGGTCGCGAATCTGGAGCTGGATGTGGCGGATTTTCATGATTGCTTCAACCTATTGGCTCTACCTCCATCCCGAAACCATGTTTGACTTGCTCAAGGGGGCGAACGGAAGGAATCTTTCGGGCCTTTCCAGTCTCGGAACTTCAGGGCAGAGCGGACCTTCTGGTACGGAACTCTTGAATGTCATCAAAGGCGCCGGCGGAAGCAGCGGCATTACTGGAGTAGGAGGACCGGGACAACCCGCAACAGTAGAAGATCTCGTTAAATAACTCCCATGAAAATCACCAGCCTGGGGCATACCGAATGCCTCATAGAATTCCCATTGCAAAGCGGCACTACGTTGCGTCTCATGATCGACAGCTGGTATTCCGGCTTCTCGCCGGCGGACTGTGCGGAACGCACCCCGCAGGTCTCGTTTGACTGGGAAAAAATGCCAAAAATCGACGTGATTTTCATTTCGCATTCGCACATGGATCACCTCGACCCGTATTTTTTAACGAAGCTGTACCAATTCCAGTCTCCCCTGCTCCTACTGTCGGAAACCCTTGCCTACCTTGTGCCGACAATACAGGAATTTCTTCCGATCGGAACTCGTATCGAACTCCTCCGCCATCTCAAAACTCGCACGTTTGAGGGAGAAGTCGAAATCACGGGCCTCGTCTATGTGGAAGACAAGATTTCCAACGAGGACGACGTCATGACACTCTTTGTGGCGCACGGTAAAAATGCCGCCTATTTCGAAATCGACATGATTCCGCCGATGATCTACGAGGAACAGCAGAAACTCCTCGACCTGTTCGAATCCAAAAAATTCAAAAACCGAATCTACATACACTCCAACAACGAACTCGAAGGCAATCTCAAGCTGTTCGATTTCCCGAATACCAAAGCGCGAGAAGGTTGGAAAAAAGAATATATCACGATGCGCAAGGAAGAAATCCTGGAACGCTACGCCACCTGCGTCGAACACGAACTCCCGCTTGCCAGTCTCTGGCGACTCCCGGGATACCGCTCGCTCTTTATCGGACAAGGGCTCCAATATCCCGTGCAACTCTCCCCGGCGCTCGCGAAAAACAAGATTTTTGGACTGGCGGAAGTCGCTGGGAATTATGGGAACATCGCTTCGCAATTCGGTATCGAGTCCGTGTATGAAGCCCTCTATGGTGGAACGAGTATCGACCTCCGCGGTAACGGTACTATTGCCCCCGCGGAAATCCCGGGCATCCGAGTGGGGGGCATCCTTCCCGCGGACATTCACCATGAGGCTCTCCCCTACCGCGCCGACGGACCGCTCCATCTCGGTGTCCAAGATTTTGAACAGCAGGAATCAGCCATTCTCACCGCGATACATACCCGTTTTCTCCCATCAAAAATCGCCGACCCAAACGATTCGCTCAAACAGGCCATAATTCTCGATGGGTTGCATGAATACGTTATCGAGGTAGAATATGGTTCCAAAAAACCATTCGAATCCCGGTATTACGCCTGGGGATTCTCCCGGTTCCGGTTCGAGCGTATCATTCCAGCGAATAGACAGGATTTACCAAAAATACAGGAAAGCTACTTCGCAAATGATTTGACGGATTTTTTGGAGGGAAAGGTAGAATTATACTGTAATTTCATCCAGGATCTGAATCCGGAAATGAACTACCGGCTCTGGACGGTGCTCGGGTCCAATTTTCTCAATCACGACCTCGTAGAACGGAAATACCGGTACCATTTTGAACTCGCAAAAAGCGGCGAAACGGCGGAGAAGTACGTTTTGGGAATGTTCCGGTAATTGAATCTATTGGGTGTAACTCCCTGAACTCCTGAAAAATGATACAATTCAAAGACACTTTCTACTTCTCATAAATACTGTGCGTTCCTACAGAAACGAGCAGAATATCCCCATTGTCCTGCGACTTGAAAATAAGGAATTGCTTGAGTTCCACGCTGTATACGAAGTATTCGCTCAGGGATTTGAAATTCCGGTTTTAGGCAAAGAGTTTGATTCGTTAGGCCAGTTCCGAAGGGACGGATATATTGATGATGGATCACATGGGAATCTAATGAATATTACAGGTGTAACATTCATTAGATTATTGTGGGGAAAACAAAGAAAGATTTGAGAAAAAGAAAGTCGCTAAACGGCGGAATAACTACTTCAAAACGAACTCGAACCTTCCCCCCTTATCCACCCAATCCGTAAGCGTCTTGATGACCAGATCGTAGTTTGCTTTCGAAAGATTGGAAGCGTAATTCTCGATGAGATATTCTCGTTCGTGCGTCAGTTCGCCTGGAGCAAACGTCGTTTTCTTGTATTTATATTCGAGGTATTTCGCAATTTTCTTGATGGAATCGATTTTGATGAGATATTTGTTTCCTCAATTTTCGAAAAAACGGATTCCCTCGACGTCGGAGACTGGAAGGGTACGAATGGTAGAAACGAGCTTGGGTTCGTTTTCTTTAGATTGTAAGGAAGGATTTAAAGAAATTGCATCTTTTTTGAGTTTCTCTTGTATTATCAAAGACGAGATAAATATTCAAATAACTGGTGGTAATATGTATACGATAATCGCATTAAAATTTCAAATATCTTGACTGTCAAATCATAGTACGCTCATAAAAAGAATATTTGGTATTATAGCTAGATACACGGCAAGCACTGCATAAATTTTGTTGAATAAAATTAAAACAAGTCATATTTGCAAAAGACCAAGAAACAAGATGCTCACAATACTTTCGTTATTCTTTTTAGAATCAAACTCATACAATTCTTTTCAGGAAAAAAATAACCAGAATACCAATACAAAAAAGATACCTCAAGAAAAAGAAATATTATTGCCTGCAAAATTAAAAGGTCAGTTTCCCAAGGCATACACCAAAAAGAAAATTCCGATGATAAATTTTACGACCATTAATACTAATGTAATAATATTGTTCATAATAAAAAAATTATAGAATACCCCCTACACTCGCTCAATCGGAGCAATCTTGATATTCAATCGCTTAATCCCCTTGTTCTCCCCCGTAAATGCGATATCCGCCACATCCTCTTTGAGCGCCACTATCGTCCCAATGCCGAACTGCGGATGTTTAATCTTTACCCCCACCGTGAAATCCACCGTATTGTTGTTCCGAGCGCGTGCTGCTGCAATGGCCGCCGTTCCGGTCGTTGTCCCCCGACTCCCGAGCCAATCGTAGGAACTCGTCCCACTCTCCGCGGCAGCCTGTCCCCCATTCGTGTATATACCACTCTTCCAGTTCCCCGACCCAAACTGATATTTTGGTTCGATGATTTGGCTTTCCACGAGTTCAGCTGGGAGTTCCTTGATGAACTTTGACCTCGGATTCGCGGAATACGTCCCGAACCGGTACCGTTCCCGGGCACGGGTGATATACAGACGCTTCTTCGCTCGGGTAATCGCGACGTACATGAGCCGACGTTCTTCTTCGAGCTCCTTCGGTTCGAGGAATGTGCGAGAATGAGGAAACAGCCCGTCCTCCGCTCCGGAAATAACTACGTTCGTGAACTCAAGCCCCTTCGCGAGATGCACCGTCATGAGCGAAACGACTTCTTCCCCGGTCGCATCACGGTCAGCATCGGTAATAAGTGCGATGTCCTCTAGAAAAACGGCAAGTCCCTCACCTCCCAGCATTCCGTCGTAACGGCTCGCGAGGTTCGCGAGTTCCTTGAGGTTGTCGAGTCGGTTTTCCGCGTCTTCTTTGCCGTATTCGAGCTCCAGGTATTCGCGGTATTTGACCTGCTTGAGCAGGGCTTCGATGAGTTCCACCACCGAGCCCGTCCGCGCGGTATCCGCGAGACTTTCGTACATGAGGTAGAAGTTACCGAGCGTCGTCTTGAGCGCTCCGGTGAAAATTCCCATGTCGATTCCGTGGCGAATCGCCGTGATCGGGTCGGCCGAAATATCGTCCGCCACGTCGAGAATCTGCTCGAGCGACTTCTCCCCGATTTTCCGACTCGGTACATTGATGATGCGGGTAAATCCGATGCGATCGGAACGGTTGTGCAACAGTCGCAGGTACGCGAGCGTGTCCTTGATTTCCTTCCGTTCGTAAAATTTTACCCCACCAAAAATGCGATACGGTATATTTTTGGAAATAAGCGCTTCTTCTATCGATCGGGACTGGGCATTAGTACGGTAGAGCACAGCCCAATCGCGGTAATTCTGCCCGTCGTTCAGGGATTCAGTGACGAGTTTCACGATTTCCCGGCATTCCTCTTTTTCGTCGGCCGCTTCTATTTCGACGATTTTTTCACCCTGCGCATTGTCGGTCCAAAGGGTCTTTTCGAGCGCGTCTCGGTTGCATTTGATGAGCGTATTCGCCGCTTGGATGATAGTCTTGGTGGAACGGTAGTTCTGTTCCAGCTTCACCACCTTCGCGTTCGGGTAGTCTCGCTCAAAATGAAGGATATTTTTGATATTCGCCCCACGCCAACTATAGATTCCCTGCCAGTCATCACCGACCACCGCGATATTCTTGGTGTGGCTTGCAAGCATTTTGACAATCTGGTACTGGATTTCGTTGGTGTCCTGATACTCGTCGACCATGATATAGGCAAAACGACCATGGAAATACGCGAGTACTTCCGGGAGTTTCAGGAGCTCGTAGACCTTGAGGAGGATATCGTCGAAATCGAGCGCATTCATCGCCCGCATTCGGACTTCCAGCTCGGCATAGATATCCGCCGCGGTAGCGGAAACATACGACTGTGCGATACGTCGCATCCCAGCTGGATCAATCCCATCGTTCTTGGCGCTTGAAATCATCGCGACCATCTGCTTAGCAGGGATTTCCTTCTCGTCGATCTGCTTCTCCGCGAGGATAATCTTGATAAGTCGAACTTTGTCATCCTCATCAAAAATCACGAAATTCTTGGAATACCCGAGCCGATCGATGAACAGTCGCAAAAAATACACGCCCATCGAGTGAAACGTTCCCACGAGCGGCGCCCCACTCTGACGGAACGGATTGACCTGGGCATATTCTATGCCAAGCTTCTGTCCTACTCGTTCGCGCATCTCCCGCGCCGCCTTGTTGGTAAAGGTAACGCAAAGGATAGATTCGGGCACGATCCCGACGTTGAGGACGAGATTCGCGACCCTTTCGGTCAGGGTATGGGTTTTTCCGGCACCGGCACCGGCCAGTATGAGAAGCGGTCAATCAATGTGATTCACCGCTTCCTTTTGTCGTTCGTTGAGCATGGCGGGAGTATACCAAAAAGTGAGCGGATTGCGAGTGATTTTTATGAAAATACCATTAAAAAAATCCACACTTATTCAAAGTATGGATTTTTAACAGGTTTGAGATTTTTACCCTGTTTCCGTAGTCACAGTATTTGAATTCCTACCCCCGTTTGAGAAGTCCCCATGCATAGATCATCCGCGCGGCATCCGACCGAGTCGTTGCCTTGTTGGACATGATTCCTGCTCGAGTAAACCGAGTATCCGCAATGAATTTTTTGAGAGCGCCATTCGTTCCATATTGATCATATCCAGATTGATAATCCCCGGTAATTCTCATGAGCAATGCTACGAGTTCTACCTTGGTGATGGCATCATTCGGGCGAAAATTTCGAGCTCCAGCAATGATATTTTTGGACTGAAACGCGGTAATATACCGTACGGCAGGATCCTTAATAGAAACATCTTCATAGGGGGAATTTGTCCATTCGACTCATTCGATATTGAACACTCACGCGAGATACAAAACCGCTTCGCGACGGGTCATAGCCCGAGAGGCACGGAACATTGTCTCCCCCTGAAGTAGGGAGATAGATCTGGATTTAAGATATGAGGCTGCTTTGGCATATACTGCTCGACTCGAAACATCCTGAAATGCCCGCGACGCCTGGACGGCTGCGACGGAACTCGGAGGAGTTACCGTAGGTACTACCACGGGAACCACGATTGGCTCTGGAGCAGGCGCTACCACCTGAGTCGTGATTGGTCCAGCAAGTTCCGGAGGCGTCATAAGCAAATCTGGAGCTGGAGTCGGAACGGAAACCGATTCAGTAGTTGGAGCCGGGGCCGGTGTCGGAACTACGACCGATGCCACGAAATTCTGCGGAGCGGTTGGGATATTCGATGCGACTTTGATTTCAGTAGCTACGGGAGCTTGCACGCTAAATGACGAGTCCACGAGCTTCTGGACGAATTCCATCGGGTTCACGGTATATTTCATAGCGTTTTCCTTGCCGAGTCCCACGTTTACTGCCTCGAAAAAATCAATTTTGAGCGAACGGAGATCCTGAAACGAATACGGCCAGTACGCATGGAACGGCGCGTCGGAATTGTCGACCTGGAAATGGAGATGTGGCGTGGTCGTAATTCCGGTCATTCCAACTTTTCCAATCATGTCTCATTTTTTCACAGACATACCCTCGGTAACACTGGAGGACTCAAGGTGCATGTAGCTCGAATAATAATTCGCAGCTGGATTGCCATTAAATGCGATATTGTCATGACGAATAATGACGTATTTTCCATCGGCATTCTCAGTATTCACCACTTTAATAACTACACCGTTTGCAATCGAGAGGACGGGAGTTCCAAGCGGAGCGCGAATATCGATAGCAAGATGCGATCCGTCGTACTCCTTGAAATTCATCCTATAGCTTCCCATGTACGGAGTTATATAGGTCGCGCGCTCCATAAGGGCAATCTTGTCAGTAGCATCGTCGATTTCGAGCGTCTGGGGATCGTAGTTCGGCAGTTCTATAAAATCGCTTGAAGCTACCTGTTCATAACGAAGCGACTTGTTCATATTACCGGCAACGAGCCAATTTGGAATATACGCTATCGGACGTACCGTACCATCAAAAGCTAACGGTTTTGCATCGGGATACTCCAAAACGGAACCCTTGAGAAAGGGAAAACCAATGGAAAGCGAAATATAGAGAATAACCAGCCCAAAATTGAACAGCCAAAGACGGCGGATATTGATGGGGAGAAGTACGAGAGCAAACATAGTAGAGAAAAGTTCAACTGAATGCTATCACAGTTTTTTAATGGATGCAAAAATCTGGTAGATAAATGCTGATTTTTATCATTATCCTATTTTTTTTGCGCAGGTATCCAAGATATGATATATTCACTTCATGCCGGTCAAATTGTCTGTATCACCGATCAAAACCGAATCGAAAAACTCATCCAATGCTATTACGGCAAAAAACGGAAGGAGTGCTGAAGTAAATTCTCAGATAGAATCCACGAGTAACCGAGTACACAAAATCTGTGAGACTCCTTTCATATACGGAAACCGCATTGTTTCCGGAAAGGAAAAAGTCAGTGAACTTATGGAATGGCAATTAAAAATGGTTGCCGATGGGGAAAAACGCAAAGAATTCACTCGCCAATGTAGGATGATTCAAGGAAGTATCAAAAAAAATCGATACAGCATGATACCTACAGAACTGGTTATTTTGCTCATTTCCCATGAGTGGAGAAGAATATCGAAAAGTCTAGATCGCGACCAAATGAACTTGCTCCAAAATATGGCGGAAAACGTCATATTTTCCATTGAAAATTCCGTACGTGGTATGGGACAGCCAATTTCGGTTCAAAGAAAAAGTATCGAATTTCGAACCACCTCCAGCGGAATGCGATATTCTTTAGAATACGCTAACGGAAAAGGAATACTCCGACTTGCTTCGATACAGGAAACAAAACGAATCCACTCAGACATACTCCAGATTTTACAAGGAAATCCAGGTATCTCAGAAATTCGGTTCTCACTCGAAGCTACGGTCCAAACGAAACGAATCCTCATGGATATTATCTCAGAGAACCGTCCCATTATTGGCATACTTCGTATCATTCCGGATGGACGCGTAGGCACGTTTGTGATCCGAGGAATAAAATCAGCAAACGACGTGCTTTCCCAACAGACGACTGATAAAATACTTTTCAGTATCAGAACTCGTATTACTGAAGAAATCGATCGAAAATTCGGCACTGGAAACACCACACGAATTACGGCGAGCCATAACAAAATAATCATAACTCTCCCCAAAGAAACCCAGGGATTATTACCAACGCAAAAAAGAGATAGACACAATAGTAGAGCAAGTTATTTGAGAAAAATACGACATCATCAAAGAAAGCGCAGAAAAATATCATAAATCCACGAAGGAAATCAAAAAAACAATTGATGGATTGTATGTCGGAAGTGGTGAATCTCATGTTGGAAAGGATAATGCCAACATTACAAAATTCCAAGCAATCTACGAAAGTGAAATCCATGCGCGATGAGGCGTAACGGGCAGTGAAAGTGTGAAACGAATGCAGGAAATACAAAATATGGAAAATGAATTCATTCGAGAATTCAGAAATGTCCGCTTCAGAAATGGATGGCACGACTATCCAGCCGTCATGCTCGATGCCCGAGGGAAATACCGACCTCATCCTTTGCTTTTGGAAATTATCCGCAAACCAGCTGGTATCAATCTCATTCAGCCCGTGGAACTCTGAAACAAAATCGATGCCTACCTCAAGGCTATCAACCGGGAGCTTGACTATATCGCACCGATGTTAAACTTTCGTATGGATTTTGAAGAAGCCAAAAGCATAGACCAAGATTTTCGCAATGGTAGAGTTTCAAGAAGAGCTTTTGAGACCACCTATAAAAATTCCTTATCGAAAGCGTCCTTTTACAGCGCTATCGACGGAAAAATGGGAGTTTGCGTTATGATTGACATCAAGGGAATGTTCACCAAAAACCACATCGCATTTTCACAATTGAGCCGAAAGATTTCCGAAACAGGAAAGGATGTACCTTTATTGGAACGACTTAATGTAATAGAAAGTATTACCCGTGCATTCATACGCGGAACCGAAAAAATCATAAAAACATATGAAAACGCCCTCTGCGCTCACGGAGGCGATGAATTTATGTTTTTTATAGAAGGCGCCACAGAGAAAGATATACCAGAAATTCTCATGCGAAGCCGGAACGCTCTAGGGTACGAATGATTCGATATTCGATCTTCCGCGCGAGAATCGATTGCATCAAAAGAAGTATTTGATGCTTTGGACGGGGAAACAAAAATCGCTAAACTCATAGAAAGTATTGGTCGGAACATTGATGGAAACATTCCACCGTTCCTCCGACACATTGAGGTGTTTGCAGAATCATTCTCTCCAGATTTCATCGTTAATCAGCTTACCAAACGAAAAGGATTTATAAAACACTTATTGAAACAACAAGAATCCGGCCTCAATCACCCGACCCTCGTGAAATTGGAATGACTCCAGA
This sequence comes from Patescibacteria group bacterium, assembly GCA_036171455.1. GTDB lineage: Bacteria > Patescibacteriota > Gracilibacteria > BD1-5 > UBA2023 > CAIVSN01. The sequence goes on from JAVHRB010000016.1 coordinate 19,486, forward strand.
TACGCATCAAACGAACCTGACACGACAGTATCAAGATTCACGCAGAACCACGGCTCATCGGTCAAAATTAATTATCTCTTTCCTATGCAAACTTCTATCTCCGAATCATCACCCGCAGAAAATCATACTCTCAAATCGGGAGTGGATATCCTATTAAACGACATCGAAACAGAATCCTATCTCCAAGGACAAATCGTTCTTGGACTCATCGATCAAGAACATCCATCAGAGCTCAATGAAGAACATGCGGAATTTTTTCTGAAAATGTATTTCGATGCCTATATGAGTGAACGGCGAGAATTTACGATAGTCGGAGAAGATATTGGAAGACTCAGTTGGATTCAATCAATCACCCCGCAGCAAGCTGACGGGGTATGACCTAGATCCTACAATCC
>JAVHRB010000017.1:0-4412 GCA_036171455.1 Patescibacteria group bacterium
TTGTGAATCAAGAAATTAGGGTTTTATTTTCCCATTGGGTGGAATAGAGCCTTTTATATTTGAGTTTTCTGAGTTTTTGTGTACCCTCCGCGCATGTTTATCGATGAAGTAATCGTCAAGTGTAGAGCTGGTCACGGAGGTGACGGGGCTGTTTCATGGAGACGGGAAAAATACATCCCCAACGGAGGTCCGTATGGGGGCGATGGCGGACGCGGCGGGAATATTCTCCTGCGAGCTACCACCAATCAAAATACCCTCATAGATTTCCGCCACAAAAAAGTACTCAAGGCGGAGGATGGTCTGCGTGGTGCCACCAAAGAAATGACGGGGCGCGGAGGAGAAGATTTTGTTGTACTTTTACCCGTTGGAACCATTGTTACTGAGGTAGAAACAGGTAAAGTCATCGTCGACCTCACCCGTGACGGCCAGGAATTCTTGCTCTGCAAAGGGGGAAAAGGAGGATTCGGAAATGCCCATTTTACCTCCAGCACCCGACAAGCTCCCAATTTTGCAGAGCTCGGAGACGAGGGGGAAGAAGTTCATGTCCAATTCGAACTCAAGCTCGTAGCGGACATCGGACTCATCGGAATGCCAAACGCCGGGAAATCTTCGCTCATTTCATCCATTACCAACGTCCGACCAAAAATCGCGAACTACCCGTTCACCACTATCATCCCGAATCTTGGGGTTATGGAATACAAGGGTCGTGGACTCCTTATTGAGGACGTTCCCGGACTCATTGAGGGCGCGAGCGAAGGTAAAGGGCTCGGGATTCAGTTTCTCAAGCATATCGAGCGTACAGAACTCCTGTGTCACCTACTCGATCTCGGTAATACCGACGAGGAAATCGTGAAAAACTATAAGATTATCCGAAACGAGCTCTTGAAGTTCTCCCCTACCCTGGCGGAAAAACCGGAAATCATCATCCTGAGCAAAATCGACCTCGTCGTTCCAGATGAACAAAAAGCCCGGATTACGAAATTGAAAAAGAAATTCAAAGGCGCTGACGTATTCGCGATTTCTGCACCAATGATGGAAGGTGTCGAAACTCTCCAAAATTTCCTCATAGAAAAAATACCCGCTGGACAACGCGAAATCCAAATCCAAGAAGAAGCACTCAAATCTCTAGAAGACAACACTCCGGAAGTCAAGGTCTATGACCTAAAAGCCCACCGGAATGACCGAACTATTTCCATCCGACGAAAAGATATGGACACGTTCGAAGTGTTTGGGGTTCGAATCGAAGAAATCGCCCGCATGACCAACATGCAAAACAAAGAATCCATTGCCCGCATGATTGATGTTCTCGATCGTGAAAAAGTACTCACCAAAGTCATGTCGATGCTCAATGTCGATGAAAAAGCTCTCAAAGACTCCTATTTTGAAGGATCAGCAGATGTTACAAGCGACCCGAAAATCATCATTGCCGATCGGGTATTTCGACTCGGAGATCTCCAGTTTCGGTAGAAAATCCTCAAAAAAACTCTCGAAAATTCGAGAGTTTTTTTGAGGATTTGAAAATTAATGAGATGTAACAAATTCCAATTCCTTGCGGATACCAACGGTTAGACCTCCACCCTCACTATCTCGGAAATACATTTCATCGACGAGATTGGTAATCAATTGAAATAATCAACGTCCACGCTTACCGAGATACGAATCGAATCCCCGCATTTCCTTGAGTTTTCTGATTTGTTCCATCTCATCGCTCGTTTTAGCTTCAGCTCCCCGACCTGTGTCGCTCACTTCTATCAAAACACTGAGACTCCCTTCGGTGGGAGCGAATTTTATAAAAATGGTGTTTTTATCGAGCGGCATGCTCCCATATTCAATGGAATTATTTACTAATTCATCGGAAATCAGAGCAAAACGATTCTTCCATGGCAAATTGATAGAGTTCTTTTCAAAAAGAAACAGTATACCATCCCGAATCATTTTAGACTGAGTATAATCCGAAAGAAACTCAATTTTTACTTCAAAATCCGAAAAATCAACAATCGATTCATTAAAAAAATCTATGAGCTTGTTGTGTTCGAGAAGTGATATATCTATGGATAACACTATTTGATAGAGAGGTGGAGGAATTTATCCCATATTAAGATATCTTAAGAAGAATGTCAAAAAAAAGGTTCTTGAGTTTTGAGAGAAGCGGTGTGTAGACAAAAAAAATCCTCCACGAATGGAGGATTTTTTTGTACCAGAAATTATCTAACTGATTCCTTAAGAGTCTTACCAGCTCGGAAAACTGGGGATTTCATCGCAGGAATAACGATGCTCGCTCCAGTTTTTGGATTGACACCATTTCTCTTAGCTCGGTGAGAAACCTTGAAGGCTCCAAAACCAGTAACATTAACTTCTCCACCCTTTTTGAGTTCAGAAGTAATAATGTCAATTACGGCATTGAGTGCCTTAGTAGCTGCATCTTGACTGAGTTTTGCTTGTGCAGCAATCTCTTTGATGAAGTCTTGCTTTTTCATAATGGTTACAGTTAAAAAAATAAATAACCTGGGCCTATTATATGGTCTACAAAGGGATTGCAAGTGATTTTTTGCATTTTTTGCGTTAAACAAGCGGTTTTTCAGAATTTTTCCCATGTAAAATCCTGTGTTTTTGCCTTGTTTAAAGGGAAATACGCATGTATAAGGGTTCCCCTTTTTCTAGAATAGAAAATGCAGTTTTGCGCTCCAAAGCGGCCCCCATATTCCCGTTTTTCATCAAAACGATATCCTTCGAAGCTCCGATTCTCGACAAAAGTTCTTCCATCTTGGGGGAAAAGAACGGATGAAGGAGAATCGCTATGGTTCGGAGCGACTCCGCAACTTGGTACATAATATCTTCCAACTTGACAGAATCAACGTCCACAAGTTCCCAGGGCTTGATAGTATCAATATACTTGTTGATCGACTCAGCGAACTCATAGGTGGCAATGAGTGCCCCACGGAGGTCGAATGCAGCGAAGGATCGATCATAGGTCAGAAGCAGTGCTTCGCGTGCTGTTGCGAGGTCTGATTGGTATGAATGCACCGCTATCGTACCACCGTTCTTGAGCGTGAGCACGATACAACGATTGAGGAGGTTGCCAAGAGTGTTCGCGAGACGGTTATTGAACGCAAGTACGGATTCCTTTTCGCTAAAATCCCCATCCTGCCCAATCGGGAAAGAAGTCAGGAGGTAATTGACGAGGAGGTCGCGAGAATACCGCCCGGCATATTCCACCGGATCTATGACGTTGCCGAGGCTCTTGGAAATCTTTTGCCCGTCAATAGTAAAATGCCCAGTAGCAAGAATATTACCCGGGAGTGCATATCCTGCGGACAGGAGCATTGCCGGCCAAAATATCGCGTGGAACCGTATAATGTCCTTGCCAACCACGTGCACCTGCGCCGGCCAGAATTTGTCCACCTGGTCACCCAGCGTGCTGACATAATTAAAAAGCGCGTCATACCAAACGTAGGTCACCTGAGATGGGTCGAATGGCAATGGAATCCCAAATTTGTTGGTCTCACGAGAAATGGAAAAATCCTCCAATCCCTGATTGACAAACTCGAGCACTTCGTTAAACCGATTCTGTGGAGTCACAAAATGGGGATTGGCCGTATAAAATGCCTGGAGTTTTTCCGTATAGCGGGAAAGGCGGAAAAAATAATTCTTTTCCTTGAGGTGCTCGATTTCCTGAGTCGGATGATCAGGACACTTCCCTGCCGGGGTCAAATCCGTCGCCTTTTTGAATCCTTCGCAGCCACGGCAGTACATTCCCTCGTACATTCCCTCATAAATATCTCCATTGTCGAATGACTTCTGTAGAACAGACTGCACGAACGTTGCATGGGTTGGGGTAGTCGTACGGACGAAGTCCGTATAGCTAATCTCGATGCCGTCCCAAACCCGGCGGTGTTCCGAAGCCATCTGATCGAGATATTCCATAACGGGAAGTCCAAGTTCGTCGGCTTTATCCACAATCTTTTGCGAATTCTCATCGACCCCGGTCGAAAACCGCACCGTGTCGCCGTTTTGCCGATGGTACCGCGCGAGGACGTCGGCGATGATGCTCGAGTATGCGTGGCCGATGTGTGGGACACCGTTGGGGTAGTAGATGGGGGTAGTGACGAAAAACGTATGGCTCATAGTGCTGGTACTGCGAATATAGGCCATTAGACTAGTGTGAAGGCAGTTTTTGTCAACGTTACTTGCCGGGGATATTTCCCCGGTCCGGAAGATTCGATAAAATCAAGGATTTACGCGAAAAAATTTGACTCTTTGGGGAGTTTTTATACTATACCCGCGCTTGAAGCGATTCGTCGTCCTTTTTGGTCCTCAAAACCATCGGATTCCGGGTCATTCATCCTATATTCCTCGGTAGCTCAGTGGTAGAGCAGTTGGCTGTTAACCAATTGGTCGTCGGTTCGAATCCG
>JAVHRB010000018.1:0-18650 GCA_036171455.1 Patescibacteria group bacterium
ATCTTTTATTCTCTCAAGAAGATTTTCATCTTCTTGTGTATGGGTTAAGGAACAAGAAACTTTGGTCGAAACCCAAGCTTCTCTCAAAAAAGAGCTCGCGTATCGTATGATTATACCGTCATTTGTCAAAAGAAAATTCGAGAATTACGTAGTGGCTTATCCCAAAAAACAGCATAACGTAAAAACCTGGGGACTAAATGACAAGTCTCGCTTTTTTAGAACACTCAACCTATAAAGCTTTTTTTCTTACAGGAGTACTTGTAAGTTCATCGAAGTTGGAGAAATTCATACCGAAGTCTAAGCCAGGGCTGATTAGTTCCTCAGCGCATCCACCGGATCGAGCTTGCTCGCCTTGTATGCCGGATAATATCAGAAAAATACCCCGACGAAGAGCGCAAAGAAAAAGGCGAGTATATCTCCAGGGAAGCTCGATACCACGGAGAGCAGGTCGAAATGCGAAATAGCCATCATAGCTCATTCTCAGAGTCACACGCCGACAATGCCCCCGGAAATGCTGAGGATGACCGATTCGTACAGAAATATGTTTAAGATGTCGCCCATTTTGATTCCAATAGACCTCAGTATCCCAATTTCTTTTGTCCGTTCCGCCACACCCGCGAACATTACGTTCATGATTCCGATTCCCGAAACGACCAGGACGATAATGGCGACTCCGGTAAGGAGCAGGGTCATGGTCGATGAGGATTCTTTCGCGGCGACAACCTTGGAACCTTGGTCGACAGCGCGGAAGTCCTCGATATCGCTCGGTTTCAGGCGGTGGGCTTCCCGCAGGATGTCGCTGAGTTCCGCGATGGCTGGACCAATGCTATCAATATCTTTCGCAAGCATGACGAGCCGGGGCGTCGAAGATGACCCAATGATTTGCTGCGTCGTGCTATATGGCAAGAAAATAGTGTCATCGTAGGTAATTGGTCCCAAGGAAGTTCCTGATTTCTCAAAAATCCCGATGATTTCCACCTTTTTCTTCCCGATGTTGATCGTTTTTCCTACGACGTCCCGAACGGTTCAGAAGAAATCGAGGCAGGCGCCGTTTCCGATGACGGCATATTTCGCTTTTTCTTCGTTATCACTTTCCCCGAAGTATTTCCCGTGCTCGACCTTGAGGCTGGAAATTTCCAAAAAATCATTTCCCACCCCAAGAATTCCCAAAGATAAGGTATTCGACGAATCCGAGACAATCATTTTGGATTGCAAGACCGCCGTGGCTTTTTCGATGTGAACGGCTCATTCCCGTATTGCAATTAGGTCTTCTTCGCTTAGCTTCGACGTCCGTCATTCCGTGCTTACCGGATTGACCATGATCGAAGTCACGGCGAGATTCGCGTATTGCGCTTCTATGTCCCGCTGCGCGCCAAGCCCTATGGCAATGACGAGTACGATGGTCGCCACTCCGATGATGACCCCGAGGGAACTGAGAAAACTCCTCAGTTTATTATTATAGAGAGACTGTACTGCGATTTTGAGTATTTCGTACATGAGCTATTCGGGTAAGCGAAGTTGGTACTGGCAATCGACAACCTTGCCGTCTTTCAGAAAAATGATCCGGTCGGCGAATTTCGCGACGATCGGAGTATGTGTAACCATAACAATGGTCTTTCACTCATTTTTGAGTTCTGTCATCATCTGCATGATTTCCACCGAGGTCTCCGAATCCAGTGCTCCCGTTGGCTCGTCCGCCAAGATGAGTTCCGGATCATTCATCAGGGACCTCGCTATCGAGACCCGCTGCTGCTGTCAGCCGGAGAGTTCCCCCGGTCGGTTCCCCATGCGGTCCCCGAGTCCAACCTTGCGGAGCAGCATGGTGGCCCGTTCCTGTTTTTCTGCTTGGGAGAGAGGGAGATACAAACTCGGCAAAATGACGTTCTCCAGGGCAGTAAGTTTCGGTATCAGGTGGAACTGTTGGAAAATAAACCCAATTTTCCGGTTGCGGATATGAGAAAGAACTTCGTCATCTTTGAGATCGGACAGGTCTTCCCCCTCGAATTCGAACCGGCCCGAGTTGGAATAGTGGAGACATCCTATGATATTGAGCAAGGTGGATTTTCCACTTCCACTTTCTCCCATGAGTGCCACGAATTCCCCGGTTTTTATATCCAAGCATATTCCGCGCAAAACGGAAATCTCCTCGCGGTTCGTGAGATAGTAGGATTTTCGGATATCCCGCATGAGAATCATGGATTTCTGCATAAATTTTGGGTTTTCTAAGATTAGTACGTTACCGTTTCTCATTTCTTGAGTCAGGAAATGGCCTCGACCATTTTTCCATCGGTAAAACCGGTGACAACTTCGCGGATTTTCCTGTTTTCGAGAACGACCGTTGCTTTCCCATTACGGTTTTTTACGGATTGAACGGGGATAGTAAGCACCCCGTTCACTTCTTTGGTAATAAAATCTACGCTGGCGGTCAATCCGTCCCGGATTCTCGGATCAGTATTAGCAAAGAGCACTTCCACTCCGTAGGATACGATTTCATTTTCGTCGATATCGGCTTTTTCGTTGACATAGACGACTTTTCCAGTCAAAGTCAGCGATTCTATCGCGTCAAACGAGATATGGACGGCCTGTCCGTTCTTTACCTTCACGATGTCACCTTCTTCGACGGAAGCCTCGACATAAAACGCGTCCGTGTTGATAATGGTGACGAAAGGTACTTTCAAAGACATTGTGTTTTCTCAGATTTTCCCGTTGATTTTCGCGATTTTTCCTTTCATGGGAGCGATAAGTTCACTATCATTCTTCTTCTTTTTCGCTTCGTCGTAGGTCTTCTGGGCTTGCAATATCGCCATGTTGAGAGGTTCGAGATCTCGGTTGTCGACCTGCTTTTTGTCTTTCAGGGAGGCTTGGGAAATGTTCACTTGGGATTGGGAAAGTGCCAAAGCCGTAGATCGCTTCGTTTCTAGCGTTCGCACATCAAATTCCAAAGCCAGGATTTTTTCCTGTGCCGCGTCTACAGACAATTCGCCTTGCAGAATAGTTTTTTGCAAGGAAGACCGGGCGATATCCAATTTGCCAGAGAAGGTCAGGACTAAGTTTTCAGCAGTATCAATCTTCGCTTCCATAGCAGTCTTCGCTTCCGACATGGATTGTAACGTCAGCATATAATTTGCTGCGCCGTCCTTGGAATTTGCCAAGGCGTTTTCGAAATTCGCGAGGTACGAATCGATGGCCGTTTGTGGGAAACTGCTTGTGGAAATGGAATTTTTAACCGCCTCAACCGAATAGGAGAGGGTCTTGTTCAGTAAAGAAGCGACGTTTCTCAATTCGTACGCGTATTTCGAAAGATCCTCGGAATTTCAAATCGCCGGAAAATCGCCGTTTTTTTGGAGTTCGGACCACTTCGTGTGGAATTCGTCGAATTTTTTCTGAGTTTCGCGATATCCAGCTTCCGCTAACGTTTTTGAAGCGGTATTTTTTGCGGACAGATAGTCTTCGAAAGCATCGTTTTTGTCCCGGTTCGTATCGCTGATTCACAGGAGCATGTCGATGTCGTGAAGGTACTTTTCCATATTCGCGATCATCTGCCCGGTTTCCATGACTAGTTTGTTGGCGGCGTCGGCATATTTTTCGCGCTCCTGCTTCTTGACGAATTCCGCGTTCGATAGGGCAGTCCGATAATCCAACGTCGCGAGCCCGGTGGCATTTCCGCTTCACAGTACGTCGATTTTCGCTTGTTTTTCGGCGCCCGTTTTGATTTTTCTCGCCACTTCGAGCGCACGTTTTGCTGCCTCGATATCGGAATCCGTTTCCTTTTTGGAACCTTCAAGAGAAACCAGGTCCCGATCGACCTGTTTTTGGGAAATGTCCAATTCGGTAGCCGAAGTTCCGTTTTTCTTGATTTCGTAATTCAGCTTGGCGGTATCCAGGGCGATTTTGGCCTTTTCCATGGCGATATCTAGATAGGAGACGTCCAAGCTCGCTATGACAGTTCATTTTTCGACCGGATCCCCTTCCTTCAGTAGGATTTTCTGGATAATGCCGACGTTCGCGAAGTCGAGGTTCAGCTCGTCTTTCAGGGCGACCCTGCCATCGGATTGGATGAACGTTTTGATATTTCCGACCGATACGGAGTAGGTCTTGCGCTCGGAAGTCGACATATCCGCGGTATTTTTCGAAAAATAGAAGACATACGAACCGTACAGAATTCCGCATCATGCCAAAGCAAATATCGCGAACTTCCGGATGGTTTTCTTCTTTGAATCTTTTTCGATTTCTTTGGCGAATGACATGGGATTTTTTCTTAAATGGTAGACTATTGGGGAAAAGCAATCTTTACGAATTCCGCGACCTTGCCGGTTCCTGCTTGCGCATTGAGCCATACCGATACGTACATTCCCGGTTTCAGATCCGCCAGGCTCGCTTCCGCGTTCGGAGCGGTCGGTCATTGAGCTGTTTTTTTCACCATGCCGATGCCTACGGGAACCGTGATGCGAACCTCGCCGAGGGTTGCTGCGTTAATTTCGGCTTTCAGAGCCGTTCTGGCCGACTCGTCCAAAGCTGCCATGTATTTTTTCTTTTCATCCGGGAGCATATTGAACGTAGGATCTTTTGATGTATCGGACTGTAAAACAGTGATTTCGTTCCCCTCCATAGAGAGGATTTTCCCGTATAAGTCCGTCTTTTTTTCAGGCTGCACGGGAATGTTGAGAGTATTTTGCGAAACGCTCGGGGCGCTTGTCGCGTTCGGTTCGGTGTCCGTAGAACAGGCGGTAAGCAACAATGCCGAGACAATGATCGGCACCAATAGGTTTTTCATAGAAAAATTTTTAAGGATAATCGCGTAGCTGTATGGCAAAGCCAATTTTAGCAACCCACGATATACCATACGGAATTGCTGAAAATTTTTATTCAAAAAAATGAAAAATGAGAGATGTCGAAGGCAAAAATCGATCGATTACATCCCGAACTATCTCATCAAACCATTTTTTTCTTCTTTGGTTCATCTTCTTGATGCTTCCTCAGAAACACCTGTTTCACCGTCCCACTATTACTAAGCACTGGGGTAGTATTCCGATTACGGTAGACCTTAATTTTTTCGCTTTCTCTTATCGGAAATTTTACGAGAATATCAAAAACGTATGTTTTCCCCCTAGTCTGATCTTTTACTGTTAACTACACAGAACATGAGAGATTTTTTTTCGGTTTTCCGGATAATGGAAAGTATAATGGCTCGAAATTTCGTACAAAAAATATAGTGAGATAGTTCATGAGAAAGAATATTAAACGAAATTCTCGTGAAAAATTACGATATCCCCAATAAAAAAACCATTCACGTCACAACTTCATGCAACAAGCTCCAATACATACCCTGCTTCGACGGGAGGATCATACTCTACAAAAAATCCCCCTACTTCTGCTGGAGCGTTTTTTTCAATCCAAATTATTTTTTTCGAAGCATCAAGCCATAAAATATCCAATGAAATATATGTTTGTTTCATCCAAAAACCCACACGAGAAACCGTTGGAAAAACAAAAAGCATTCCAGAGTCTAGAGATAGTTCCATTCGATTAGACAGTCCAATTCCCCACTCTGATTCACTTTCTGCCACTTCTACCAACAGAGAGATATGTTTGATTTGGATTTTTGTTTTTTTCATACTATATCAGTCAAGCGATACATTCTGCTCCGGTATCCGTAATAAGAATCGTATATTCCCGGTACGCTCAGAAATCTCCGAATTCCGTAAATCCTGAGGAATCTTGTCCATGTGTAACACTTAGATTTGAGCGATGGGTAAATATGGGTTCGAGTGTAAATATATTGCCTGGACAGAGTTCCAAATTTTTAAGATATTGTGCTGGCCAATGAACGATATCAGGTTCCTCATGGAGAAATTCTCCTACGCCATGTCCATTGCAATCTCGAATTACATGGTATCATTCTGATACGGCCCAATCATGAATAAAAACTGACTGATCATAGAGGGTATTTCCAGGATTCAGCAAAGGCAAACAAGCGAGGAGTCATTTTTTTAATGAAGTGACAAGATTATTATCTCTATCAGTTCCAATTCAAATGACTTTACTAATTGCCGCATCTGTATTTGCTCAAAATAAATCCACTCCTGCGTCAATAGTTACGATGTCCCCATCTTTCAGTGGTGTATCATTTATAGGTAAATGATAAATACCATCATTTCTAGATACAGAAATAATATTTTGATATCCTTCGAATCCCAGAAAAGCAGGTCGGATACCAACAGATTCATACTTAAAAAAAAATGCCCGAGCAATACCATCTAATTCTTTTGGAGAAATTCATGGAATCGCAGCATATTCTAAAATAAAAAGGAGTTCATTGAGATACTTTCCTGATTCTCGCATTTTTCAGCAGAATGTTTCCGTATGTGTTTTTAATGGAGATACAGAATGAGGAAGAAAAATTTTTTTCGCCATAGAGAGACGATGTTCCTCGATACGCCAGAGGGATTCCAAATATGTTTTCCGTTCAAATGCGGTAATCCGTTCCATTTCACTCGAATGTAATACGGATTCAGTCTGAGAAAACGTCGACAGAGCAAGAAGGTGATCCTGAAATGAAGCTTTCAATGTTACAAGAGACGAATTCAGCATTTTTTGCTTTTTTTTAAACAGTAGCTTATACTGTATTCAATTACCTGTTATGTCCAAATTATGGATTATTCAAAAGAAAAAGCATCATATTATCAGCTTCCCTTATCGGAAAAACGAGTCAATGTTTTGGCACTTTTAAAATGACTTGAAGGAAAAGCTGAAGTATTTGACGTACTGTATCAGCATATATTAAATGAACCTCAAAGCCTCATAGAATCAGAAGTTGACGAAGTATACGAAAGTATTATGTCAGTCCTTATCGAGGATAGTACAGAAAAAATGCAAGCATCGCTCGATCATCTCAATGAAATCAATGACCGTCTCAATATCATGAGAGAAAATGAAAGAAAAGAGCGAGAAATGGAAAGTGCTACGGAAGTTCTTGCTATCTGGTAATAATACATATTTTTAATTTTTTTATTATGCAAAAATCACAACGCGGACCGGAACATAACAATGTGGCCCAGGAAAGAAACGAACGTCTTACCGGACTTAAAAATGCGACTAATTCACTCCCGGAAGGAGGAGTGCAGAAAGCTCAAAATAATGCTGAAGGATCTCAGATGTATAAGAAACTCAATACTGGAAGCCAAATAGAAAACGACCAGAATAGTATCAAAAATTGAATGAAAAATCCTCAAAGTCGGGATGCAATCAATCAAGCATTACAACAACTCTGAGTTCCAAGTTTTCAAAACAGAACCGATTGGATGGGTTCCAATCCAGCATTGACCAAGCAAGTACTGGAAATGGCAAAGAACTCCATACCAAACGGACAAAGTCATATTAATGGAGCTAATATTAACCGGCAACAAGCAAATGCGTATGCGCATGGAACAGGAGCATCAAATAGTGCTGGTGAAATTGGTGGGAGTTAGTCTTCCGAGAACTCCTCTCCTCCAGTTGCAACACAAATTCTTCTTTTCTACTTTGAAAACCTGGGGCCTTGTATATAGTTAAATGTATGAACAAAAAAATATGCTCCATTTTAGCACTTACATTAGTGCTCGCTTCCTGTGGAAAAGCTGTTGAATCTACTTCTAGCACTAGTACGGCAGCTCAGAAAAAATCTACTCCAATCAAGATAGATTCAGCAAGCTTGGGGCAAACGAGCAGCGGCTTTGCCAATGATCTCAACAACGTAGTCGAAGGTGCATATCAAAATGCCGCAAGTGGAACCACGGCGACTCCCGCTCCATAATTCACCTCCATGTATTCCCGCTTTTCCAAAAAAGAAATCGTAGCTCTCAGCATTACCGGGATTACTACGTTTTCTTTGGTTTCCGTGCTTTTCTCAGCAAGCGCCAGCTCCCCTACTACCGAAGATTTTTTGACGGGATTAGAAAAAGCGTTTCCTAAAACTACGACAGGTGCGACAAACGTTACCCCAGTAAATCCTATTGTAGAACCAACGGCCACAGGAACCACGGTAAATACCGGAAATACGACCACGACCAATGGTTCGCATACTACTACGACCACGACGGGAAATACAAATACGACCACATCAGACCAAAACAGTTCTACGACGATAGGCAATACTACGTATTCCAGGAATACCGGGGTTACGAGTACAACTCAGGCTGCTCCGACCAGTATTACACAAATACAACCTCAAACGACCACTTCCACTTCACTTTCGAACCCAAATGACATTTCCACGGGTTCGAAACCATTGTCCGAATTATCCAATCCAGGAACGAATTCTTCAGCGACCAGTGACAACTCATCTCTTAAGTGAGGAAATACTTCTCCAACGAATCCGGTTTCGCTTAACAGTGCCAGCCAATGCAAGCTCCCGGCAATCGACATCCTCCAAGTGGAAGAACTCGATACCAAGACGGTCGTACGATGGAGAGAAGTCATCGGAGCCGTGGGATATGACGTAATGAAACGATCCCAATCGGGTCAATTCGTTTTTATTGAACGAGTCAAAACCCCTATCTATACCGCACATCTGGCTAGGGGTAAGGTAAAATATGAGGATTTAAAAATCGCCGCAGTCTGTAGCGATACAAAAACTGCATCTATCAATACTTCCAAAGTTACTCGTGTCAAAACCGGCCCTGTCCAATTGCTCCTTATACTCTTACTTTCAATGAATATCGGTGCCATGTTCATGCTCCAAAAGAAATTAGCTTTTCGGAAATATTTTATGAAATTCATTCGAGGATAACAACTTGAATTTCAACACATAATAAAATCTCTCGAACTCCGAGAGATTTTATTAAAACGATAAATTACTCTGTAAATTCTTCTTCTGTATTTACTATCGGTTCGATAATAATCCAATCCTTTGCCGGTACATAAAAATCCAATTCTTTTGGGTCAATCTGAGCGAGAACCTTATCGAGAAGTTCGCTAATTTTTACTTCGACCTGGGTACCATGGAGCATATCTTTGAGTTGGCAAACCCCTTTCTTTGCCTCCATAATCCCTACGATGGCCACAAATCTCGCTTTGAGACGGTTTGCCTTTTTCATTTGGATTTTGAGAGACGGTGTTCCTAAAGACAACAGGGAATTCAATCCTCGATTTCTCGCCTCAATCGAGAGAGGAAGCATGATTTTTTTCGCTTCATCGCCCAACTGGATAAAACACAGGTGGATACCATCTTTGTTTCTGAGAGTTACACCAGTTTCCATTACTGCTTCTATCAGTCGTTCCGCCCCAAAAGCGAAACCGATTGCTGGAATTTCTTCTTTGTATCCGAGTACTTTAGCAAGTCCATCATATCGACCTCCTCCACCGAAAGAATCCTGTGTACGTCCAGAACCGTCAACCCATTCCCAAACGGTGTGAGAATAGTAGTCCAATCCCCGAACCAAGGTATGATCTTCGATATAATCGACTCCGAGAATATCGAGATATTCTTTTACTTTCGCATAAAATTCCGCGGAGTCCTTTTTGAGAAAATCCGTCATTTTCGGCGCGACCTTGAGCAATTCCTTTACGTCCTCATTTTTGGAATCAAGAAGTCGGAGTGGGTTGGAATTGAGTCGGGCCTGGTCGACTTCGTCAAGTAGATGCCGTCGGGCCTCGAAAAAACTTTGGAGTTCCAAAATATATTTTTCACGTTCTTTGGCGATTCCAAGCGTATTGATTTTAACGGTATATTTTCCCTTGAGACCAAGACCGTCGAGAATCGAACATCCAACATATATCATGTTCGCATCTAAAATCGGATCGACTTCTCCGATGATTTCCCCGCCCACTTGATGAAATTGGCGATATCTTCCTTTTTGTGGTCGATCGTACCGGAAATGCGGTTCCATATAGTACCAGTAGACCGGTTGAGGTTCCTCTTGGAGATTGTTTTCGATGTAAGCTCGGAGTACTCCTGGAGTAGACTCTGGTTTCAATACGAGTTCACGACCCTTTTTGTCGGTCAATTCATACATCTCTTTGGAAACCACATCGGAACCGATACCAGCAGAACGAACAATCAAATCCTTAGTCTCGACAACCGGGGTAGAAATTCGGGTGAATCCACTTTTGCGAAATTCGTGACGAACGACTTTTTTTACGAAATTAAAATACCTCTGGTATTCGCCAAAAAGGTCTTGCATTCCGCGAACGCGCTGTGGAAATTCTGCCATAAAAGTCTAGGTAATTAACGATAAGCTCTCAAGTATAGGAAACCATGAGAAGAAAAACAGCGCCGGAGCGCTGGAACGTTCTTGGAGTGTAGCAGAAGCAGAAGGAAAAGCAAGGCGAAGTCACGTATTTTTTGCTTCGAATCCGTTAATCTAGCTTTCCCCTAATACGAGATCTACCACTTCCAGCTGATTCCCCGTTTTCTTGAAGACTTTGAGCGAAACCTTGTCGCCTGGCAACTTCTCTGACAAAGCGTCACGAAGCCCAAATGTGGCTGTGAGTTTTTTACCATCCGCCTCTACGATGATATCCCCCTCCTTGAGACCAGCTTTTTCCGCTGGGGAATCTGGAACGATGGCAGGATATCCATTTTCTCCCGCTATTACCGCCCCTTCGGAAAATACCAAACTGAGGGCATCTGCCGTCGTTTTATTGAGTGGAGTATATCGAACCCCGATAAATGGACGCTTGATTTGACCGTATTTTACCACGGATTTGATCATAGCTTCAACTACTCGTCCAGAAAGCGGAATACTGAATCCAATACCATTCGCTCCAGCGGAAATTGCCGTATTAATTCCGACAACTTTTCCTTGGAGATTGACGAGTGGACCTCCGGAATTGCCTGGATTAATAGCAGTATCGGTCTGAATCAATCCAGAAAGGGCTTCTACTCCTCCGGAACTGCCATCCGATGCCTCAATCTGTCGCCCCA
Source organism: Patescibacteria group bacterium (assembly GCA_036171455.1). Lineage (GTDB taxonomy): Bacteria > Patescibacteriota > Gracilibacteria > BD1-5 > UBA2023 > CAIVSN01. The sequence goes on from JAVHRB010000018.1 coordinate 10,904, forward strand.
ATCCGGAAACAACCCCAAATGTGACCGTATTCTGAAATTCTGCGAGCGCATTACCGACTGCCACGACGAACGAACCTATTTCCACCTGCCCCTGCGAATCCACAAAACCCAATGGCGTTGCTCAGAAATATGGGGTATTGACATCCGTAAATGCACGGATTACGGCCAAATCGGTAGTCGGATCATAAGCGAGTACCTTACCAATGAGTTCGCGACCATCTGCAAGAATAATTGTATAATCCGCCTTCGGATCACTGACTACATGCTTGTTTGTAAGAATATATCCTTCTTTGGAAACAAAAAATCCGGTTCCTCCTCCGATTTTTTTGCGGACAGTTCCCGCTGGCTCATAAAAAAATCAGTATGGATCGGTTCGATAGGTTTGAACTTCCCGGGTAATCACTATAGAGACTACCGACGGACTCACTTGGCTTGCGATAGATTTTACTCCAGACTCCAGATTCGAAAGATTGGAATTCGACTGTACTATAGATACCGGCTGAGAAGAAACGGGCTTTTGAGCGTTTGTCTCCGTAAAAGTCGAACCAATGGTATTCGCGAGGAATTTTACCATCATATAGGCCGAAACTGAAGAAAGTACCATACAAATAGCAATGGTAGCCAAAAATAATCGGGCAAATTTCATATGAAAAATTAAAATGTAAACAATGGGATTTTAGTTGATTCTTTTCAAGTCATTCCTATGGCGCATTATAATCACACCGTATTAAAAAGGAATTAAAAATGGCCCGCTGGGAAGCGGACCGGTGTTGTTGGGAGTATCCAGCTAACGGATGGCAGACAGTGAACCTCCACGTAATTTCGAACGACCATCAGAAAGTTTCTGTGAAGTCATTCGAAGATTTCTGTGATATTCGGGATCCACATCTTCGGTCCGACGCAGGGGTCTACCCTGGTTGTTGAAACGTTGCTGGCATCCTGTCTCTTCCAATACTTCATTGGCCACGCTCGAAAGTAGGGCAAGAAAATTGGTATATGCAAGAGAACTCATGATATTTCCTTTATGTTTGTATTTCGCTTGACAATCAAGCACGGAAATTCTACAAAAAAAAATGTATTTACAACTTTTTTTCTAAAGAAATTATGTTGGTTCCACGATTCGGATTTTCTCAAGTCGTATACACTTTCCATTATTGATTTCGACAATGAGTCCACAGACGACTCATGGACCCATATCCGTTTGTTTTTTGGGGGAAAAATGTCAGGTTCACGAGATAAAATTCGGCATCCAAGCAGTAAATTCCTGTCCGATAGAGGAATGTAATGCTCCCGTCATACCCACATCAGTAATTGCTCCAGTTCCAGTAGCAAGAATCCGATCATCATTGGTCTGAACGTGCGTATGGGTTCCGTATTGCAAGCTTACTTTTCCAGATACCCATTCCGCCATACAGTAGCTTTCCGCCGTACTTTCCCGATGGAAATCTACGATAATACCATCGTAATTCGCGAGTGGGTGTTCTATGAGGATTTCCTCGATTTTCAAAAAAGGATTGTACACGTCATCCTTGAGGAAATTCCCAGAAATCAAATTGATTACGAGAAGTTTTTTTCCATTTTTTTCAAAAACTCCGAATCATTTTCCTGGAAACCGGTAATGTTTCGATTCATAGAAATTTGCCGGACGAAGTTGCGGGGAATTTTCCGCATCCATATATTCCGATATAAATTCCATACTGGAAAAACTATGGTTTCCCCCCGTAAAAATATCGACTCCGGATTTTTGCAAATCCTGCAAATGTTGAGGAATCGGTCCTTTGCCATTGGTGAGGTTTTCGGAATTTGCAATCACAAAATCCGGTGTATGTTCGGCACGGAGTCAGGGTAAATACCGGGCGAGTAACTCTCTCCCCTTTCGTCAAAATATATCGCCGAATACCAGAATTTTCATAGGTATGATTAAATTTTATTGGATTTCTTTCAACAATCGTTCCGCATGGCCCGTAGCTCGGACATTTCTCCATTCCTCAAGAATTTTCCCAGTGGAATCCAAGAGAAAGCTCGATCGGAGCATGCCGAAAATCTTCTTTCCATACATATTTTTTTCTCCCATTACGGCAAATTGCCTCACGAGCGAACCATCGTCGGAAATCAATGGTATTCCAATACCGCAAGAAATTTGAAAATGATTATGAGATTTTACATCATCCAAAGAAACACCAATTATCTGAATACCTTTCGACAAAAAATCCTCTTTGAGTCGAGTAAAATCCTGACCTTCGAGCGTACATCCAGGAGTATCATCCTTTGGATAAAAATAAAGAAGCGTTCTCGGGCTAGTAGAGAGAATTTTTGAAAAATCCAAGGACACAGTGGTTCCTTCAGGATTGACTATGCTATATAGCGACATGAAAAAAATAATTATGAAATCAATGTAACATACAAACTCGTTTTAATTTAAATTAATCCGATTAGTTATTGAGAAGTAAAATAAACTTCGGATTTTATTATTTTCAAAAATTCAGTAAGTATTCTTCGTAATATATTCTACCGTTTCTTTCTCAAAAACCAAACTACGAATATTACGAGACTTATGAGAACAACAATCTTGATTTCCGGCAAATATTTTTCGAACAAGCCAATGGCAGCTTCTCCAAAATAGTATCCGGAGAGTGAAAGTATAGAACACCAAAGGGTTGCTCCCACCAAAGTAATTCCAGCAAATAGTGGCAACGGCATACGAAAAATTCCAGCTGGTAGGGAAATTAAATGACGAATAACCGGCAGTAATCTCCCAAGAAACGTATACCAGTTCGCATTTTTTAAAAATAATGTTTCTGCTTCTTCGTATTTCTTGTGATGAATGAAAAAATACTTTCCATATTTTATGATAAACGGTTTTCCGAGGTATTTGCCAATGGAATAATTGACCGATGCTCCCAACAAACTTCCAAATCATCAGGCGAGGATAGCAACCCACAAAGGATATCCCCCCTTAGCAGCAATAACTCCCGCGGGAATCATGATAATCTCGCTCGGAAGTGGGAACAGGCTGGATTCCACAGCCATGAGCAAAAATATAACCCAAGGCTGGAGATCCCCGAAAAACAAAATGAACTGTTGCGACATGCTAGAGTTTGAAAAAAGAAGCAATTTTAAGGGGGATCATATGGAATTTGGTTTTAATACCGGCCTTGTCACGATACACGATATACACCCTCGCCAAAAGTGCCCCAATAATTACTCCGACGAACACATCTCCAAAATAATGAACTCCGGAAACCACTCGACAAATCAACATAATGACTCCAAATACGGCAAAACCCGAAGAAACCGGCATACTTAAAAAATACCCGATAGCTACTACCGAAGCTCCTGCGAAAATAGCATGCCCCGAAGGAAACGAATTATCCGGGAGATGATTAATAAGCGGCGGAATATTCGAAATCGTTTCTGGCCTGGGACGAATCGGTAGACCAAACTGCAATACCCAATATACTCCGAAAGCAAACATGATAGCATAAAAAATATCGAGCGCGATGATTTTGTATCCGACTTCTTTTTTGAACGTTCCATAGAGCCAGAGCCCAATAAGGAGAATGACTACCATTAAAATTTCGAAATCCGAAAAAAATCCAACAGCTGGGACAAGCGAATCGCCTTGGGATACGAATCCCCGAAAAAACAGGGAAATGGAAATGTCGAGTTCTATCAATGAATTAAACATGGGAATCTGAATGAAAAGTTGATTGAAATTCGTGAGAATTCGGATTTTTATGCAAACTTTGGTTCGAACAGGATTTGACTACCCCGGGTACCGGATCGAATCCTCATTTCGACCAAGGATTGCACGCTATAATACGTCGAATAGAATAAAATCAACCCCGTATCGCCCCATGCCGTTCGAGGGCCTCAAGTGCGAACGAGCTACAGCTGGGAAAGTGTTTGCAGTACGGCGGTTTGTTCAGAGCTTTTGCCCAGAAAGAATGATCTGGCGATAGCAAAAAACGATACACTCGAATCAGGAATATACCTATATTTCGAGGAAACCTATATATTGACAATCCTATGTTTCGCAAGGTCGCAACATAGGAAACTCATGGAGAATTAGAAATTTTGTGGCCGAGAAATGCTTGGCGCTGATGTTTGAATGATGACATGAGAAGTCGTTTTTCAAAAAAATCCCCCTTGCGGAGGAAATCTTTTATTTTACGAATGTTACGACTTTTGCAAAAACCTCTGGGTGGCTAATCGCAAGATTAGACAAGGCCTTTCGATCAATTTTTACATTCTTGAGATAGAGTAGGTTGATGAATGCTGAATAGGTCAATCCAAGAGCTCTAACCGCAGTGTTAATACGAACGTTCCAAAGTCGTCGGAAGGTTCGCTTCTTTGCACGTCGGTCAATGTAGGCATTAGTACCTGCTTTTGCTACGGCATTCTTGACTCGGGAAAATACATTTCCGTTCATCAATTTATATCCTTTTGCCTTGGCAATGAGATTTTTATGTCGGTTGTGGGAGGCGACTCCTCGTTTAACTCGTGTCATATATTAAAAACTAAATAAATGAGATATTATAGACTATTTGGAAGGCATCGTCGAAGTGCCTTCGCGTTTGCTGGAGTGGAAACCATACCGTATTTATTTCGGCCTTTGGCTTTCTTGGACTTATTTGCGAGGAGATGTCGCTTGCAAGATTTCGGGAGGATAAATTTTCCAGTTCCGGATACTTTTACGCGCTTCTTGGCGCTAGAGTGGGTCTTTTGCTTCATACGAATTATTTTTTAGGATAAATGAGAGTACTGAAATTGTTTCCGGCTTTTACGAGTTTTACCTCGGTCGTCTTGTAGTATTCATCGAGACTCTGGATGAATTCTTTCATCTTAGTCTGGGCAAGAGCTACGAAATTGTTTTCTCGTCATCGGAGCGTAAGCATGATTTTGAGAGGATGTCCGTCTTTTGCGAATTTCTCCGCTTGTTTTCTTCGTATGTCCAAATCGTGATCTCCTATTTTGTAGGTAATTTTGAGGGTTTTGACATCAGCTTTTTTGGAACTTTGTCGGCCATGAGATTGGTTTTTCTGTTGTTTGAACAGAAATTTTCCGTAATCCATAATTTTGCAGAGCACCAATCCATTCTGGAATCCTATTTCTACGAGATCCATCTCGAATTGTTCCGCTTTATTCAAGGCCTCATCAATCGAAAGAGTTCCGAGAGACTCGCCAGCCTCATTGATGACCGCTACTTGGGATTCGCGGATTTGTGCGTTGATTCTTTTCTGCTTTGCAGCCATTATTTCGCTTTTTTAGCAGGTGCTTTCTTTGTAGCTGCAGCTTTCTTTGGGGCAGCTTCAGTGGCAGTCTTAGCTTTTGATGGTGCTTTTGTGGTAGTGGCTTTTTTAGCAGGAGCGGATTTCTGAACTTTTGCTATGGCTACCGGAGCGATAGCACTCCCCGCTTTCGCGAGTGTCTTAGCATGAGCTGACTTCTTTCGAGCCGCTGTGTTGGCATGGAGAATATTTTTCTTGACGAGCGTATCGATAGAACTCTGGAGTTGGGAAAGGATTTTTCCAACGTCAGCAGAACCTACAGCAATCGCCTGTTCGAATTTCTTGAGCGTTTCCTTATATAAAGCAACAAAATGTTTGTTTCGTGACCGTTTGGTCAGGCTTTGTTTATATGCTTTGGTAGCAGATTTGGTTACTGGCATGAATAAAAAAATAAGATATTTGGAAAGCCCAATAGCGGGAAACTACAAAAGGCTCTTTGAATGAAAAGTACGCGCATTGTATGAAATCCCTACACAGAGTCAAACTTTTGTAGGAGAAACCCTGTCAAAACGCGAACTCCTCGTTAAATTTTCTGTTCCTCGCTCTCCGTACGGAGGTACGGTTCGCTTCGGTACTCAAATTTAACTTCGGATTTCATCGTTTTGACAGGGTTTCTGGGGGTGAGATGTTTTGGGAAATCCGGTTATGCAATATTAGCGGACGTATTTCCTGCGGAGGGCTACGAATCCAGCGAGAAGAGCGAGACTGATAAGTAGAATTGTTTTCCCCGGTCCAGTTTGAACCTTGGTAGAACTAGAATAATTCGCAGATTCTGTAGCATCGGCACAAACCGCTTTGATGGCGAAATCATCGTATTTTACTTCTCCAGTCGCAATATGGATAGTATAAGAATTTGAAGTAACGGATTCAATAAATACGAATTCTCCGGCTGCGTTCTTCTTGTATACGTTATATCGAGCAGCTTCCGGGATATTGTCCCAGGAAAGGATACTAATATCTGATTCGGTTTTTACATTCATTCCACCAACATTATTGATCATACACTTTCCGGCAGCAGAAAGGGAAAGATCAACGTTGATTGGATCGGATGCTGTATCTGCGATTACTGCTCCGTTTGCGTCCAAAGCGGAAATAGTAAATACGTATTTCGCTACGGAAAGACCTGGTACGAACCAAACATATTGTCCAGTCGTTGCATTTTTGATTTTGGATTTTTCAGAAGTTGTCACATTGATTACCGTGCCAGTACTAGAGAGATAGGAGAATTGGAATTTTGCAAGACTGGATGGTTCATTTTCCAAATCAAAAGCGAATGAAATTTTTCCTTCCCCATTTTCTACTTTGATATTCTTATAGAGCATCTTCGAAGTCTGAACATTGAGTGTTTCAGCAGAAGTTTTAAGTGTCTGTTTTCCGAGTTCATTCTTGAGCGTCACGTTGACTGCAACAGATCCGGTCTGTGTTGGGGCAATGAGGTCGCCGGCATACGTACCGGGAATCATACCTTCTTTGAGAGTAACCAATGCCTCCGCAGCACTTACAATTACAGATTTGAGTCCGGGGGTCGCATCAACGGTAACTCCGATTTTCGCTCCAGGTGCCACATCCTTTTGAGTAAGTTTAATAGTATTAAAAACCGGACCTTCGCTGCCGACCGTTACATTAACGTTCGCGGAAGTCCCGATGACCTTGTTGGTTCCATCTAATACAGTGACCGATAATACGTTTTTTGCTTGTTCCGTTTTTTTGATATCAAAAAGGAAAGTCCCCTTTTCATCCGTCTGAGTTTCGAGTGCCTTGGTTCCATTCACAAAAAGTTGAACCCGAGAATTCTTCTTGGTGGTACCTACAACGGAAAATGTGGAACTTCCAAGGGTCGATCCTTCATCAGGAGAAGTAATAGTAACTAATTCTGTTCCAGTAGCTGGGGCTGCACCTCCACCCTTTCCAACTTTAACTTTGGTGAATCCCTCGATTTTTGCTTTGTCAAAATCCGAAACCACCACCTTGAACGTTCCTTCTTTGGTAAAGGAAAGCCCCTTGGAGAAAGTTTTCTTTCCAGCATCTCCAACGACGAAGGTATATCATTCCGCATATGGAACCGTGGCTTTATTATCGTTTTCCACGATGATAAAAATAATTCCAGTATAGTTAGTGACAACCTCTCCGGATTTGGAAAGTGCCCTGACAGTGAGGTCTACCGGTTCGCCAATATTGGCCAATGCCGGAGCTGTGACTTCGAGCCGGTCAACTTCGAGATCAGCTGCTTGTACCTGAGATACGGGAATGAACGAGGCATATGTCGCGAACAAGGTAAATAGAGAGAGAATTCGTTTCATAAAAAGGAAAAATAGGAGTCTTTCATTTATCATACGGTAAATCAGTAGGTCTGGGAAGCTTTTTATATAGACAAATACTAAAATTAATTTTTAATATAAAAAAAGCTGGATTCTAACCCCAAACGCAACTTTCTCACAAATTCAGGATAGGATATA
>JAVHRB010000019.1:0-18462 GCA_036171455.1 Patescibacteria group bacterium
TGTTTCTTGTTTGCAAGAGGGAATGATGTAAACCTAATTGCTGCAATTGTAACAGAATAACAATTTTTTTATGTTGACCTTACTTGAATAATCGCCTACAATATCGGAGTAATCCTTTTTTTATATGACTTCTCTACTCAAACGCACCCGTTACGGATTCACAATCATAGAACTTTTGATTGTAATCTCGATTATCGCGACACTGTCAATTGTTGTATATGCTAGTACTCAAGCTATTCAAACAAGCCGGTACAATACCAAGAGAATTGCCGACGTGGCCAGTCTGTCAAATGCTCTCGAGGCGCAGTATCTCCAAACTAAGACGATTCCCGATCCGACCGCAAATCGCCAATACTATGACAATCATGGTAGCTATACTCATTCCGCAAGTGGAGCCTATGGGGTAACAAGCCTATTCTCTGAGGATCTCCTGAGTAAATCCAATCTTGCGTACCATCCTCGTGATCCTGATACCGATTCATATTATGCCTATGGAAAACTCCTCCAATATAGTCCAGAATACCAAGTTGGAGCTGTATTAAAAATTGATGGTACACCAACAGCCTACATCCGTGGAACGTATTCTAGAACAGAGCTCGATTCCCTGATTCGAGGATATAATACTACCATATTTGCAACAGATGGAGGAACTTCTTCTTTACCGTACAATCCATACAAAAAAGAAGTGACCGCGTATATCGTAGAATCCAGCGGGGCCATCGCTATAAATCCTACCAAAGAACTTACGTCTCCAATGATTGTCGGGGATACTTTGACTGTAGGTACTGGTGGAATCGCGATTCTCAAAGTTTCTGACGGTACAGAACTCATCATTGGTAGTAACACAAATGAGTCTCGATTCACGTTCAGTTCCATGGAACTGAAAGATGATACTGGGCTCCTGACAAAAGTTCGAGGAATCCTAGCCATGGGAGAAGTGGTTGCCAAGGCACCAAAACTCCGAACCGTCACGGGGAATCGGAGTGATCTCGAAATTGAAACTGGAAACGCGGTTGCGGCAGTACGATGAACCATATTCGGAGTTAAAGCCGCTCAAGCAAGCGATCCAAACGCCACATTTACGCTGATAGCCGGTACTATCCAGATTGGCGTAGTCAAACAAGATAGCAATATTACCCTCATTGGTTCTGGAGTTACTACCGATACCGTTTCGGTACCAGAATGACAAAATCCAGTAAAAATCCAGATTATAGGAGTAAATAACACTACTGAAAAAGCCTACTCCCAAGCCATAACCGATCCAGCAGACGCGACGGTTGCCTCAATCATACAAAAAGTAGATAATGCTTCTGCCATCGAGAGCATTCTCGTTACTCCAACTGAAATATCATTTGACCCAATTGCTGCTGGAACAGCAACCAGTTCTACTGAAATATCCAATAGCGGAACCGTTGTACTAGAAAATATTCCAGGAACCGATACGATAGAAATTAATGACATACCGTATTCCATAACTCCTACGAACACTGGTTCTACTGTTCATTTTCCAACTTCTAGAACCGGCGACTATCATTTTAAATACTGCAAAAGGAAAATTGGTAAATTAATTTGTTCCAAAGCCTTCAAAATCTCAATTCCCGATCCTCATAGCGGAATCGTACCACTCGACAGTTTCGCGCCTGTTACCAAAAATAATACCATGCAAGTCGCTGCTAACGTCGGAGTAGTAGATAGCTTGGAAGTAGCCGCTCCAGATGTTTTTACGCCAACGCCAGCGATAACCACTTCTTCGGGAATGATCTCCACAACTTCCATTACGACGATTGCCAGCGGATCAACGACTTCCATTACCACGACTCCCACCAATTGTAGTAATCTTGGAACAACAGTAGGAATGAGTACAATGATTGGTTGTGCAGACTATACGAAAGGTACTATAAATCTGACTGTTTCCGGAACCTCGAACTACTTATATTCCGTGATCAAATGAATGCACAACGTATTCAATAGTAGAGGACTCTATCTCGCGAATACCACGTATTCTTACTTGAAATATTTAAAAAATTGAAATAGTCTCGAACATGACTATGAATTGGAATTTTGAGTCGAGGGTATAAATTTAGTTGCTCCGACAAATAGCACAACAATTGGAGGAGTTCCGCCAAAGTACTATTTGTTTGACGGAGGTGACAAATTACAACTATGGAAAGAGAACAATGTATTAACCGTAAGAAGTAATACCTTATTTAATTGAGCAACAGGAAACACTCAAACTATTGTTTCTTGACCTCTTACTATTGATTCTACGAAAAATTACACCGTGAAACTCAGTGTAGAAAATGGAAGAAATGTAAATCTTAAACTCAAAAATAATACTACATGAACCTGGGATGTTATTGCCACAGGAGTGACAGGTAACGATATCGAAATACAGAATTTCTCTGTAGGAAGTTCAAATAATGACAGTTCTTACCCTTCATACTGGAACATTGGACAATGGGGTGGAAATATTCAGTTTTTCAGGATTTGGAAGTCCTAATTCCATAGGGTAATATTTGTAAACTCAAAGAATGAAGTTCTGATACCGGTAAGATTCGAAAATTTCGTTTCTTGCCATATCGGAATTTTTTGTGTAGCTTTTGTCCGTCGCCTTGTTTTTTTCATATATTCCTTATAATACAGCAAATTATTTTTTGAACCGCACTCATGGCTAACATCGACCACGCTCCGAGCAAGCACATGCTCAACCTTCTCCACATTCTCCCGGCATTCGCCGACGAGTCAAAGCTCCGTATTAATACGCTCATAGAGCTCAATTCCATGACGATCAACAAATACGAACTCATTACCGAATCGGGGCAGCTCAAATTGGATCGGGTAGGATTTTCTTCTCTCGCTTATCCATTTGCTTATGGGGCAATTCCTTGCACTTGGGACGAAGACGGAGACCCGCTCGATGTGGAAGTCGTCGGAGTGACCGAACCGCTCATACCGGGATGCCTGGCTGAAGTCCGGATTATCGGAATCATGAAATTCGACGACGGAGGAGAGGTAGATGACAAAGTTATTGGGGTACTCGCCGATGACAAACGTATGGACCACATCACGAGCTACGAACAGCTAGGAGCTCATTGGATCCGCGAAACCCAGTACTACTGGGAACACTACAAAGACCTCAAGAAACCGGGAACCTGCAAAGTTAATGGATTTTTTGATGCGATTGAAGCTGTCAAAATCATCAAGGAATGCGAAGTACGGTATCAGGAATTGTACGCTCCAAAATTCAACCAAGCCTAATTCATGGAATTCCTCATCACCACTGCTCCAGGACTCGAATCGCTCGTCAAGCGAGAATGCGAAAAAATGGGTTGTAACCCAACAGAAGTCACAGACCGGTCCGTCAGGATTGAAGGCGGACTCGACACGCTGGCAGAACTCAATATCTGGCTCCGGTGCGCCAACCGAGTCTATCTTGTCCTTGCAGAAGGTTTTGCCACGGATTTCGACGATTTGTTCGCACTTGCGGAATCTGTAGATTGGAAAAAATACCGACCGAAAGATGCGCCAATCCAAGTGGAATCCGTCACGCACAAATCGAGTCTCACGAGCGAGCCAGCGATTCAACGAACCGTTAAAAAAGCAATCGTCGATAGTTTGACCCGGAAACTGGGAGACCTCTTGCCCGAAATCGACGAGGTTCCAACGTTCCGTATTCTCGTCCTCATCCGCGAGGATAAAGCGACGTTTTTGCTCGACAGTTCCGGCGATCCCCTCCACAAACGCGGATATCGTCAGGAAGCTGGAGATGCCCCACTCAAGGAAACTCTCGCGGCAGCGATGATCTACCTTTCAAGCTGGAGGTACAAGGAGTTACTCATCGATCCGACTTGCGGATCTGGAACGATTCCTATCGAAGCTGCCATGATTGCCCGTAACATTGCCCCGTGACTTCGAAGGCATTTTGCTTTTGAAAATTGGAATTGGGTCGATCCGAAATTTCTCACCGATGCCCGAGAAGCCGGTAAGCGCAAGATTTTCGCACCGGGAAGCTACCAGATTCAAGGGTATGACATCGATGCGGAAGTTATCGAGAAAGCTAGATACAACAGCAAAGTTGCCGGGGTTGCCACGGACATCGTATTCGAAGTTCGGGACATGACGAATACTCCGACGCTCCCCGCTATCGATGCGGCATTGGCACGCGATGAAGGCGCAACGCTCATCTGTAATCCACCCTATGGAGAACGACTTGAAACGGAAGATGTCGGATTCATCCACACGATGCTCGCAAGAATCTTCTCCGACCATCCGGAACTTTCTGGTGGAGTCATTACCAATGAAAGCGATTTCATTCAAAAGACCCACCGTGTAGGATTGGAACGTCGGAAACTGTTCAATGGTTCGTTGGAGTGCCAATATTGCTACAGGAAATCACAAAGAAAAAGGAAATAGTCCTTTTCCTATTGCCGTTGGTACTGAAAAAATTTGCATTTGCATTCCGTTCGGATATGTCCTACAATTTGTCGAACATATCCCCCCTTGTCATTCTATATCTCACTTTTCGCATATGAAAACTGGAAATACCCCCTCTCAGAGTAAAAAACTGCTTCTTGGAGCTATTGTCGCTTTCGTCGCTTTGGGTGGCGGACTCGCGTTCATCGGTTCTGGTTCCGGATGACTTCTCTCACAGTTTTCCGGAACGAACGTAACGCCTTCTACCGCGGCAGGCATGTGGCAGCCAAGTGCAAACAATCCGAACCGGGCAGCAGTTGCGACGTATTCTACGAGGCTCGATGCAATCGTGATAAGTATTCTGGGTCGAGGAACGGGTCTCTCAGCTACGGGTTTCACTACCTATTTAAAAAACCTCTCTACTGGAATTACTGCCTTGGCCGCAGGACCTAAATATGCGAACGATGCGGAAGTACAGAAAATCTCCGCTTACCTAACGTACGAGCTTACCGATACGGCTACGGCGCTTTCTTCGGGAAATATGTTTATGGATGATTTGATTGTGTTGGTGAATAATACGGGGGGGGTGCAGTGTCCTAATTTCACAGCTCCGCCAGCTCCGCCCACTGGTTGTAATTATGTCAGCAATCCACCGAATGCAAACGGTTGCGCAACACCGATGACTTTGGTTTGTGCCAATACAGGAACGGTGGCGAATAGCGGTGGTACCGTAACAACAGTAGCTCCGACCGCACCTGGAATCACATCGCTCACTAGCGTGCAGCTGGCTTCATCGGCTACCTACCGCATGGTTTGGACAAAAGTTACCGGAGTGGATTATTTTACGGCTATTGACGCCGGAACCAGTGCCGGGGGGAACAACGTTGGAGGAATTTCGACTTGGGCTATCCCCTTGTCCGGATTCGCTCCCGGTTCGACTCATACGGCAAACGTAAAGGCATGTAATACTGGAACTACCGTATGTAGCAGTTGGAGCACGGTGAACATCGGCATAACGGAAAATTCATCTGCAACAGCTCCGGTATTTAATTTTACCACTGCGGAATATGCCGTTGCGACTGGCGCCACTATCAAGCTCAACTGGTATCAGATGACCGGTGTCTCCACTTGTGTTGCTGGAGGAGACTGGTCTGGAAATAAACCGGTAGCTGGTGGTGGAAATGGCGGATCGGAAAATATCACGATTCAATCAGCCAAAAATTTTACACTTACCTGTACGGGTCCAACTGGATTATCAACAACGAAAACTATTGCTATTACTATGCTACCTCCACCGGAAAATCCTCCGGTGGATGCGGTTTGCGGAAGTCTGGCGGGACAATGAATCCTTCGTGATACTCTCACTGCGAGCACTCCAAATACCTGTTCCGTCGGAAAATTTATCAAGACCTACAAATATAATTGAGGAACACAATTCGAACCATATTACGACTATCTTGTAGAAAATGCCGGAACTATGCCGGCACCATACATGACTGCAAACTACCAATATACCTGTGAAGGAATCAATGGTGGAAAAAATGCTATTTGTCGAACAGGAAAAATCAAAGAAGACGGGGTCTGCTGAGGGGAACTGGGCTGTACTTCGGGAATCCTCAAACTCACCGACGAACAAGATCGGTATGACTCCAAAAAATACAAGGACGGAGAATTGAATTGGGAATGTACCGGATATTCCAACGGGACGATGAATACACCCACTGCTTGTAAAGCTGAAGCATTTGGGCAGAATCCCGTTTGCTGAAGCAGCTATTTCCAATCGAGTGCTGCAACTACCAGTCTCGGGTATATCTCCTACCAAGCTGGAGGCGCTAATGAAGTACACTACGAGTTCAACCCGGATATCGTATGTGATCTCCCAAATGGTCTCACATCAAGAAAAGCGGATTTCGTCACTCCAATCGATCTCGTTGGAGCCGATGGTAAGTTTGATTGGAAATGCAGTGGAGTTGATCGATTCGGAAAACCTTCCAACGAAACCGTTACTTGTTCCGTTACTAGAATATTCCCCGGAGAATGTTGAACGAACAACGGAACTACGATGACTCAAGTTGAGTCAGATTCTAGTTTCTATCAGAGTTGGGGTGGACCGATACTTCTCAAATACTGCAAGATTGGCTATCCTCATTATACCGACCAAATTGGAACGGATGGAAGTTTCGATTGGACATGTGACGTACCAGGAGCTCGTACAACCGAGTGTAAGGCGACAAAAGGGTAATCTCCCCCATAGATACATAAGATTACGATTCCACTAGAATCGTAATCTTATGTATCTATGAAAATATCAAATATTATTTGTCCGATACATCCCCTCACATTCCTCGTATGAAATCAATTTCTTCATTGGTTCGACCCACTTTGACCACTATCGGCGTTTTTGTCCTGACGGCATTCGTAACTTTTTGAGCAGCAAGCAATGGCTGACTTTTCAAATCCAGTCCATATACGACAAGAAATGCTATGAGCGATGCTCGACTCAGCAGTCTCACGAACGGAGCTGGTTCCGGAATCCTCGACGGACTGGTAACGAAAGTACGGGTACGGGCAGAGACGGTATGAGGGAATCCGATAGACATTTCAAAATACAACGGGTATCTCGAGACTTACCTAGGAAAATTGGATAAACTCGACAACGATACGAGAACGCAACTCGGTTCGGATTACGAATTCATATTCCAATATATCTATCCTCGGGTAAACGAGCTCAAGAAAAATGCCAATCAGTTTGATTCCATCGTTTGGTCAATCGATGGGTTGATGGGAAGCGGGGGTACGGGAAGCGGAGGACTTCCAGATTCGTTTGCCATGTACCAAAACGGAAAACTCATACTCAAAAACAATACCGTGCCATTTTACACGCTCGACCGAAATGCTGGGAACGTGACGTTCAAATGGAATGTAAAAAATGTGGAAGGCTGCCGGATGACACTCGGGTATTCCGCCAACGGATCCGGATTCGGACCGACTTCCAACGATTTGGATACGGATGCTTATTGGATGCCGGCAACCGGTGAAAAAATCAAGTCAGTTTCTGCGACTTCCAATGAATTTTTCAATGACGGAAATATGCAGGCAGGCGACATATACTATGCCCAACTTCGCTGCTGACCAAAATCCAAACGTTGGACGGAGTATGATATGGTTTCTCCGCTAGACCTAAATTTCATATCGGTAGTTGGAATGGCAAATCAAACGAATACGCAATCGACGAATAGCCAAACTGCAAATTCCCAAACAAATTCCACGAATACCCTTTCCCTCAACGTACCGCAAATCGGAGTAAGTATCGAATGTGGAAACGGAATCACTTACAATCCTATCAATCGGGTGGTCCGACTCGATCCGAGCGTTTGCGTAGGAGGAAAAATCTGGTCGTTGTGCAAGCAGGTAAAAACGAATCTCAAAGACCTCTCCGAACTCCGGGATGGCGACACCTTTATATGTCCAGCGGGGAAAACCCGAATCTCCGGAGAAACCCTGTCGGTAAATATCGATTCAGGAATGGATATCAACTGCGGAAACCCGGATGCCGGTTGGGCGTCGTACCATTCCGCGAACGGAGTGGTGAAATTGGACATGTACAACTGCAGCATGGTGGGAGGGGAAGCTTGGATAGACTGTTGACGAAACGGTCCGAAAGACATCCGCGATATCGATAGCCTAAAAGAAGACGATATGTTCTCATGCAAGCCGGAAATAACGGTCAAGCGTTCATTCGACAGCCAGTGACAGCACCTTTCTTGGAATGTTCGATCAGATATTAAAACCTTGTCTTGGAAGAGTGTATGACCCAATGGTACACAATCCGGAAGTGCATTGACGACACCTCTGAAACTTGAAGAACAGATATCTCCCCTGAGATTGCTCCGCAGAAACGGCTGGTCTGCCGGCGAATACACAACTGTATTCACGACAACCTCCCAAAACGGTACCGTAAAAGAAACCGAGGAAACTTTTACCGTACCGTCGATTCCAGCCGATTTCATCGTAAAGAGAGACTCTACCATGTACTGACAAAATCTATCCTGGGAAAGTACGAAAAACGTAGAATCAGTCTCTTGGAAAAGCACTTGACCCAACGGAACACAATCCGGAAGTGCATTGACGACTCCCCTGAATCAAAGCAACGTGTTTTCCGATTGGAAAACGCTCCATGACAATGGCTGGTTACCCGGCAATTACCATACCACTTGGACCGTAACAACTTGGGATGGCGAAGCTCGGGAAACCTACGAATTGAACGAGGATTTCCAGATACAGAATCCATAATTCTGGAAATTTCTCTACTGCTTCCTTTCCAATTCATATCGGACTTTTCCCGTGTTGATACATTTTTGAATAGATTTTTCGTTCGGATTCTGTTTGGATTTCCCGGTTTTCAACTCGAGAAATACGATTTCTTTGAGCGCTCACTCGGACAAGCCATCAAAAACGAGGTAATCTATCCCCTTCCCGATAAATACCATGTCCCGCGGCGCATATCGGAATCCAGGAATTAATGGAGCAATCGTTTCATAGAGTTCTCCGAGAATGACCGATCTCGACCGACCTACCGCATCGGTACGTTCGCGCATTACGGTACGATGCCGTACGAAACGCCCCCAAACATATCCGACCGCGATTCAAATTCCCGTAATCATCAGAATGAAAAATACTTGGGTAAATCAGAATGGTAAGGTACCATCCAAAGGAATGTTTGCTGGCATGAGTTCTGTAAAAGTTTTTTGCATATTCGCTAGGAGAGAATTTATTTCGGAGTATACTCAAGCCTCGATATTTCGCTTATCAAATTATCCATGATCCACGTTCTCATCACTTCGGATACTATCATCCGCGATATGCTCGTCAACGAGTACCAATTTCATCCGCACGCTACCGATGCCGGGGTGTTCCAAACGAAAGGCACTATTTTGATATTCCGAACCAAACTGAAACCCAGTGTAATTTCCGAGGCTATCAATTCGTATTTCGCAGAAAAAATTTGGATTATCAGCCCATCTCGTATCGTCAGTACCGATCATGAAGTCGGAGATATCGTTATGCCAAATGTATTTCTTGCCTACGATAATGAAATAGACGAAGTGGAATTCGATAAAAGTAACCGAGATAATTTTCTCCATGACCCCCTGTTTCTAAAACACTACGAGGAACAATCAGATTTAAATTTTGAAACTTTCTGACTGTCGATTGGCGGAATCTGTGTCACAAAAAGCAACGGTATGAATAACATCGACCGTGAACAAATCGAATTTGCCTACAGCGCGGACTTAGTCGATGAAATATGCTACTTTCTCATCGAAGAAGCTAAGCGTCTCGGACGGGACGAAGATGTATACCCGATACTCGCCATCGTAAACCAAGACTCCAGTCAAGAAGACCATATAAAAATCTTCAAAAACATCCCTCCAGTACTCATATATCTTCAATCCAAAATTTCTGGAGAAGATTCAGATATTATCGCTCTGGCAGATGCTGATGACGATTTTGATGAGGATACAGAAGGTGATGGATTTGATAAGGATGCTGAGATGGAAGGATTTCACCAAATACGCGAATAATTTCAAACATGGTAGAAAAAGAACTACAATTTCCCAAGACCAAGTGGATCGATATCGTCAACCCAAGCGGAGATATGGTTGACGAACTTTTTAATACGTACAATTTTCATGAACTCGACCGAGATGCCATACTGGAACCCAATCAGACTGCTCGTGTCGATACCTATGACCATTATCTTTTCGTCGTATTGCACTTTCCGAAATACGATCCAAAAACGAAACGATATCTCACGAACGAATTTAACATATTCATAGCGAAGGACTACCTCATTACTGTCCGGTACTATGCGAGCCAGAGTTTTGACAAGCTCCAAAACCAGTTGGAAAAAGCCAGTAAAAAATCTCAAGCAAACGAATTTTCAAGCGGAACCATCCTCTACCAGATTATCGACCAAATGCTCGACAAAGCATTCCGATCACTGGAAAGATTTGGGAAAGACCTCGGGCAAATCGAGAAAAGCATCTTTGATTCGAGAAAGACTATTTCCACGAATCTGATCCAAGAAATCATGATCAAAAAGCGGAATATCATCACATTGAAGCACATGATAAAACCGCAAATACAAGCCATAAAACTCTTGGAACTCCGGACCAAATCCATGTTCAGCGACACGATTGAAGTATATTTTGAAAATCTCGACGACAAGGTACAAAAAATTGCCACAGACATCGAGCTTCTCCAAGAGAATATCGAATCCATCGAAGGTACGCTCAAAACGATTTTCGACCTGGAAACGAACTCGACGATCAAGTATTTGACGATTTTTTCCGCGTTCATGCTACCACTAACGCTCATTACGAGCTTTTTCGGGATGAACATCGAGAACGTTCCATTCAGCGATGCATTGGTATATTGACTCATGATAAGTACAACGCTTATGCTGTTTATTACTCTCGGAATATTGAGATATTTCAAGAAGATTTAATGGCGTATGGCTATCATTCCTACTATTGGCATTGAGATCGAAGTGAATTGGTCCGCGTATTTTCCCCGGGAATATGCGGATTGGTTTTGTGATGGAGAGCGGAAATATTCTGATTTTTGAGATTCGGAAAAGGAAGAATTCGATCGTGTTTGCACGGATTTGGACTCGGAAATGCTACCGAGAATTACAACTGTTTGCAACGAACTCGGAATTTCCCGAGGAAAGGACGCGTACTGGGAATTCGTCTTTCCACCGTTTTCAGACGTATCGGAAATCATACGGATAATTGAGATTTTACATGCACATAAGGTATTGCCGTTATGAATCCCACATGCGCTACACCTCACGATTGCTGGACTGATTCTGGATACGAACTGTGCAGTTTTGGCGACATATCTGGAAATACTATCGGGAGTAACGGCGGAACGAATACGAACCGGAACGCATCCGAAGGATTCGAATTTTACGGCCGGCTGGGCCAGGAGATGAAATCGAGGTATGCGGGCGAGACCAAAAGAGGAACTTTTGCTCGGCGCGGAACGTGCGGTAGAATTTCGGACTTTGGTGCTTCCCGGGACATTTTCTGAAATTCGAGACTTATTGGAGTTTGCTCAAAAATATGGTGAAAAAATCAATGAAATTCAAAATGGGGGCAAAGTGGATGTTTGATGGGAAATAATACAGAATCTCCTTGCTTGAAAACTTTCAAAATACAGATTGGATCTGGAAGCAGATTGGGGGAACCCGAACACGCAAATTGAAACGTGGAGTATGTATGGGCAATTTTTGGATAAGGAAAGTACCACACTATTACTATCACTACGACATGGGAATTAACGGATATGAAAAAATGGTATAGCAAAAGAATACCCATACGTTACGCATTGGTCGAGAAGTTTGCGAGATACTCCACAATTCCCGCTTGACATCCCTATACATTTCCATAACCTACCAAACGGTAGGTAGCATATTGTATTCTCAAAAAAAGCACTAAAAAAAAATATTTACGACACCATCATGTTCGAAAAATTCACCCGATTCTTCCTCGATAACCACAAAATTACTCTCGTGGTAATTACGACGATATCTTTTTTTGGTATCTTATCGTACATCATGTTACCAAAACAATACAATCCGTCCATTGTAGCTCCAGCATTCGAAATCCGTATTCCCGTATCTGGGTATACCAGCGAACAGGCCAGCCAATTCGTGGTACGAGAACTGGAAAATCGACTCCAGGAACTTCCCGGCATCGACAAACTGTATGGATATTCCGAGGATGAATATGCTGCAGTAACCGTATCATTCAAAGTCGGCACCGACCTCGAAGCAGCAAAAACCCGACTTCACGACAAAATCACTTCGAATATGTCAAAAACGCCCTATGGCGTACAGGATATTTCTATTCGTTCTATTGATCCAGAGGAGCTTCCACAGGTAGCATTCGCTTTGACCTATAGCGGATCGGGACTCACCGAAATCGAGACTGGAATCTACCTCCGAACGGTAGCGAACCAAATCAAGGAGTCCATGAAAACCGTTATTGGAACTTCAAATTTGGAAATTCTTGGTGGGTATTCCAACTCTATCTACCTACGTCCGAATATCAAATTATTGGAAACTTACAAGCTCAGCGTTAGTACATTGAACCATAGTATCAAGAGTATTATCGGAGAACGGGTCATGGGAATATCGGAAGAAAAAGGAAATCGTACCGTAATATCCGTGAATGGAGATGGCAATTCCATAGAGAGTCTCAAAAATATTCCTATTCTCGATATACAAGGTACGAAAATACTCTTGGGAGATGTTGCTACAATTCAACGCTGACCTATCGATCAAAGTTCATTCTATTTTTTCCAAAAAGCAGGTACTCCTTCGAAAACCACGGTTTTTCTCGCGATTTCCAAGCAAAAATGACAAAACGCCGTAAAAGTGGTCGAATGAATCATGTCACAGCTCGAAATAATCCAAGGACATTTGCCGAAAAACGTACATATCGAAACGATACAAAACGAAGGCGAGACGGCCAAGGAAGCTACAAACGAGCTATTGTTTCACCTCACGCTCAGCATCGGAATCGTGTTTATCGTCCTGATACTGTTCCTCGGGTTTCGCAATGCTCTGAACGCGGCATTTTGTATCCCGATGGTTCTCAGCATTGTATTCATCGTGGCATTCATATTTGGGATCGATATTAACCGAATTACCCTGTTTGCGCTCATTCTGTCATTGGGAATCCTCGTCGACGATTCCATCGTGGTAGTAGAAAACAACGCCCGGCACCTTGCGGAACGACATCTGACGGGCAAATCCAAAAAAGAAGCCCTTATTGCATCAGTCAAAGAAGTCGGTATATCAATCGTTCTCTCGACCGTTACACGAATTCTGTCATTCCTCTGAATGTTCGCGGTGACCGGGATGATGGGTGACTATATGAAACCAATTCCTGTATTTGCGAGTATCGCCCTCACTGCTTCCCTCTTTGTAGCTTTCAGTATCAATCCGTTTCTCGCCAGTTTGCTCGCGAAAGATGGAAAACATCACGGAGAAGAAAAGGAATCGGCCATTATCATAAAATATGGAAATCTTCTCAAACGGTTCATCGGCATAGAAGCGGCAACTAAAAAACGTCGGAAATACCTGAAACCAGCATTTTGGATAGCACTCGGCCTCATCATCATCACCCCCATCATGCTCGACGTGTTCCGTGCGAGAATGCTACCAAAAGCCGACAAAGACCAGATTTATCTCTGGATCGATCTCCCTCGATCCGCCACCGTAGATGAAACTCGAAAAGTTACCAATCTTGCAAGTGACTATCTATTGAATTCCAAAGAAATCCCCGAAGATTTGAGAATCGTGGAATCCGTTTCTGCATCGGTTGGAGATCGGTTTCTGCCGGATTTTCCCAACCTATTCCGTGGTTCACAAGACCGTTCGAAATCATCGCAATCCAGTATGAGAATCAATCTCAGTCATGCAAAAATCCGTGGTATCCCATCCGAAGAATACACGATACGGATTCGGCCGCTTCTCCGGAAAAAAATCCTAGATATGTTTCCCGATGCCACGATTCGTTTGCTCGAAGACCCTCCTGGACCTCCGACTATCGCGACGTTCCATGTAAAGATCAAATGACCAACGGATATATCGACCGACCGCCTCGTCAACTTCTCCGAAGCGGTGGAATGAGCCGTAAAATCGATAGCGCCACAGGAAGCAATTGAAGATATTGCCGATACCAAAAGCCGCCCTTTTATCAAATCAAAAATTGTTTTGGATATTGGAAAAATGCAGGAACGTGGAGTAGACCGATGAACGGTGGAAATGGTACTCCAAAGTATATTTTCGGAACAGACCATTGGTATGGTATGAACGGACGAAATGGTGCTTGAGCCAGAAAATATCATTGTGTCTTTCCCAAAATCCGAGAGGAATGATACCTATGTAAAATCTATTTTTATTCCGTCAAAAAATGGAATGTCCATACCATTAAATGAAATCGCCACATTTGAAACCGATTGGATGCGAAGAGAAGTGTATACGGAAAACCGTTCTACCACTATTCATCTCTATGCGGAAATGGGATCAAATTCAGTCGTGTACCCGATTCTCCGGATGTATTCTGCCTTCGAAAGTCCGGAATTCATTGCCAAAGGATATAAAAAAATCAGTTCCAATCCTTATGAAGTCCGCTTTGTCTCAACGAAAGACGGACAGGAATACCGGGTAGAATGGGGAGGAGAATGGGAATTGACCATGGATACGTTCCGAGATATGGGAACGGCCATGATCCTGTCCCTGCTCGCCATATATTTCCTCGTAGTAGCCGAATTCAAAAGTTTCCGAATCGGTGGTATTATCATGATGACATTCTTGTTTTCATTCTTTGGGATATTCCCCGGATTCTGACTGCTTCATATGTTCATCGGTACGTATTTCACAGCAACGGCCATGATTGGAGCTATAGCGCTCGGGGGTATCGTCGTGGGAAATGCCATCATCCTGCTCGACTATGTGGTCCAACTGCGGGCATCGGGAAAATCCCTGGAAGAAAGTGTGATTATCGGATCAAAAAAACGTTTTGTCCCGGTTCTCCTAACGAGTATCGCTGCCGTACTCGGATCGCTCATTATCGCATCAGATCCTGTATGGAGCGGGCTCGCTTGGTCTATTGTGTTCTGACTTTCAGCTTCGGCGCTGCTGACGCTGTTTTTCGTACCGATATTCTTTTATGACTTGGAATTGAGAAGGAGGCCGGAACTCCATACCAAATAATTGTATACCCATGTCTACCACAACATCAATCATTATGTTCGAAACTATCGAATCCCTCTTTTTCGACACGGCATTTTCTGATCTTTCCATGGACGAAATCGCGAAAGCTTTGGATATTAAGAAAGCATCATTGTACTACCACTTCCCTTCCAAGGAGCAAATGTTTTTGGAAACGCTCGCACATTCATATCGAAAATATCACTCCGCCATGCTCGAAATCTATTCTGACTCTGACAATCGGATAATCGAACGGGTTATCCCCTACGGTGCCGAGCATAAAAATCTCTTTTCCGTCGTATCACAAAAAGGATATTGCAAAATCGACACGGTAAAAGCTGCCATTTCCGGCTATCAAACGGAACTCCGTACCGACCTCGGAAAACTTCTCGTTTCACATTATTATTGGAATCCGGAGCGAGCGCAGATATTTCTGGTCCTATTGGAATCCCTCGCAAAAGAATACTGTTTACAGGCATGCACGGATGAAATCAACCCCGGACTCATCCGGGAAATCCATAATTTATTTTCATTTTAACCGAATCGAACATGAAATACCTTATTATACTCCTAGTTACGACATTTCTCGTGACATCATGTGGAAAAACTGAAGAA
This sequence comes from Patescibacteria group bacterium, assembly GCA_036171455.1. Classification (GTDB taxonomy): domain Bacteria; phylum Patescibacteriota; class Gracilibacteria; order BD1-5; family UBA2023; genus CAIVSN01. The sequence continues at coordinate 15,815 of JAVHRB010000019.1, forward strand.
GCAATCATTAAAACTGTGACAGTCGCAACAGTTTCGACCGGTTCTATCACGAATAGTGACCGTATCGAAGGCATTGTTCAATGACGAGAAAGCGCGGAACTTTCATTTAAGAGCTCCGGTAGGATTTCCGAGATGAACGTCCGAATCGGTCAATCCGTCAAAAAATGAGACCTTCTCGCGAAACTCTCGGGGGAAGAAAGTAGTATTATGGCCAGAGGAACACAAAACATCGTGCTCTGACTCTCCAGTGGCAGCTCTGATTCTGTGTATTCCGCACTTTTGGATATCAGAAAATCTACAGACAATCTCTACGCGAGCCGGTTACTCAGTGCTGCATCTGATATTGAAAGCGCAGGAATACGGCTCAAAATAGCGAAAAATGATACCAAACTCTCCGAGGACAATCTGAAAAGTTCCCAAGAAATGCTTTCCGGATCGGTACTCTCCGCCGTAGAACGTCAGGCACAGGCAAAAAAATCCTTGGAGCTCGTCAAAAATCAACTGGCAAATACCACTGAACTCCTGAATTCCGAGGAATCAAGCCTCTACCGTTCATCACTTGCATCCCTCTCAAATACGTTCATATTGGCGAGAACCGCTCGGGAATACGGAGACCAATTCCTCGGAGTTTCCGATGAAAATCGGAATAAAAACGATGCATTCGAATATCTGTTCAATACGAACGCGAAAACGAAAGCAGAAAAAAGCTACTACGATTTTGATGTAAAATATCGGGAAACCTATGATTGGTATTTTGCAAATATTGCTAACAATACCATTGTCGACCCGGCCGTTACGAAAGAAGCTCTTACTCGGGCTATTCCCACAATGGTATCGCTTCGCGAAATGCTACACGATATAAAAAACATTCTTGATACCGCGATACCTGCCAGCAATTTTACTCAATCCACCATCGATTCTTATCAACTGAAAACCAATGAATATTTATTGAACATCGAACAAGTCTTGAATTCTCCGACCGGAGGTGGACTCCAAGGTAACAGCAATGCTATTGAAGCGTTCGAACGAAACCGAAAATTGAAATTATCAGAACTCAACGATTCCGTATCGCTTGCTGAAAAAAATCTCAGCCTTGCAAACATCGGAAAAGACATTTCGAACAGTTCCTTTCAAAAGGATTTCAACGGACTAGCAACGGAATTGTCCATCAAACGGGATACCGAGAAACTCGCTGAAAAAACAGTTATGCAAAGCCAAAATTCAATGTCAACTTTGGAATCCGAACGAAAGGCAAAACTCGGAGAAATCGACGGGCAAATTGCCGAATTGAAAAGTAGGCTCGCCGAAGCAAAAATGCAGGCAGGACTGGCGGGAAACACTCTCGAAAACCAATCACTCCGAGCTCCATTTGATGGAGTAGTACTACGAAAATATTCCGATGTGGGGACCGTGATAGGAACGTGAGTTCCTGTAATTTCTCTCTCTTCCCCGGACGGAGAAAAAGTTATTATCGCAGCTGATGGAGAAAAATTCAATCTCGGGAAGTGAGAAATCATTTCGCTACAAACGGGAGCTGGAAAAACATTCACCGGAACCATTGTATCTTCGAGTCCAATAAAACTCGGGGAAACGAACAAAAATTCATTGGAAATCTCACTCGCAAAAACCGGAATCATGGCGGGAGAACGAGTTTGGGCAAATCCAAAAAATCCCGGTACCGAGGGTTTGGTGATTCCGTTGAAATCCATAGTGACCAAATATTCGATTCCATCCGTCTACGTGGTACACGATGACCGATCCGTGCGACTTACCCCGGTAAAAATATTGGAATCAAACGCCGAATTCGTCAGGATAGAAGGAATATCCATAGGAACCAACGTGGTAACCGATGGAAAAGACTCACTGTTAGACGGTGAAAAAATCAACGTGAAATAAATATTCGCAAGGTTGGGAATATAAGGTATCATGGCGAAAACTTATCAAGTACCCTTGAAAATCCTTCTGATTGCCGACCAATCGACCCGAAAAACGATACCCGAAATCATGGCCGAGGAACCGGACATCGAGCTTATCATCACATTGGGAGATCTCTATTATTTTGATATTCAGGCACTTGCGGATATAACGCACATCCCCAAAATCTGAGTATATGGCAACCATTGCGATGGCAGATACATGGAACGGCTCGGTATCAAAAACCTCCACCTTGCCACCTTCGAATACCAAGGGTTCACGTTCATGGGATACGAGGGCTACGTTCGGTACAAACCGTTCGGAGACCTACAGAGCACGCAAGAAGAATGTACGGCGCGTATGGAAAATGCGCCCAAAGTCGACGTCTTCATCAGTCACTGCCCGCCACGGGATATCAACGACAATACGGATTCGGTGCACTTCGGTTTTGATGCCCTACGAGAATATATCGATACGAACTCCCCGAAATATTTCTTTCACGGCCACACGTATGACGATGGGAGATTCGTCGAACGGTACAAAGATACTCAGATCGTGTACGTAACACAGGAGAAAATTTTTGAAATGGAGTAGGCTTACTGTCACTTCCTAAACCTACCACAATTTTACACGAATTCATAGTGATGAAAGAAGGAGCTGATCAGCTCTTTCTTTTTTTGTATGCGGAGTAAACATTTACATACTTTCTTGCGTATGTCCTTTCTGGATACGGA
>JAVHRB010000020.1:0-18381 GCA_036171455.1 Patescibacteria group bacterium
ACTTATTTCTAATAGGAAAACCCAAATTGATCTCGTTACGAAATATCCACATATGGGGGATTATGCACAAAATGTTTTGACGTATTACCTAAGCACTCAATATTCCCCTTGATTTCCCACGTTTTTCCCTACAATACCCACGTTCGCGAGCGGGTAGTGCATAAGCTCCAGAATCTCTCTTTTCCGTAATTCAACCTACGGAAGCATATCAAAATATGCTCGAGCGGCACTCCCCTGTCTAAAAAACCGCATCAAGCGCGATCCGACATACGAGGCCCTTCGAAGGGTCTCGTATTTTTTATAATTTTTCCTATGACCAAGAAACTCGAACTCCTCCTCCCCGCAGGAAACTTTGAAAAAATGAAGTACGCTATTGCCTACGGTGCCGATGCCGTCTACGCCGGCGTGCCGATGTTTTCCCTCCGAGCCCGGGAAAATCAATTCACTTGGGAATCTCTCGAGGAAGCGGTGACCTACTGCCACGAACGTGGCAAAAAAATCTATTTTACCGCGAACATCTACGCACACAATATGAAGATCAAGCCGTTCATGAAGGCTTTTGAGAAAATGTACGAAATGAAACCCGACGCCTATATTATGTCAGATCCGGGACTTATCAGTCTCGTTCGGCAACAATTCCCCGATGCGGAAATCCACTTGAGTGTCCAAGCAAACAACACCAACTGGGCCCAGGTAAAATTCTGGCAACAAATCGGCGTAAAACGAATCATTCTCAGCCGGGAACTCGCCCTCCGCGAAATACAGGAAATCCACGCAGAATGCCCCGATATGGAATTGGAATTTTTCGTCCATGGTTCCATCTGTATGGCGTATTCCGGACGTTGCCTGCTCTCCAACTACTTCTCTCACCGGGATCCGAACCAGGGAACCTGCTCGCATTCTTGCCGATGGGAATACAAAGTGTTCAGCAAGGACACTTCTCCCGAAGAACTCTATGACAGTACCGGACGACCTGAGGATTACCAGGAACTCACCGGAGAATTCTACCTCGAAGAACGCGAACGAAAGGGCGAAATGCTCCCGATCGACGAAGACGAATACGGGACGTATATCATGAATTCCCGCGATATGTGTCTGCTCGGATATCTCAAGGAGCTCATGGATGCTGGGGTTATCAGTTTCAAGGTCGAAGGTCGAAGTAAAACCATTAACTATCTCGCTGGAGTCGGACGCGCATACCGCACGGCCATCGATGCAATCGAACGTGGGGAAACCTATGACGACGTCGCACTTTCTCGAGAAATTTTCGCGATTTCCAACCGTGGCTATACTCCCGGATTCCTCGTTGGAGACCCAGGAGCCAAAGGAATCTACTACGAAAAAAATGCGGAACTCAAAGAGGAAGATTACCTTGGAATGGTGCAGTCCTACAATCCAGCCACAGGAATGGCCCGACTCACCGTCAAAAACCGGTTCGACGTCGGAGATACACTCCGAATCATTTCCCCAACAGATTCCATGGAAATGAAACTTGCGGAAATCCGGAACGAAGCGGGCGAAAGTCTCGTGAGCGCCCATGGTGGAAGTTTTGACGTATGGATTCCCCTACCAAAAGATATGGGAGAATACGCGATTATCCGAAAGGCCAGCGCTGGAATGTAATTCCGACTCAAAAAAATTCCACGATGCCGAACATCGTGGAATTTTTAAAAAACTATCATATCGGTCGCGATTCCAGGACCATTTTTTTGATTTCCATATCGGGAACGTCTTTCATTGCCGGAAGCGCTCGCAAGTCAAGCATGAACGATTTGCAAAGATCCAAATACATCTTTTTAAAAATCTCCAGATTCTTGAGCTGGGGATCCAAGAGGAATACCGTACCATAAAACGCTTGCAATACCTGCACCATATAATCCATCAACTCGTTTCGGAGTCCTTCCGAATACGCAATGTGGGCTGAAAACGCCAATCTTCTGGATGTCAGGTCCGGTAGATATTTTTCCAATAATTGATTGACTTGTGTTTTGACACCCGGAGCGATATCTCCGATTTCAGACTCGAAATCCTTGATAATCCATGCGATTTGTTCTTGGTGAATTCATGATTTTTCCATGGAAAAGCAAAGGAAATATTATGAGTAATACCGATTAACCATGAAATTGCAACCGGTTTTTACGCAATTTCCAGGAATTTATACCGAAGCGAATTTGTAATTTTCGAAAAATATCTAGTATGTCGGCACTATCATCTCTTTTTCCAACACTATGAATTTATCCAAAATCAACTGGAAGACCGCCTTGCTCACAATTTGGGTAATATTTTCCTTCTTGTACATTTCCTATAATATGTACAGCAATTTCAAGAACGTTATTTTGCAAAATGCGTTTATCGCGGGGCAAACCGACACAGTGAACCGTCTTCTGGAACAGGCAATGAACAAGGAATGTAAGCCGTTCAACGTCTATTCCGGCGATAAAAAAGCAGATCTGATCAATATCGAATGCTTGCAAAAAGCCGCTGCTCCTGCGGATTCCGGAGTACCGGGAAGCGGAGTACAAAAAAAATAAGCAATCTCAAATATAAAAAAACTCCATTCCTGGAGTTTTTTTTCGACCGATTCGAAATACTTACGGGCAAGCGACTTCGCTGGCATAAATCTGTCCACTGTTATTAACACACACGAATGCTGAGCTGTTAGCATATGTGGCAGCTAAGGAGTTCACGATAATATTACCATCTCATTGAAGCGTCATCACATCTACCGGCGGAGCATTGCCAGTACCACCACCATAAACGCGAAATTTCATTTTGTTATTCGCTGCTCATCATGCCGAAATGGTTGCATCGATTCCGTGCCAGCGGTTTACATTCGCTGTTCATGATTCCAAATCAACATAATGTCAGTATTTGATGAAATTATCCCATGTGTTGTCAATCCCGGTAATCGTCTCCTTGGATATACTACCCTTAACGGCTAATGTAGTACCTGGGCTCGTCGTTCCTATACCGACATACCCCAGTGCCGTTCCATCTTTTTTCGTACCGAGAATCGTATTTCCATCCATCGACTTTATCAGATCCAAATCTCCGCCCACACTATTGTATGAAACCCCGTTACCATATTGGTACGTTCCGCGTAAGGCCCAGTTTGACGCACCAGTGATTCCGGATATTCCCAAATCAACGATACTTGCAGCATTCCGGTCGTATGGATTCGCCGTGAATAATACCTTCAGATTCCCGTATACGGTGAGTTTTGAATCGGGAGAACCCACTCCGATACCGATATTTCCCCCAGAAAATGTCATGATATCAGTTGAACCGCCCTGTCGCACAACGTAGTTGTTCGAAGCATTCGCTCCGGCGAACCACTGTTCGGTTCACACGCTGTTCGACATTTTGATTCCCCGGTAATTGGTCGTAGCCCCATTGAGACCGATGATCGGACCCGAAGCGCCGGAAAGCGTGAGAAGTTCAGACGGATTGGTGGAACCGATTCCGACATTACCCCCGAAATATCCCAACCCGCGATTCACATACAGACCGTAATTAGTAGAGCTTCCACCACTTGTGTACACATCTGAATAGAGTCAGTACAAGTTTACGGATGCGGGAGTTCCAGCGGTAGTTAGATCTACCTTTACCCCATGTCCGACCGAACTGTTTTGGTTTTGAGTTCTCGTGACGTTCATTGCCGGACCGTTATTCCAATTATTGATATCTTGGACATCCAGTTTGGATCCGGGACTCGTCGTACCGATTCCGACGTTGCCAGCGCCGGTAACGGTAAGTTTTCCCAAAGCTCCTACCAACAAATCAAAATCCGATGAAAGACCTCCTCCTCCGTTAATATACATTCCACGGGTAGCGTTCGTTCCGGTATTCGTATAGCCAAAATATATATCGTTCCCGTTGGCATTGGCAGAATTCTTGAAATGGGAAATCCAATTTTGATTACCTGAACCCGCAACGTCAAACAAAGTGCCAGGGAGTGCAGTTCCGATACCTATGCTACCGCCATTTGGATTCAAAACAATCGGAGAATACACTCCCGGGCTCGTCTCGGCAGAAAGTTCGCCATAGTTGGAACTCGTATTGTAAGCTATGGAAAGTCTTTTGGCGGTACTTGAAGTACCCTGTATATAAAATTGGGCATTCGCAGGAGCTCCGCTCGTATTGGCATCGGACTGAATGGCGAGTTTCGTTCCCGGACTCGCCGTTCCGATTCCGACATTGCCACCGCTTTGAACGTACAACTGATTCCCTCACCCGATAGCAATGTCCGAGTAGGCAGAAGTTGAACGATTAAAGGCCATGATTCTCCCGATTCCTCCAACGTATCAAAGTTCTAGGCTAGTACCAGAAGTAGGCTCGGTACCCCATCCGAACGCACGTATTCTACCATTCGCATCAAGCGCTGTCTGCGGACTCTTCGTTCCAATCCCCACGTTCCCGTTGAAACTCACTGCACCGCTATCACGAAACGGCGTAGCGCGTCGCAATAGGATGCCTCCATAATTCGTTGGAATCGTACCCGTCTGGTAATTTACGATCACATAGGCTTGCACATATCTTACCGGTCCTCCATCGCTTGTACTATATGGAGTATGGGAAGTTGCAAGAGTTATAGTTCCGGAATACTTATTCCAAACGCTATTCTGTGGAACCGTCGAATTATTAGTAACAAAATAATTAAGTGCTTTATTTCCCGCTATCGGCTTTTTGTCTTTGTCATATTGTGCAACTCCATAATACAATCAACCCGCATTTCCAACAGATCCGGTTTCTCGCATAGCCCAGATTTCCCCATATAATGTATCTCCGGGTTGTACTGGTATAAAATCACTTGCGAATTCGGTCAATACTGTAGACGTCGCAACCTTACTAAAGGGCACATTAGTATTATTTACCGTTGCAAAACTAGGAGTTACTCCAGCAAGGATAGTAAACGGAAAACTTCCTGCCTCAAATTGAGCCTGAGGCGCGAAATAGGTAGCTTCGTCATATCCCATCCCAGCTCCCGACGGAATATTTCCGCCAGTAACGTTCCCATTCTGATCGATACGGAACAAATCAGCAGTATCCGCGGTATTACGAACGACGAACGGACTAAAGTTACTAGATAAAATACGAAGACCCTCCGTTCCGGTTCCTGGATTCAATTGGAGCTTCGCTGCAGGCGCCGTCGTCCCGATACCAATGTTACCTCCGGTCTGCAGAGTCATTACATTGGATCATTGCACGCTGAAACTCGTATCGGAATTCACCGTCGGGTTGGTAAAAGCAGCGATAAAAGATATTCCACCACCAGAACGTAGTTCGATGCCTGCCGGATTATTTATTGCGGACATGACCGTGATTCCTGCCGGACCCGAACCGTTTTCCACGATGAAGTCGTCACGGTTGGTATTGTATGACCCGGCAGCAGAAACTCCGTTCAAAACATGGAGTTTTGCTCCAGCATATGGACTTGAAATTCCAATACCCACACTACCCGTTCCCTCATAATAGGCATTCGAACCAGTCGTAGTCCAAGTAGAAATACCGGAATAATCCAAGTACTGCGGTTTGATTGTACCATTTTTCGTCCCATCCCCCACTCCCCAAAAAAGTTCAGAAAGTAAATTTCCAAAATTCCCCCGAGGATTCGCAACGTTTGGGAGACCTGTTGGGGTCGCCTGGATAGCGTTTACGGTATCTTTCAAAGTCGCAGCATCGGCAATAGATATAATTTGAATTATCATTCATGCGAGCAACACTGTGGCAATGAGTTTTTTGAACGATTTCATAGAAAATTATTATTAGATCTGAATATCAGAAGTTTTTGTGAAAAATCAGGCGAAAATCAAAATCAGGCGAATTTTCATGAGAACGAATTCATAGTACACCATTTCATCCAACTTTCCAAAAAAATCTGTGAGAATTTGTTAAATTTTCATTTGCTTTTCATAAAAAACACTCCTACACTGTCCCTCGTATCTTAGCCCTCATTACATTTTTATGAAACAGTTGCCTCAACTTATACAGCGATCATTGATAGTTTTCAGTGTTTTCGCTTCTTCCGCATTCGTGAGTTTTTGAGCTACCAGTAATGGTGGATTATTCAAATCAACCCCCTACATCATGAGAGATGCTACCAGTGATGCTGTATTGAATACGCTTACCAATGGTGCTGGAGCCGGAGTTCTCGACGGGGTCATAGCGAAAGTAAAAGCGAAAGCGGAACTAAAAGGAGGAACCCCCGTTGACAATACTCTCTACACAGCCTATATCGATACCTACCTCAGTCAGGTAGATCAATTGGATAATACTACACGAGCTCAACTTGGACCTGATTATGCGTTCATTTTCAAATATATATATCCACGGGTATACGAGCTGAGAAAATCCGGCAGTCAATTCGGAACTATTGTAGATTCTTTGGAAACCCTGGTTAATACAGGATCGATTGATACGGCAAATATTCAGCCACAATTAACTATCAATCGTTCTATTACCGCTGATGGACAAACCCTGTCATGGAATTCCCAAAATGCTCAAACTATTTCCTGGCTCAGCACGGGACCAAATGGAAACAAGACCGGTACAAACCTCCCTCTCAATCCAGCTCCGTTTTTTACCAGTGCAGCTGGTCTCTATGATCAGGGATGGTTGGCAGGAACCTATACCGTGGTTTGGACAGTGACGGGAAACAGCACGACCAAAACCTTTAACGAGACTTTTACTATTCCTCCATATACCCCTTCAGCATCTACTACCACTCCATCTGGAACGTTCACGCTTGGGCAAAATGACGTGATTGCGATTCCATCAGGAGGACGATATACATTCGATAATTCAAAAGGTAACGTTACGGCGAGCTGGGATATTCAAAACGCAGAAGGATGTTGGCTAGATCCCGGATACGTAAAGAATGGAATGGCCTATACAACAAAAACGAACGGTGGAGACTTTCTCCCAGCAAAGGGAAATGAAGTAATTCCCATCCTTGCTCCGGACGGTGGAAAATTCTACGATATCAAGCTCGTTTGCGGGAAACAATCAACCGGTTGGGCAAACAGTTACGGACAACCGACGAAAGCATTCTTTATCGATATGGTAACCAATGCCGTCACTTGTACGTCTTGGACCTACAGTGCATTCGGAACTTGTCAGTCAGGCAATACTCAGACGAGAACGGTAACATCATCGAGTCCGAGTGGATGTACGGGAGGAAGTCCAGTATTGTCTCAGGCTTGTACCTATGCAGAACCTACCTGTGCCGGGACACATCCACCAGAATGAAACGGTGTCAAACTCAGTGGATATACTCTCGTAGGAATGGTTGGTACTGTTATGAACAGTACTTGGAAATATACAGAACCAAATACCTATTCCTGCGTTTGGTCATGTGAAGCATGATATGCGAGAAATGGAGATGCTGGTTGTAGTCCTATACAAAATACCTGTACCTCTTGGACCTACAGTGCATTCGGATCTTGTCAGTCAGACAATACTCAGACGAGAACAGTAACATCATCAAGTCCGAGTGGATGTACGGGAGGAAGTCCAGTATTGTCTCAGGCCTGCACCTATGTTCCAATTACCTGTTCTGGTACTCGGCCTCAGCTCGGAAATGGAATTTCAATCGTAGAATACAACGCAAGTCCATTTACTACATGACCGACGACTCCGGGTCCGTCAAACGAAACCTGGCAATACGGCGCGAATTCCTGTGGTTGGACGTGTGCCTTTCCAAATATTCAAGATGGAGACAAAGGTTGTAAAATTCCGACGCCCGGATCTGGAATTCAACTTACCGTGCTAGATGCTGCAACGGGTCAGGGTCTTTCTGGTGTTGCAGTATGGGTAGGTACTGCAGGTATGAACGTAGGACGAACTATTGGAAATTATACAACCGATGCATCTTGAAAAATTCCTGAATATTGGCCACTCCCCGTAGGTGGTGGAGCTTGGAGTTCTATCCAGCTGACTCAAAATGGTTACAAAATCCGAAGTGCCGAGGGTTGTACCGCAGATACTCGAGTCCACGGAGGGAAACAAGTAAATTTCTGTGTGAATATTTCAGGGAATAAAGTAACTATAACTCTGGTAAAATGAGATATTTCCACCACTCCGAGAAGCGTATATAATAAAAGCACCTATTCTATCGGTGATACTTTGACTGGATACATCGAAGGTGGTAATCCCAACGACACCTGGGCATGTATTGATATACCGGGCGCTACGAATTGTACGAGTGGAGGTAGTGCAGTATGGAGACAACTCACAAAACCGTATGACGGACATCAGGACGAATGGCAAATCGTCTCCACGGGAGAAGGTGACCGGATAGAATTAAATTCCGGTATGGTCATCGCCCAGAGCTTTCCAACTGGTGTCTATACTGTATATGTTAAAACAGGACAGTGGGGTACTGCGACAGCGACTACTTTTACAGTAAATCCATAGTTACCCGAAAAAGGATTCAAATAGTAAAAACGGTCATTCAAAGGACCGTTTTTACTATTTGAATTCCCTATGGAATCAACGGTAGACTATTCTTTGTTTTTGCAATTTTTTGGGATACTTATATTCTCATTTTTAGACACTGATATAGAATTACCTATGTGAAACCACCGATACGTCGTTGCCTCATCGAAAACCTGTCTTTATTTCGTGCTGTTTTTCGCAACGGCAATCTCCGCATTCGTCGTTACGCCGGCGTATGCGGAAGTAGACCCCGCAGTGCTCAATGCGATACTCAACCAACTCGCAGGAGATCATGAAACTGCTACGGGTACTACGACGAGCACTGGTACTACAACGGTCACATCCACCGGAACGACGACCACCACGACTCCACCAGCATCTGCAAACAGTGCCGATCATTTGGAAATTTCCATGAGTCCTACCGGAAAGATTTGAGAAAATACCACGATTACCATACAGGCAAAAAACAAAAGTAACGAAGTAGCTTCGAGTTACCGAGGTACGGTCACTATAACTGTAGCAAACGATACCTCCGCTACAGTCCCGTATGTTAATGGCTATACATTCAATTCTACTGATCAAGGAAAAAAAACTTTTTCCATTGGTCTTACCTTCTCCAAAGCTGGAACCTTCACAGTGAGTGCTGCAGACGTTTCCTATCCGAACATCTCTGGTAATTCCAGCATCGTTATCGAGGGAAACCCGGTAACAAACATACCTCCGACACCTACCGTCTCCCTGGTACCAACCGCAGTAACTCCAACGTCGACACCGATACTTCCTACTACTACCACGACTCCTTCGGAGATTTCGACCGCTTCTCCATCACCTACTTTCACCATTGTAAAATTAGAAACTGGTGACAAAAAAGTCACGGTTACCTTCCGAGTAACAAACGATACCGCAGATATCCAAAAATTCGAATTCAACTACGTCGACCAGGCCGGAGCTCGGAACAAAGCAGTCACTTTTCCAAAAGAACAGATCCGAAAAGATACGGGTGACTACGTTTGGTATATCCCAAATCTTTCCGTTTCGAAATATACCCTTTCCATTGCGGGAATCGGTAACAATGGAGAAACAATTACTGGGGCAGTTTCAAAACCATTTACCGCAGACCTATCGCTTCTTTCTCCAGAAAAATGCACTATACCGACCGTTTCCGGAGTTAAACTGTCTGTTCAACAAGGCAAAAGCATCCTCTCCTGGGATTCTATTCCAGAGGCAATTCGATACAAAGTGTACAAAAAAAATTCGAACGGAAATTATGTGTTCGTCGAAGATACTCCGAACATAAACTATACTATCTATGTCTCTGACGGCGTGGTAAGATACGACGAATTCAGTATTCGGGCTGTCTGTTCCGATGGAACAGAATCCACTGCTTATTCCCCAAGCACCCTCATACAAACTTGACCTTCAAAATTGGCTATTCTCTGAATTATTTCACTTTTAGTTGGTTTTACGATTATCAAAAAACGAAAAAACTTTGCAAATTCTCGTAAAAACCGCTAGTCTATCCCAGTAAAGCACTCTAACACCATTCTAACCTATATCCTATGGAATTCCTAAAAAACAAATTTGTCATCATATTAGCCATTGCCGTATTAGCAGGAGGATCCGTTTGACTCTATTTGGCAAAGTCAAAAAAATCCGAACCAGTTGGTCCGGTAACAAATACGAGTACCGCAGTAAAAACCCAATTACCCTCCGGTTCTGGAGCCAATGAGAAAGTGGTAGGGGACGTCATCAAAAAATTGAACGATCTCACGAACGAATAAATAAATAGTCATATTATCAATGCCCGATACAATGAATGTCATTCTTCCGTACATCATTCTCGTACTATCGTGCATCGGACTGGTATGGTTTCTCAAAGGGTTTTCCTTTAAACAAATATCCCTCCTCATACTCTGAGGGGGAATTTTGCTGGGATTGTTGCAGACGGTATATATCTCGTTCGGCAAAGAAATCAATGTTAATCTTTTCTTTATCACGGGAAACCTAGAAGTGAGCAATTTTGTGAAAAACGTCGAAAACAGCTTCAATGCCACCGGGTTTAAAATCGGCAGCATGTGACTGTTCGCACTGTTTTTCTCGCTCATAATCCCAGCTGCGCTCGAGGAATTCGGGAAATTCTATTTTTTCAAGAAAATTGCGACCAAGCTCGGAATCCTTACAAGCATTGTTACCTGTATTTTTGCCATAACCTATGTAGCGATAGGCTTCGCTTTTTTTGAAACTGGAGCCTATATCTATTTTCTGAATACCGATACAAATGCAAACGTTCTCACGATTACTCTCGTTCGGATAATTATTTCCACACTCTCCCACATCTTTTTTTCCGCCGTCGTCGGATACTATTTTGGAAAAGCATTGTTCATGAAATTCGAGCTGATTGATAATTTGGAAATTTCAAAAACGACCAAACTCTTAAAACGACTCAAAAAAATACCTTTCGTGCACATTCATTCGATATCCAAATACTATACTATCAAATACCTCGTTACCGGTTTTTCCCTTTCCATATTTTTCCACGCCATCTATAATTTTTTTATGACTACAGGAAACGAAATCTATGCGATTTTTACGGTAATTATTGGAATAGCATTTTTCGTAAAACTCGTCATGGTTAAAAAATACAGCAAAAATTATCTCGAGCTCAAAAACAAAATCGTGTACCTCCAAGAAATGAAGGCTCTGAAAGAAAAAATGAGAGGTACGGAATATCAACAGATAATGAAAAATTCCAATTTAGAAATGCAGGAATTAAAAAAAGGTTTGTAAAATATTCTTGTGAAATTCTACTCCCACTTTTCGGATTTTCCATGCAAAAAATAGTAAGAAAGTTTTTCGAACGTAAATTTCGCTGCATTATACGTAATCTTGGTTTGATTTTAAGATTACATTCAATATACTTTTCGCGATTTTTACGAAATATCATTTCATGTCACTTTTCTTTTCAACCGCATTTGCGAACTCCGCACAAACTGCCTCAGAGCACATCGGACCCGTTATTCCGACGATTCGAGGCGAGGGAGTTCCTGGTTTTGAAATTTTCGGAAAAGAAATCATTACCACCGTCTTCACAACGTGGATTTTCATGGTGGTACTCTTTGTAGTAGTAGTATTCCTGTATCGCGCAGCAACCACCAACAAAGCTCCAAAACTCAAAGCAGTTGGAATAGATCTCGTGAATCGATTAGATGTTTTCTTTTTGGAACTCCTCGGGGATACGAAGGCGGCACGACGATATCTTTGGCTCGTTGCGGGATTTTTCGTTTTTATATTTTTTGCAAATATTTTCTGATTGGTGATCGATATAATCAATCTTGTTTTCCCGAGGGCAGAATTCTACCTCCGACCGATAAATTCGGATCTTAACACTACGCTCGTGCTTTCTACAACCATTATTTTTGTAGCTCAAGCCACGGGGGTTTATAGTCGGGGGTTTATCAAACATTATGGTCACTACCTTTTTAATTTCGAAGGGAACTCCATCGCTGAAAAATTCGTAAGTGTGTTTATTGGTTGGCTTCACTTCTTTGGGGAATTTATCCGAATCGGTTCCCTGTCACTCCGACTTTTTTTGAATATATTTGTGGGTATTATCCTGATTGCGGTAGTTACTTATATTGGAACCCTGATTCCTGGCTATGACATCGGAAAAATTCTCACGCTCCCCTTCTGGTTCTTTGAACTCTTGGTAGCATTCCTCCAGGCCTACATCTTCATGACGCTTTCCGGACTCTACATCAAGGAGTCACTCCACTCTCACCACTAATTCAAAGCTGGGAGCGAGGAGCCACAGGCTTTTCACTCCTGATTTTGAGCAGGGTTTATTTCTAATTTTTATTTTTATGGGAACACAATTTTTACCAATTGCGCTTATTTGAGTAATCGGTTCCGGAGTCGGTATCGGTCTTATTGGTATGGGTGCCATGCAAGCCATTGGACGAAATCCAGCAGCTTCTAACGATATCAATGCAAAAATGCTTACGGCTATCGCGCTTTGTGAAGTTCCAGGACTTCTTGCCTTTGCTTCACTTTTCCTCATCAAGTAATAATTTATGGAAATGATTGACCTCAGTTCACTTCTGATCCAAGCGGTTAATATTGCCATAATCATCTACGTACTCCGAAAATTCGTATTTATTCCGTATCTCGCACATATTGACAGCGAGATACTCAAGCGAGAAGAATTGGAGGCAAAAACTGCCGATGCCACTCTCGTTGTAGAAAAGGCAAAGACAGAAGCGAAAGAATTGGTAAATATCGCCAAAAGCGAAGCGAACGAAATCCGAAAGAACGCACGGGAGCTCGCCAAGCGAGAATCTTCCCTCACCCTTTCGAAAACCAGCGACGAAGCTGCCGGTATCAAAAAACAAGCACTGGATGAAATTGCTTCCGAGCGTCTTTCTCTCGAGAAAGAAATGCGAACCAAGATTCTTGGAGTGGCTATTAATCTGAATGCCAAACTCTTCGGAGATTCCAAAAAAAATGCGGAACTCTTGGAGCAGTTTGCCAAGCAAATATAATTAGAACCGTTTCATGACCAATACATCAAATCCATCCAGCGTTCTCGCTCCTTTTTTCAAAGGAGCGAGTTTGACGGATCTCGAAAATATGCTTCGGGAACTCCGACAAATGCGAGCTATCCGTAAACAGGCAGGCAAAAAAACAATCAGCCAGACGGAAATTCGTGTAGAACTGCCAGTTGGGAGCGAAAAAAGCTCCGCGGATGGGCTTCTGAAAAAACTTTCCCTAGTGAACAAATCGGATATGGTATACACAGAAAACCCAAAACTCATTGCGGGAATTCGAGTATTCATCGGAGATACCTTGTATGACGGATCATTTACCACCCTTACTCAAAATATAAACCATTAGTATGACCACGAACCTTATTGACCGTCTCATAAAAGACGTAGAAAACCAAATCGACAGTACAAATATGACTCCAGAACGTTCTAATTCTGGAGTAGTTGTCTATCTCGGAGATGGTATTGCCCGAGTTATCGGACTTCGAGAAGTTGCCTACAACGAAGTAGTAAATTTTGAATCCGGTGCCGTCGGAGTGGCACTCAACCTCGAGGAACACTCCGTAGGTATCGTGGTACTCTCAAAATTCGGAACCATTAAGGAAGGTGACATCGTCAAAACTTCCGGAAAAATCCTCGAAGTCCCCGTTGGAGATGCGCTCCTCGGACGAATCGTTGATGCCCTTGGAAATCCCGTAGATGGGCAAGGTCCTATCAAGGCGAGTGACCACTACCCTACCGAACGCGTAGCATCAGGAGTTATGAGCCGGAAATCGGTTC
Source organism: Patescibacteria group bacterium (assembly GCA_036171455.1). Classification (GTDB taxonomy): domain Bacteria; phylum Patescibacteriota; class Gracilibacteria; order BD1-5; family UBA2023; genus CAIVSN01. Next base: position 13,758 of record JAVHRB010000020.1, read on the forward strand.
ATGAACCACTGGCAACTGGTATCAAGGCAATCGATGCGCTCGTACCAATCGGACGTGGGCAACGAGAACTTATTATCGGAGACCGACAAACCGGGAAAACCCAAATTGCCATCGATACGATTCTCAACCAAAAAGGAAAGAACGTAAAATGTGTCTACGTTGCCATCGGACAAAAAGACTCCAAAGTCATCGCCCTGGCAGAAGATTTGAAAAAGGCGGGTGCCATGGAATACACAACCATCGTCGTAGCAGGTGCTTCAGCTCCAGCTTCCATGCAATGGCTTGCTCCATTTGCAGGGTGTGCGATCGCAGAATACTTCATGCTCAAGGGAGAGCACGCACTCATCATCTATGATGATCTCACAAAACACGCAAACGCGTACCGAGAAATGTCTCTCCTCCTTCGACGACCACCAGGTCGAGAAGCCTACCCAGGTGACGTCTTCTATCTCCACTCACGACTCCTCGAACGTTCTGCTAAGCTCAACGATGCACTCGGTGCCGGATCTCTTACTGCACTCCCTATCATCGAAACCCAGGGAGGTGACGTATCCGCATATATTCCGACCAACGTTATCTCGATTACTGACGGACAGATATTCCTCGAATCCAGTCTCTTTAACTCTGGAGTTCGACCGGCAATCAACGTGGGACTTTCCGTCTCCCGTGTCGGAGGATCCGCACAAACCAAGGCTATGAAGCGAGTCTCTGGAACACTCAAACTCGATTTGGCACAATTCCGAGAACTCGAAGCCTTTTCTCAATTTGCGTCAGATCTGGATGCAGATACCCGAAAACAACTCGAACGAGGAAAACGTATGGTGGAAATTCTCAAACAGGGTACCAACGAGCCTATTCCTTTTGAAAAACAGGTGGCGCTCATCTATGCTGGAACCATGGGAATACTTGACGGACTCAATATTTCTGAAATCAAGGAATTCGAGAAAGATTTGTACCTAGAACTTGACAAGGAAGACAAAACTCTGCAAACTATCAGAGAATCAAAGGATTTAAATGATGAATCAAAAGCGCTTCTCAACAAAATATTCAGTACTCTTAAATAGTGGCACATGAATCTGCTGGACCGATTCAGGAAAAGAAGACGCGTTTCGGAGGTCTCGGAAGATCCGACGACGTTTTTTATGATGGAATCAATACAGGATTCTGTGGAAACGGCATTGAATCCTGTAAACCCATTCTCTCCCCACTATCAACTCGGACCACTCCAACATCTTTTGGTACTTTCCTATCCAGAAGACCAACTCAAAGCATATTTGTTGAAATATAAAGAAGCAGCTGACGTTATTATGTATTGTCAGTACCGATTTAATGGACAAACCATCCCCGCAGAACTTCACTATCTCCACAAAAAAATCGCTGACGTGGTACATACTCATGAACAGCAGATTACCGGAAAAAAAAACAATGGGGTACGCAATTTCATTAGGTCATATCTCAAGATTCATAAGGTTGACCTAAATCTCAAAATGCTCTTTGAGCAAAAAAACAATGATTTACTTCTCGAAAAACTTAGCTCCGCCGTACAAATTATAAATCACAAAGAAGAAAACTATATCTCTGTCAGAAAAGCTGATTTTCTCCTTCAGGAACTCTGACTCTTCGATCAGAACCATTGTTCAGCATCATCCTATCTCTACTATGACCGTATGGATGGTAAAAATTGGTCACAAGGAACTAAATTTGCTTTGTCCTATCTTTCAAGCGATGTTCCACTCGATAATTTACGACTCGAACTTCTCATAAATATTCTTTCAGAAATACCATCGGAAAAAGAAGAAAACTACTTTCCAAAAGCCTATCGTTTTGCTATGAAGGTCGAAGATGAAACACTGGCGTATGGATTGAATCTCTTGAGTAGGAAAACCAAAGATTTAAAAAATACCGTTCGTGATACGCTTCGTGACCGATTTACCGAACGACACGCAATGTATTGGTTTTCCCTCAAAGATCGAGTCTATAGTTTGACATATAATTCGGCTAATCCGAATTCTCTCGATTTTCAAGATACTGAGCGACAACCGTTTATCTCCGAATCTTCCCCCCTTACTCCTCTCGAATAACTTCATTTTTTCATTCCTATTACTTCTATCACATGGCAGGATCCAAAGAAATCAAAGCACGCATCAAATCCGTAAAAAACACCGGGAAAATTACCAAAGCCATGGAACTCATTTCCACGGTAAAGATGAAAAAAGCTCAGGATGCTGCGGTTCATGCTCGACCACTCGCCTTGGAAGCTGCCAAAGTATTGCGTCACCTCGGTAGTATTTCCGATACTTCTAAAGGCCAAAATGCAGAACCGAAAGAGCTTATCTTGCTCATTGCCTCAAATAAGGGGCTTTGTGGCGGATACAACGTGAACGTATTCAAAGAAATCGCGATGGAAATCCGGAATCATCCGGAAATGAAATTCGAATTCGTCACCGCGGGGAAACGGGCACGGGATTTTGTTCAACGCACGGGAAACATCCTAGCGGGAGATTTTTCCGATGTTCTCAAAGATAATATCACTCCGAAAGATGCCAAACTCGTATCTCGATTTCTTCAAAAACTTTTTGCCGAAGGAGAATTCACCCGGGTACGAATTGTGTATTCTCATTTTATTTCCGCTATCAACCAGAAACCGCTTATCAAAACACTCCTTCCTCTCACAGAAGCGGAAATTGTTCGTTTTTTTGCGGATATCGGTACTCCAATTATTGGGGTGGATTACCCCATCGAATATGAGTTCGAACCGAATATAGAAGTCATAACCGAGACCATTCTTCCATTGATCTATGATCTTATCGTATTCGAATGATTCCTCGAGGCAAAAGCGAGCGAACATGCTTCCCGTATGGTTGCTATGAAAAATGCGAAAGACTCCGCCGACAAAAAAGTTAAAGGACTCACACTCAGTTTCAACAAAGCCCGTCAAGCCAATATTACCAAAGAAGTTTCTGAAATCGTCAGCGGTGTCGAAAGTATGAAAGACTAATTACAAAAATACATGGCAGCCCAAGCTCAAGAATATTTTTTCAAACTGTTACTCAGCCGTGAACTCGTCCGAGAAGCTTTAAGTGATGTCTATGAAGCCACCGTTTTTGAGAAAGACGATCAGGATATTTCCGATGGCATGGACTGGAAAATCAGCGAAACTGCCAAATGACTCATTGGTAGATATTATCGGGCCAGCAGCACCATTTGAGATTTTTGGAAAATAGGACCAGATGATATGTATTCCCTGTCTCATTTGCTTTTTTGAATCGAAATCAGTGGTCAGAAATGACTCTATGATAGGATTGAAGCAGCTAATTTGAACAGTTCCGGTATCGTTTTTCAAATACTTTCCCGATTCGTTGAAAAAAACATATGGATTTCCGATGAAATTTTTACCGTCTTCCGAGCTTCTCAATCAAAGGAAGACATGGAGCTCATTCTTTCTACTGAGATAACCTATATTTTTCAATCTCTGGAAAAATCGATTCGGGAACACCTCTCCTCATACCGGAGCATTTTGGAGATACTCCAACGAAAGGCTGATTTTTTGGACGAAAACGAAATCCGAGAATTACAAAAAAACTTGGAAGATTTTACCATGAACCTCGTACGGGACTTGGAACAGATTCCTAAAATCACTGATTTGGAAGGAAAATTTGAAAATTTTTGGGGAAACATCGCACGATAACTACGAAAAATGACCAAACTCATCGTCTATTCCGATGGCGGAGCCCGTGGAAATCCAGGACCAGCGGGATTGGGAGTATATATTTGCACTCCGGACCACACTCCAGTAGAACGTCGGTTCAAATACCTCTGAGAAACCACCAACAATATCGCAGAGTATTCCGGAGCCCTTTTTGGTATTGAGCGAGCTTTAGCGCTCGGAGCTACAGAAATTGAACTTCGAGCTGATTCCAAATTGGTTATCGAGCAGCTCAAAGGCAATTACAAAGTAAAAAATCCGGGCCTCAAAGAACTTCATATACAAATAAAAACACTCATTTCACAAAGTTCGACTGCGGTTACTTTTGTTCATGTGCCAAGAGAAAAAAACAAAGAAGCCGACCGATTAAGCAATGTAGCAATGGACCAGGGAGTGCGATAGTATATCAAAAAGCATTTGAGACTATTTTTTTCTCATAGATTCCTGTACGGCCCGAATCATTTCCGGGGTGATAGTCGGAGTAATGATAGTTGGTTTTGTCAGGGGAGTCATCTGAGAATTATGAGAAACTGGCTGAACCTCACCAGTCAGAGTCTCTCATACAGAAGTGTTTCCAATGGGAACTTCTCCCATTGGGATATTTCCTATTTGGATATTTCAGAGTAATCCCCCGCTCCCCTGCATATTCGTCAGAATCCCCCCCACCATATCTTGAACTAATGGCGCAATAAACTCGGTCAGTTTCATTTGGACTTCTTTCATAATTCTCTGACGTATATCGGCATGTTCCGGCTTTTTCAAGTAGGTATATCCGTAATACAGTCCACAAATAATAATGATCCGTAGAATAATTCAAACCCGTCTTGCATTTCGGGCCTGTTTCAACATTTTATAGGTACGATCTAAATCAATCACCCCGCAGCAAGCTGACGGGGTATGACCTAGATCCTACAATCC
>JAVHRB010000021.1:0-17922 GCA_036171455.1 Patescibacteria group bacterium
CTATTGTGAATCAAGAAATTAGGGTTTTATTTTCCCATTGGGTGGAATAGAGCCAGGTTTTCTTGCCAAAAAACTCATGATTCATATTATGAACTCGAATGTCTATCAGGACGTTCACCAACAAGGAGAAGAATTTTGGCTAACCTTACCGTATTGAATGTGTCAGGCAAACCTTTGGCTGGAATTTTGGTACAAGCGGAAAGCCGCGTACCAGGTTGCATCCAAAAGGGCATGACCAATGCTCACGGCAACGTGAGATTCTATGACGTCGCCAGCCGAACGCAAATCAGCGTTCGCGATCACGCCGGGCAATCATGGCTTCCCATCAATCGGGAATTCCGAAGTTTGCGAGGTACCAAGGAACTGACGTACTGAGAAGTCCGTCTTACAAAAACAAATGATACTATGAAACTGAAACTTTTTTTGAAAGGATTCTTCGTTGCTGGATCTGTTATCTCGGAAGTCGAAAGACGAACCGGTGAAAATATCCTCCGAGCGAAAAGTTTAAAAAAAAGACATAGAATTCCTGCCACGCTGCGGGCCAGAATCAACTATGCCTTGGTCTACGCCAAAAAGTCAAAGATTCCTACCAAAGAACCCATGACCATGGATACCGTTTGATTATGAATCCTCCCTTGCTCCGAGAAATCGGAGCTTTTTTATACCCAGAAGTCGAATTCCCTCACCCCGGTTTGCTTTTTTGGCCGTTTTTCCCATAATACCCCCGTTTCAGCGCGGGCTCACCGCTCTTTTTTATCGTAAAATATATGCACAGAAGTCACACCTGCGGAGAATTGACCGCCAAAAATATCGGACAAACCGTTACTCTGAGCGCTTGGGTTGCCAATCGACGAGACCACGGTGGAGTGATATTCATTGACATGCGGGATCGCTACGGGATTACCCAGACCGTCTATGATCCAGCAGATGGAGCTACCCCCGATGCTATCAAGCTCGCGGAAATCTACCGTTCCGAATACGTCGTCAAAGTCACCGGGCTCGTTCGGGCTCGTCCCGAAGGTCAGAGTAATGAAAAGCTCGTGACTGGAGATATCGAAGTGGTAGTTCAGCAGGCAGAAATTCTCTCCGAATCCAAACTCCCCCCCTTCGAAATCGACGATTTTTCCCAAGCAAATGAAGAAATCCGTCTCAAACACCGATACCTCGACCTCCGTCGCAAACCGGTACTTGAGACTATCGAGTTCCGAGCTCGGATGAACCGCTTTACCCGAGATTGGTTCAGCGACCGTGGATTTCTGGAAGTTCAGACCCCGATCTTCACCGCATCTTCTCCCGAGGGGGCACGAGACTACCTCATTCCATCCCGACTCCACCACGGCAAATTTTATGCGCTCCCCCAGGCTCCGCAGCAGTACAAGCAGCTGCTCATGGTCGGAGGCGTGGACAAGTACTTCCAAATCGCCCCATGTTTCCGGGATGAGGACCCCCGAGCCGACCGTCACTCCTGCGAATTCTACCAAATCGACTGCGAAATGAGTTTCGTCGAGCAAGAAGACATCTTCGCGGTAGCGGAACCCTTCGCTTGCGACCTCATTGCAAAAATGGTTCCCCACAAGCACCTCAAATCCGCCGTTTTCCCCCGATATACCCATAGCGAATCCATTGACACTTTTGGTTCCGACAAGCCGGACGTGCGTTTTGATATGCACTTTGAGGACCTCAGCGAGGACTTCCGAGATTCCGGATTCTCCGTGTTCGCCCAGGCGGTCAAGGATGGTGGAATCGTCAAGGCCATGAAATACGAAGGATCAACAGGTAAAGGTATCATGAGTCGTTCCGAAATCGACACAATGACCGCAGTAGCTCAGTCAGAAGGAGCGAAGGGACTCGCCTACATTATCTACGAAGCCGAAGGCCCTCGATCTCCCATTCTCAAGTTTTTCACTGGCAACGAACTCGCCGCGCTCGAAGCGCGGTTCGCTCCGAAACCCGGAGACATGATTTTCTTCGGAGCCGGGGAACGAAAGCTTGTCTGCAAGGTTCTTGGCAAAGTTCGTCTCGCCATGCGCGACGCCTTCGACCTCGTGGACAAAAACGAAATCGCCTTCGCTTGGATTACCGACTTCCCAATGTATGAACTCAAGGACGATGGCAGCTACGATTTTGAACATAACCCATTCTCCATGCCCCATGGCGGAGTGGACGCGTTCAAGGAAGGCGTCGACCCACTCTCCATCTATGGATGCCAGTACGACCTCGCCTGCAACGGCTATGAAGTCCTCTCCGGATCCGTCCGGAACCACAACATCGCGGCGCTCGTCAAGGCGTTCGAGATTGTCGGTAAGGGAGAAGAAGAAGTCAAAGCAAAATTCGGAGCGGTCTACAACGCGTTCCAGTACGGAGTGCCTCCGCATGGGGGATTCGCGTTCGGGTTCGACCGGCTGCTGATGATTTTGAAAGACGAAACGAACATCCGAGAGATTTACGCGTTCCCGAAATCCGGAAAGGCGGAAGACACGATGATGGAAGCTCCTACTGAGATTGACGAGAAGCAGTTACGAGAGTTGCATATCAAGGTGAGGGAGCATAAGGAGAAGTAATACCTTAGTCCAATCCCGGAAAAAAGCTTACCAGTTCGCTATGGTAAGCTTTTATTTCGTTTTGCCACCACAAGGTTTCATGGGCTCCGACGATGTCGTTCTTTCCATAGATCAGGAGTAAGCGGACTTCCCTGGATTCCAAATCCAAAAACAGGATGAACCGATTCCCGGAAGCATGTGCTGACACGTTCGTTCCGGCAATGGAGAATTCGCCCTTCACGATATGTCGGTGCCCCTCTCGACAGGAGTGGATAATTTCTAATTTCTTCGTTCCCAGCAACTTATCGACGTTTTCGAGCAATCGGAAAATCGCCTGGAACGTCAATATCCAGGCTTTTCCATACCCTTTCGAGTAGCCTTTTGCGAAGTGCCTCTCGCAATAACGCGAAGTGCTGACGGCGAACAATGGACTAGTAGACATTTTCGGGGTCTTCCTGGGTTATGATTTCATAGGGGATGATGTCGTTTTCCCGGCAGATTTTCCATGGGAGCTGTTCGTGGGTAAATCTCACGATTTCCTCGGTATTCTTGCCTTTCCACTTCGCGCAGACCTCTTTGACGAATGACAATTCCTCCTCGCTGAGCAGCGACACGTACGGAGACGAGATATTTTCTATCATGGCCGCCCTTCCGCTCGGTTGGATGCCGATGGATTCTGAATTCTGCAATTCTTCCAGGACTCAGAAATAGGTATCCGAAACCGGACCGTGCTGGATTCGACGGTATTCCAAGCCCGTCAGGGATTCAAGATGCCGGTAGTACCATCAGAAATCTATCAGGTACGCGAGTTTCGCGAGTTTCGTCTTCGTAATCCGCCCATCGGGGTCGGATCAGAACGAAATGCAGTTCTTGAGGATTTCCTTGAATTTTTCGCGGTCGATGTTCCCGATTCATTCCGCGCGGGTTTCGCCGAGAAGGTCGTCGAGGGTCAAATCCAGGATCGAAGTCAGCCGAACGGCTTGTCCTAGGGAAATGTTGCTCAGTCATTTCTCGATATTGCTGTAGGTCGGGCGGGAAATCCCCAACGATTCCGCGAGGAAGCCCTGGCTGAGATTCTTATTCTCGCGGGCTTGCTTGATGGTCGAAGTGGCCATGGTGAGTTTGGTAATGTAGCGGTACATTAGTATGGTTTGGGGTTAATGTCAAATATTTTTACATTGATGTTGGGAATTTTTACATTGTGGGAAAAGTTATTTAATTCACGGAAGGCAATATTTGTCATTCTCGGATTAAAGCGAGAATATCTTGGTAAGCTTCGATTTTTCATCCAAAGAATTCATTTTCTCAATATATTTCGATGTCGGAACTTTCCGTGAAATTGGTTTTATAAAATTTTTTATAATGGGTTAGGTGTTTTTTGATTTCCGATTCTAACTCTCGGAATCGGTATGCCGTGGTATTTTTCATATGAAATTGTTAGGATATAAGGGATCATGATCTAATGGTTTTATGATTTTTGGCAAGTTTATTTCTTTTTGAAAATATCAATATATGTATAAAGTACATATATAATGATTCTAAGGGTAATCTGGTTTTGTAAAAATACACTTGTTTATAACACATATGAATTTTTCTTGAGAATTTCTTTTGATCTTTCTTTCAATACAAATATAATCCCAACCGTCATGAAAGTTAGCTTCCTAATTGAAAAATATGTCCGAATCAAAGAAGAAAATACGATTCATCGAATTGTTTGCCTGAGTTGGATGATTTCGACTTGGCCTCACTCAGTCCAACAAGGATATTTTCGAAATAGCATGGAGCAACCAATGGGAACCATCCACCAAAACTCAGCATGCCTCCGACATTTATGTAAAGCGTTTCTGAAAAGAAAACCACAGCAATGAAAACATTACGGAAGTTCCAACCGAGCTAATACCGGAACACGATATGATTGTCTGAGGCTTTCCTTGTCAAGATTATTCCGTTGCAAAATCATTAAAATATTCTCAGGGGATAGTTGGTAAGAAAGGGGTATTATGGTGGGAAATTTACCGAATAATAAATGAGAAAAAAACGAAACCAAAATACCTATTGCTTGAAAATGTTGACCGTCTACTTAAATCGCCGGTAAGCCAGCGAGGTAGGGATTTTTCAATAATGCTTTCCTCTTTATCGGATCTTTGATACATCGTGGAATGGCGCGTCATAAATGCGGCCGACTACGGAATGCCTCAAAGACGAAGAAGGGTTTTTTTCATGGCATATCATGAATCAACAGACATTGCCAAACGAATAAAGAAATTAGGCAATCCGATACAATGGATAACAAAAAAATGAACGGTAGCTGGAGCATTTCCAATTATGGAGGATATCAAGGAATTATCAGAATTCGAAATAACTGGGAACTTGGAAGAAATTTCTGCAGGTTTCAACAAATCCAAACCGGATAGTTCACCTTTTAGAAATGCCGGAATAATAATTGACCGTAAAGTAATAACTCTGAAAGCAACACCGAATTATGAATGACATCGTACAACGCTCGGGGAAATAATCATCGATGACAACAAAGTACCAGAAGAATATTTTATCAAAGATAGCGAACTCCCGAAATGGGAATATCAGAAAGGGGGTAAAAAAGAGAAAAGAGTCAATAAAACAAGTGGATTCGAATACAATTATTCGGAAGGCGGAATGGTATTTCCAGACTCACTAGACAGCCCTTCCCGCACTATTATTACAGGTGAAGGATGAACATCTCCATCCAGATTCAAACACGTTATAGAGACAAAAGATGGACGCAAAAGAAGGCTTACTCCTGTTGAACTTGAGAAACTCAACATGTTCCCGGAAGGGCATACCGAAGGAGTTTCCGACGTTCGAAGAGCTTTCTTTATGGGAAATGCTTTGGTAGTGGGGATTATTCAGAAACTTGGGGAATCGCTTGCGAAAAATATTTAAAGAATCTCGATAGAAAATACTATTTATCGATTTGTTCAAAGTTGCTTCGCAATATAATCGTTATTAAACCAAAAACACTGTTTGGTAAGTCTTCTTCAATCTGGAAGTTCAAAGGTATCTTCTTTGTTCCTGCCGTGGGGACGAATATGAATCATATTAGTCTGACTTTTGCTAGGAAGATTATTATGTGTTATTCAATTTTCATCATAAATAACGACTCATTTTTTTATGATTTTTTGTGTAAGATTCCATGTTATTTGAGCTTTCTGATCTATATCCACTGCAGGTGCGTTCCATAGAGTCACTTTATATAAAATCAAATGTCTTTTTTGCTCTTCGGGGCTCATTTTATTGAAGTCTGAATCATTTTTAACATCCATCTTATACATTACAAAAAGGAATTTTTTTTGTTCTAACAGATTATATAAATCAGATTCTTCCCAATTCTGATTAACAATTTCATTGAATTGAAAAGCAGGAAATGATATATCTTCCTTGGGTATTCCGTTCGGTTTGAGACGAATAGTTTTCATTTGAATATTGGCCTTTTGAAATTCCTCAATATTTTCATCCGACTCAACTCAGAGAATCTTACTTGAAAGCAAATGGTAATAACTTTTTGCTTTTGACTTGATATTCAATTGAATTCCAATCTCAAATGCGGATTTTCCAATATACGGGCTGAATAATTCCAATAGATTCTCTTCGAAACTCTTTTCAACAACAGCGGAAATGTCGAAAAGAGACTTATATCTAATGTCGTTTCAAGAAAATCTTTCAAGAACCGAGTTCATATATCCCTGTTTGAAGGAAAAAGCACGTTGTTTGGCCTTAATAGGAGAATTTGGCTGGTCTCTATAAGAAGTTTCGGCAGTAGCCCCTTTTGTACATGCTCAAAGGTACATTGTGTCTCACTCAGACAATTCATGGGCTTTTCCGTCTCGAATTTTATCAACTATTATTTCCCAGTCATTTTTTATAATCAATAAATCATATTTTGACGCTGAAAATTGAAAATATTCGACCATGCAAATAATATAGTCAATTGGGAGCAAATTCTTCTCATAAAGGTATAAAATCAGGAGAATCAAAGAATTTTTTTTCTGGAAAGAGGAATTCTGCCAAGTTTCAGAGATAATATCCTTATAATTGATAATATTGAGAACTAATCTCTCTTTACTACGAATTCATCACTTCCCCTTTCGAATAACTGGAGTGCTTTTAAGCTCTACTCATGCTGATGGAAAGTCTGCTTGAGAATGAGAATTAGGCTTATATCAAAAATAATATTCTTCCAATAAATTTCCAAAGTATCATTTTCATTTATTTTCAAGGAAATCCTGTGGTAAAAATTCCCTTAATTTCTTTCAGATAAGTAGTTTGGCAAATTTTTCGATTGAAGATTTATCGGTGATATCGTAACTTTGCATGAAATAAGTTTCAAATAAGTAAGTTATATTAAAAGTATATTGTTAATTTCTCGAAAGAATACTATTTTTGATTAACTGTTTTCACCATCCCCCTCGTCCCATCCCACACCACCTTCTCCCCGTTCCTCATCGTGATTTCCAGCACCGTATGATCCCCCGACGGCGAAGCCAGGTACCCGATGCTCCGGATTCCCAGGTTCCATTTCCCGCTTTCGAGCAACAGCTTCCCGAGCGCGGCGAACGTATGGCACTGCCCCACACCTTCCCGGAGGAGCTTCCCAACCGAGATGTTGTAGGTTGCATGATGCGCCAGCACATATTCCCGGTCCCGGGAGAGGAACTCTGCGATATCCACTCCGTACGGTCAGCCGAGAACCTTCTTGATTCCGTCCAAATCACGCATTTCCGCCTTGAGGTTTGGTAATTCCAAATCGTCCGGATATGCTTCCCGAAGTTGTCGGACAAGTTTTTGAAGCTTGGGAATTTGTCGCTGGATTACCCTGAGCTGAGCTTCCCCGATGCCAGTTTTCTCCGGGTTCACGGTTGCAGTGAACGATTCCGGGCGGGTATCCAACATATCACCAAGCAGGTAGTTCATCGCGTCGTACTTCATGTGCCTGTCAATCATTGCATCGATTTTCGCGAATGCGGATGCAATATCCTTAGGAACTCCATCTCGTTCGAGATATTTCAGGACTTCCTTGATGCCTTCCTTGGAAAGGTGTGGGATGGCTTCCATATCCTTTCGTGGTATATACTCCGCATACGAAATCCCCCGGCTGTCCAAGGATTCGGATTCGGGCGGTTTTTTCGCGGGTGCCGGGATTTCCCGGCTCGGGGATTCTCAGAGTGGCATGACTGGGAGAAGTATGCCCTATTTCGGGGGATTCAGCAAATATGGAGCCTTGGTTTTCTCCGGGAATTGGAAATTGCCTCTACGAGTACTAATGACCGTATTTTCAGGAATCCTAAAAATACGGAATATATATTAAAAACGGGTAACGGAAGCGAAAACAAATTAACGGAAGCGATTTTACCTTACAAAAAAGGCTTAAAATAAGCAAGAACGAACCACTAAGGGAAATGCTCGATAAAATATCGGAAATACATTTTGTACAAATTGAAATAAATAAGGAAAGCGATATCCTAAAGAAAAATTCCTCTCCCCCCAACCGTACTCCATCATGTCCAAAATCATCCCATCCGACCCCCAAAATCACCCTGGAACTAACGATTCAGAAATGCCGGTGAAACTTATCGAAATCCCCGAAGAAGACATAACTCCCGACCTAAAAAGAAAAATAGAAGCCTCGAAACGGCTTCCGATTTCCACTTTCCACAACCTCTAAAAAAGCCCGGAGCCTAACTCACGGGCTTTTTTCATGGGAAATCCTGCTAAACCTACTTCTCCGTCGCTCGATAATCCCCTTTCCAATCCTCCGGACAGCCCTTCTTGATATATTCCTCCGCCCGCTTCAAAAAGGTCTTCGACGGCCCATCATCATCGGTCTCGATGAGCTTCTCGAATATCTTTTTGGCTTCTTCGAAGTGCCGGGACATGTAGAGTCCGAGCGCGACCTCAAAGTGAGCGATCTTGTCGAGCACCGGTTGTGGTACCTCCCCACGGAATCCGACGAGTTCAAAGATAAAGACGGGGATGTCTTTCCCCTTTACCATGACGCTATCCATTTTGCGGAATACAAAATGTTCCCGCTCGTCCCGTGCAATGGATTCTCCCACACAGATATATGTCCCATACTGCTTGTTAATATTCTCAAACCGCGAGGCAGTATTGACGGTGTCGCCAAGGGCGGTAAATTCGATTTTCCGTCATTCACTCCCGATATTCCCGACGACCGCAAGCCCCTTGTTGATTCCCATTCGGACAGCGATGGTGAATCCAAAATCCCGTTTGAATCGGACATTAAGATTTTCGATAGCTTTTTGCTGGAGCAAAGCCGATTTACAGGCAAGATAGGATTGCTGCTGTTCGAGACCGAACGCGCCCCAAATAGCCATAACGGCGTCACCGACGTACTTGTTGATGAATCCGCGCTCCTTGATGATGATATCCGAAACGTCCTTGAGATAGAATGATAGGAACCGTACCAACTCTTCTGGATCCATTCCTTCCGATATCGTTGTGAACCCCGCAATATCCGAAAAGAACAAGGTTACCTCTTTCTTCGTTCCCCCGAGCTTGACTTCCTCATAATTGGAAAGTACCGAGGTTACGAGGTCCTCGGCGAGGTACTGTGAGAGGGTATTCTTGAGTAGGCGCTTCCCCTTTTCTTCGTAGATGAATTTGTATAACATAGCTCAACTCGTACTCAGGATGATAACGACGATGAGCTGAATCGGATGCATCAGGATGCGAGAAGAAAGGAATACTGCGATATAGAACACTACTCACAAAAAGAGGGTGATGATGGAGTTCCCTATCTGGTAACTCCGACTTTCGACATGAATGAGAAACAGCGTGAAAAACAGTGTCAAAAAGACAATGACGACATATTCAATTCCCAACGGTACATACGTCAGGAAATTCTGCTTGAGAATCGTACTGATAAAATTGAGATGAACCACCGCCCCATACATGATTCCGGTCGGGGTGAAAAATTCATCATGCAATCCGGTAGCCGTCGCTCCGACGATAATGATTTTATCCTTTACGATTTCGGGATCGAATTGGTTGTTATAAATATCGACGAATGAGAGTGTTTGATAGGTGAGCCCTTTGAGCGGGTAGTTAATGAGCACTTCCGGTTTGTTCATAGCAGAAAGCGGGAGATATTCATATTTTCCCGTATGAAACCGATAGACTTGCTCGTACATATCGGAATCCTTGTAAATATCCGTTTTCTGACCACTGATGTCATCGAGGTATTTTCTCAAAATCTTAATAGAAAAAGCTTCCAAATCACCATATTTTTTGCTTTTGATATGGGGAATGATACCAGATACCATTTCATTCGTTCATTCAACCCCATCAATATACGGTTGGAAATACCCGACAGAATACGCAGCATCCTTGAGTACGGATACTGGAAAAAGCACATCCTCATCGCCGTAGGACATTCCAAGCACCACGTTTCCAGCTTTCTTTATGGCATTGGCAAAAACATCGTCCCCTTCCGCTTTTTCTGTAAAGAGCACATCTATCCCAATGACTACCGCACCAGCGGATTTCAGATTTTCCACAACTTTAGCGTAGTAGGGCCGCTTGAATTCCTGCCATCTGCCGAGGCCGCCAAATTCTGGATCTTTCAGGGTTTTATTGTCAATTGCGACGAGCACCAGACTTGGATGCGGGGTGTTGTTCTTGAAAGGAAAATCGAACCCGAGAATTTTTAGCGGGAATTCCAAAGTAAACAGGAGGCTTCTCAATCCATAGTTAGAATACGAAAGTCCCTGTTTGGCTCCAGGTGCATTGGAAATCAGTACCATGAAAAAGAGGATTCCAACGGTTATCAGACACGCAATCAGTAATTTTATAACGGTTCGGTTCCTGATTTTTATTATTTTCATGGTTTGTTAATAATATCTTTGACGCCTTTGTCCACGGAATTGTTGATCTTCTTGATAGTGGAATCAAATGTATCGTTCGCTTGGTTCACGATATCGAACAGCTTTTCACTATCTACCTGAAAGGTCTTACTAAACCACTCCGGATCAGAAAGCGAATCATATCCCTTACTCTTCCATTCCTCCATTCGAGAGTTAAACATCTTGATTTTATCGATATTAAGAGAATCTTGGAGCCGAGAAATTTCCTCGGTGTTTTCGGATTGCTTGGTATATTTTTCCAATTGCGCTTGGAGTTCTTTCGAATTCTTCGGCATATTGGCCTTGAACGAATCCCAAATATCGAACAAAGTAGCGCGAGAGAAAATTTCCCGGTAATTTTTCGCGTCTTTTTCCGGAAGTGTTTTGAGAATTGCTTCCCGGAGTTTGATTTTAGAATCGACGGTATCATCAGAAGCGTTCAGTACTGAAACTGCTTCATAAATAGCGAGAAGCTCCTGAGAATTTTTAGCGGTAAGTTTCTTTTGGTCAATAGAAAGGGAAATTCCAGATTCGCTCGAATTAACGGTAATTGGGAGATTCATGGAATTCACCCCAAACAGGTTTCTCAAGAATTCCTGTACTTTCGCGATCCAGTTTTTCTTTTTGGTCAGTTCCTGGAGTTTCATTTTGATACTGGCAAGTCGTTCTTGGGCTACCACAACATCATTTTTTAAGTTTCCAGCCTGCCAATTGGTATCAAGAGCAGAAGTCTCCACTGCTTTTTCAGCATTATCGGTCGAAACGCTTTTCCCGTCTGGCACCGTTGAGACATACTTTCCTTTTTCATCCTGAATAACCACGGCGTGGGATTCCGTGTGAACATATCATTTTTCGACATTAACTTCGAACACCGTTCCCCGAACTGCTGCAACTCTCCGGTCGTTGTCGAATCGTTGTTTGAAATACGAATCCGGATCCAGACTACGGGCGAGATTACTCCAGCTTTTTCCCTCGGAAATAGAAAAATCTACTTGAGTGGAATCTCCAGCGCCCTTTTTGAGCTCAAGAACGGAAATACTCGTATTTTCACCCAATCGTGTTATAGAACCATCAATCCAGAAAATAGTCGCCGCAGATTCAGCAAGAGTTCTAATTTTGTCATCAACCATGATATTTTTTTTCTGTTGAATTTCCACTGTGACTATTTCACCATTACTGCTTTTTACCACAGTTTTT
Source organism: Patescibacteria group bacterium (assembly GCA_036171455.1). Classification (GTDB taxonomy): domain Bacteria; phylum Patescibacteriota; class Gracilibacteria; order BD1-5; family UBA2023; genus CAIVSN01. Next base: position 11,636 of record JAVHRB010000021.1, read on the forward strand.
CCCTGAGTAGTAAGCAAATAGGGATTCATTCGCTCTTTGGCGATAACGGCAGTTTTGGATTCCGAAACGTCAATGAAGAGTAGGGAAACAATTACGACTACCAGCGAGACGAGTACCACGGGAATAAGATGCTGTCGTAAAATAAGGAAGAATGCGTACATGAAAAGTCGAATAGAAAATTTTTCTCTTTTCGGTATTGTATAGGAAATTTATCCGACTACAAGATGCCTTCGCGTTTCCAATACATTCTTGCTCTCCTTATCCTGATAATTGTATATCTGGTTTATCTGGTTATATACTATAAATATCAGGATTTTCAGGTAAATACCTATATGGAAAATATCGAGACGGAAAACGTACGACTCTATGATACTATCCAATCCAAAAAAGAATATCTGGCGACCGTTCAAACCAATGCCTATACTGATCGTATCATGAAGGCTTCCCAAAACCGCATGAATCCCGGGGAAGAAGCGATATTTCTCGTAGACCAAAAAGAAGTTTCTAATTACGTGTCGCTCGACACTTCGACTATTATCGCCGCACATCCCGTCTCATCTCCAACCGATGGGATGAACAACCGGCAAAAATGGGCTTTTTACCTGTTCGACTTGGTTCCATAAAATAACTCCCTATAAAAATACGCTTCTGAATACCAGAAGCGTATTTTGTATCGGATTACTGCCTAAAATGGAATGTCTTCTATGTGGATTTCTTCTTCTATTTTCGCAGCTTTCTTGGTTTTCGGCGCAGAAGATCTGGATTCTTCGCTTCCGGATGCCATCGTAGCATTGGAATAAGAATCAGAATCTCCACCTCCCGCTGATGAAAGAAGAATGATATTTTCGGCAACTACTTCCGTCTTGTAGCGTTTCTGTCCGGAAGGATCATCCCAGCTTCGAGTCTGAAGTCGACCCTCGACGTAAATTTTCTTTCCCTTCGATGTGTATTGTTCCATAATAGAAGCAAGTCCCGCCCAAGCGGTGATGTTATGGAATTCCACCTGCTCCTGCTTCATACCTGCGGAATCTTTCCATACCCGATTCGTAGCAATGCTAAAACTAGCTACCTTCTGCCCATTCGGAGTTTCTTTTACCTCAGGGTTCGCTGTGAGGTTTCCGATGAGCTGCACTTTATTCAGTGAATTCATATGCGGTTGTTAAAAAAATATGCGCTGAGAGTATCATAGGGGAAAACGAGTGAGTCGCAAGGAAAGATTTACGAAAAATTCAGTTTCTTGCTTTTTTAAATCAAAGATGTTACTATGGGGATATGAATAGCCTCAGAATTTCACTTTTTTCTACGCTCTTTTTTCTTACTTTCCTCGTACAAGCATTCTGTTTTGGGATTCTTTCGGGAAGTTTTTCGATTCCGCAGCTAGATTTTCTCACTCGGTTGAGTGAGTTTTACAAATTGTGCATCCTCCTGGGAATATCGATTTTTTCCTATATAGTGATATATATTTACCTCAAATATACATACGTCAATCCAATTCGTATTCTCCGCACGGAAATTGCTCATTTTCTCGCAGGCGTCCCAAGTCCGGTTCGGCTTAAAACCGGTTCCAAAAACCAAGATATCTCCTACGTGGGTAACTTTTTCCACCGGAGTTTGGAAATTTTGAAAAATTTCAAAGAAGAATTTCAAACTGGTCGCGTACTCCGATCCGAAGTCGAACTCGCATCGGATATCCAAAAGCACGTTCTCAAAAAAACTCACCCAGATATCCCGTCTCTCGAAATTATAAGCGACACGAAAAGTGCCACCGAGGTAGGAGGGGACAGTTACGACATTATCAACCAAGGAGACAATACCTACATTTATATCGGTGACGTAACGGGTCATGGAGTGGCTTCCGGATTCGTCATGATGATGGTAAATGCCCTAATTTCCGGTTTTTCGAAAATGGTGGAGAATTCCGCGGAAATTCTGTCCCGAACCAATGAAATCCTAAAACCCCGGGTAAAATCCAATATGCTCATGACCCTGCTCATGGTACGTTGGAACGAAAAAGAAAAGAAACTCTATATGGCAGGAGCCGGACATGAATACCTCCTTATATATAAGCAAAGCCAAAACAAAGTCTATGCCGTGAAATCCGGAGGTATTGCACTCGGAATGACCCGAGATATATCGAAAATCCTCAAGGAAATCCACGTCGCATTCGAACCAGGCGACTTTCTCATCATGTATACGGACGGAATTACTGAATGCCGCAACGGAAACAAGGAATCCGATCTTATGTTCGGTATCGAACGTCTCATTCAACTCATCGTCGATGCTCCCATCAAGACGGCGGTCGGGGTATTCAAGCATATTACCATCGAACTTTCAAAATTCATGGGATACAATCACCGGCAATTTGACGATATCACTCTCATCGTCATTCGATACAAAAACCATATCAAATCCTTGCCGGAATCACGACAGATAGCCAAAGAAAATATTACGGAATGGAACTGGAACGTATAGTGGTAAAAATTTACTCCACCACTCCTTTTGATTTTGTAAAAGCTAAATGAGGCAAGATATTTGCCTTTTGAAAAGCTACTTGTTAGAATAGTACTATGACAGATAAAATTCAGCAAAAATCGGTTCTATTGGAATTGGTCAGCAAAAACTATACGGGAGATGTCCAATGATACGAAAAAACCCTCAAAATAGAAGTCCCCGTGACCGTAGCACCGGCACCGGAACCCATTTTTGCTTCCCCGATACCGGAACCGATTCCAACTTCTCCGGTAACACCGGAAACCATAGAAGTGGCCGTTGCCGCAACGCCGGAAACCGCCATAACAATTGACGACCCAAACAAGAAACTCACCAAACAGGAAGAACGAGAAATCCGACAGGGCGAAAAAGAATACTATGAAGCACTCGCCTATATCAAGGATACCATTGCTCCATCGATGATGAAGGTAGATGCGAAACAGATTCAGATTGGAGACACCGTCATCCGTTCCGTTTTTACGTATGCGTATCCGGATTTTCTCGAGGGAAACTGGCTTTCTCCGCTCATCAATTGGGATGTCAAGTTCGACATGTCGATGTTCATCTATCCAATTGAGGGAGCATTCATTATGAAATTCCTCAAGAAACGTCTGACCGAACTCTACTCTGAGCGATCTATCAACATGGATAAAGGACTCCTGAGTGATCCTGCAATCGACGCACAAATCCAGGATGTCGAAGAATTGCGGGGGGCGCTCACTCGTGGACAGGAACGATATTTTCATTTCTCCATCTACGTAACTATCTATGGTGATGGAGAAGAAGCGCTCAAAAAACTATCGAATACGTTTGATAATCTCTTGTCTGGACGAAACATCTTAACCAAACAGGCATTCCTTCGTACAGAACAGGCATTCATCGCTACTGGGCCATTCTGTCGGGACGAAGTCGGAGTCTACCGGAATATTTCCACAAAGGGGCTTTCTACTACGTTCCCTTTCACTTCTGCTTCGCTATCACAAGATGATGGAATCCTCTACGGAGTTAATACACATAACAATTCGCTCATTATTTTCGACCGATTCCGGACGGAAAACGCGAATATGGTCGTCTTCGCCAAATCCGGTTGAGGAAAATCATTCGCTGTAAAACTCGAAATCCTCCGGTCACTCATGATTGGGACGGACGTCATCGTCATCGACCCAGAAAACGAGTACAAAGCCCTTGTAGACACGGTCGGCGGAAGCTACCTCAATATCAACCTCAACTCCAACGAACGTATCAACCCGTTTGATTTGCCGCTCGCACTCAAGGATACCGAAGCGAAACCGGGAGACCTCTTGCGGGGTTCTATTATCAATCTCCTTGGACTCATGAATCTGATGCTCGGGAAATGTAACCCGAGCGAAGAGGCGATTCTAGAAAAAGCCATCACAACCGTGTATTCCCTCAAAGGAATTACTTTTACCGACGATTCCGTCACTGGGAAAGATATTCCCGTCATGAAAGACCTTTTCTCTGTACTCGAAACCATGGATGGAGCAAAAAGTCTCGTGGAACGTCTTGAAAAATACGTTTATGGAGTGTTTGCTGGGGTATTCTCCGAAAAAACGAATATCTCTATGTCCGATGGACTCATGGTCTTCTCCGTCCGTGATCTCGATGATATCCTCCGACCGATTGCCATGTTTATCCTGCTCGGCTATGTTTGGAACGTTACCCGGTCCAGTCTCAAAAAACGGCTTCTCGTCGTCGACGAAGCCTGGAATATTATGCAGCATGACGATAGTGCAAAATTCCTCTTTGGACTCGTCAAACGTGCCCGAAAGTACGGTCTCGGAGTTACAACCATTACTCAGGACGTAGAAGATTTCATGACTTCGAGCTATGGAAAAGCCATCGTGACGAATTCTTCCATTCAATTGCTACTCAAACAGTCTCCTGCCTCCATCGACGTATTGCAAAACATTTTCAAACTCACGGAACAGGAAAAATATATTCTCCTGAATGCCTCAGTTGGTACGGGACTCTTCTTCGCCTCAAGCGAACACGTTGGAATCCAGGTACTCGCGAGCTATTTTGAGGAACAAGTGATTACAACAAAGCCGACCTAGTCGGACCAAGAACTATACTTTTTTTAGTATTTTTGATTTCCATCCTATGACCATTATCAAACACCCGCACCAACGCGTTGCGGTACTTATCGATACGAACAATCTCTACCATTCAGCACGTAGCCTCTTTGGCCAACGAGTAAATTTTGCAGAACTCCTGGAGCAGGCTACTGCTGGACGGGAACTCGTACGAGCTATTGCTTACGTCGTCAAATCCGATTCTCCTGAGGAAAACACATTCTTTGAAGCACTCAACGACCGAGGCATCGAAACGAAAACCAAAGATCTTCAAATATTTTTCGATGGAACTAAAAAGGGTGACTGGGACGTAGGAATAACCCTCGATGCTATTCGTCTCGCTCCGCGTTTGGACGCCATCGTACTGGCCAGTGGAGATGGAGACTATATTCCCCTCGTAGAACACCTCAAATCTACCTTCGGTGTACAGGTAGAAGTGATTGCCTTCGGTCGTACTACCTCAGCACGCATCAAAGACGCTGTAGACGAATTTATCGATATGGATCTGTCTCGAGATCTTTTTCTCATTGGTCGACCTTCTGGCAGGGGAAAGTCATCAAGTCGAAGAAAAAGTAGCTAATACGGAATACAACCTAATATCGATCGATTCGAATTGAAAGTCAGATTCATATATCCCTCGGTGGTTTTGTGGAAAATATGCTAGATTACTGCTAAATTTGATCGGTAACTCAATCAGATTTTTGCCAAGAGTTTTTGACCGTCAAAAAAACTCCGAAGGTAATCACTTACAATTTTAGTTTTGAAGGGGAAGCAGAAGTTAGCGTATTTGAACCAGTAATGGTTGGATATAAGTTTTTCACAATATCTAGTAGTCGCTCATACAAAATGTGCATATGTCGTGCATAAACTATATAAATAGAATGAGGTTCTTGTAGTGTTTTTGGCTTGTAGTTCAAGTTATTTTCGAATTAATTATTTGTTCAATAACGCATATTATTTCACATTTTTACAAATTTTCGCAAAGAAAAAATAATTTATATTTGAATTATGAATTTATTTGTGGTATTGGATTTCTCTACTATTTTATAATTCAATTACATAATATTTCGATATAGTCAATATCTCAATTGTAGCCAGCTTTTTCGGAATGAGATACTATAGGTAGGTACCCAAAGCGAAGTAGGACTCCTATCTTTGCCGGGACTGTTCATTAAAAAATCTTACTCTGCTAGAATGGCGAAGAGAGTTGTTCTCTATTAGCCTCCAATAAAAATAAAAATCAACACCGACTGCGATGTATATCAAAGTCTCTTTTCATACAAATAGAAGGTGATGTTACCGAGAAGCCGACCATATATCCCAAAATCGGGTATCTGAGAGTTCGGATTTTGGGTAACATCACCTTCGCATATAAAAACACAAATCGCAAAGGCGAAGATGGCGATCCAAAAATTTCTGCCCAAGCAAAGTAAGTCTGATTTATCAGCCGCTCTCACAAAGCACTCCTACTTGTGCTTCTCCGCCCCCCTTTGAGCCTTTAGCGCTCACTTTGGATGAAGTCAAGAGTCTACTGAAGCTCGGATACCGTCTACCAAGACAACCGGCTTCATATCAAGTCCCCGCCTAGCGGGGCTTTTTTTTGGCTTGGAGAAAACGAAACATTTTAAAAAAAGGCGAGTCCAATTTGCCGAATCAATCACCCCGCAGCAAGCTGACGGGGTATGACCTAGATCCTACAATCCG
>JAVHRB010000022.1:0-3971 GCA_036171455.1 Patescibacteria group bacterium
TCTCTTAGCTTAATCTAGGTGAAATTTTTGTCTAGATTCACTGAGCCAGTATAGTAGAGTTATTGCAGTACCCCCACATTCTGAAGCGATTCAAAATCGTATGGGGATATCCAAAAGAATTCCATTTTGTCGTAGAATCGCTTGGGGTTATGGAAATGAATCGTATGAGCATATCTCATAGCAAACCTCAAACCAGACATGGATTTCCACCAGAAGTCATTGATGAAATCATTGAACTCATGGAGACTCATGATGTACGATTCTGATTGCCGAAATATTTAAACGAAGACCCAGATAATACTCGTGATCCTTACGGTATTACTGGAGCAAGATAGTACCAGTATTTTCCCAATCGCATCGTTCGTACATGTTTGGATTTTTTGTTTCACTCATGTTGATCTGGTTGAAATTTCCGGTGAATTGCCTAGAATGCGCGATAATTTTTTACCTGGTAGTTATATGCTCGCATTCCTTATGGAACTCCTTTTATATTCTGGACAATACGGGATATTTTACCTGCTCATGAACTTTGTACACAATGGTTTTTTAACGGCATTGACTGAGCCTTCTCTTTTAGTACTCCTTGTTACTCTGATAGTCCAATGTGCGTTGCTTTCTCGTTATGGGGAAAATGCGAAATGGAGGTTTTTTTTCACGCTGATGCTACCAATTGTATATACAATTGTAGAATTTTTTGAATCGCCCGCGGGGATTTTGAAAATGGGACATGTATTTTTTTGGATATTTTCGTTAACCACTGGATTCTTTCATTCCCTGGCGATTTGGAAAAATACGTACCGATACCGCCTTATCTCTGAATCCGTCATATCCTTTTCTAATATTGGAGTATTCGTATTTACGTATTTTTATTTCGATTTGCTCGATGGTTGGGAAATAGCAGGTTTCAGCAAAATAGAAATACGGGAAAAACTTTCCATCGTGAATTTTGCAGGTTCATTCCAAGTTTTTTTGACAGATCGGGTACACTTGTATTTTTTAATAGGAACTTTTGTTTTGGCAGTGAGTATCGCACTGGCACGTTCTAGGATTTTATATCTTCAGGAACGAGTGACTGAGTTAATGGGAACCTATGTCGATCGTTCCGTTCGAGATAAAATTCTCGATACAAAAACGACACGTCTCATTTCCCAAAAGAAAATAGCTACAGTATTATTCTCAGATATTCGAGGCTTTACAGCAATGACGGAACGATCGAGTCCTGAAGAAGTAGTCCAATTTTTGAATGGATATTTTTCTATGTGGGATGAGGCGGTGAAAGCACATAATGGGTGGATCGACAAATTTATCGGCGATGCTGTAATGGTAATTTTTGATCGTGGTACTGAACAGGAAAATAATGTATCTGCTATGCAGTGTTCGGAAGAAATTTTTCAAAAATTAAAATTATTACGAAAGGGTATTTTCGCAAAATGAGCGATAGGTATCGGAATTCATTCGTGAGAAGTTATCACAGGAGATATCGGGAGTAATACGCGGCGAAACTATACCGTCATTGGTGATGCAGTGAATACTGCATCCCGACTGGAAGGACTATGCAAGGAATTCCGAGCATCATTGGTCGTGAGTGAATCTGTACAGAATTTCTTGGATAGTGATATTTTTCCTATGGAATTCTTGGCGAAAACAGCCATCCGCGGAAAAAAAGATTTAATGAAAATCTATGGCAGGCGCCAAATTGATGAGTAATTCAAAATTTTGTTGTCACTTTGGAGAAGGTTGGTTTCCATAGGGACTTGAAAATTGGATTTGGGAGTATTTTGCATTTGTGTAAGGGTATTTATGCGATATCAAAGTACCGTTTTTTCGTCTGAAATATAAAAACTGATCGGAATTTGATTTTCTCTGTATTCGTCCTAGTATTCGAGAACAAAATCACTTTTCCCATGGCAAAAAAAATCCTCATCGTCGAAGACGACTCGGTCATCTCGACCATGTATGCTACCAAACTCCGGATGTCCGGGTTTGAAGTCACCGAGGTGGAGAATGGGGCCGATGCAGTTATGTATCTCGACTCGAATGTACCGGATGCTATACTTATGGACATGATGATGCCGGTAATGAATGGGTTCGACGCGATTTCCATGATTCGGTCGTACATTCCCGGGGCGAAGGCTACCAAAATTATCGTTTTTTCCAATCTCGATGGAGATGAACACCAGAAACGTGCTTTTAAACTTGGTGCTGACGGATATATGGTCAAAGCAGAAACCACACCGTCCAAGGTGGTTTCATTTCTGAATGAAATTCTTGGATAGCTCCGATTTGCATTCCGAAAAAAACCCGCTACACTGCCCGCACATCCCGAGAGAACGCGAGAGATCAGGCTCGTTTGAAGCGTTCCGGCAACCAACTATAACTATCCAGTTTCTGGATTTGGAAAATCGGTGCCAATTCCTGCTCCTAATTTTAGGGGACAGATGTTCGACGTATGAATTCTCATATATCTCCAACAAAATCCCTTTTCTCAGGAAAGGGATTTTTTATAAATTACCTTTTTTTACGATATGAGCGAATACTTGTTTTCTTCCGAATCCGTGTCCGAGGGGCATCCCGACAAAGTCGCGGACCAGATTTCCGACGCCATCCTGGACGCCATCCTGGAGCAGGATCCCCGGGCCCGCGTGGCCGCGGAAACCCTCGTCAACACCGGACTCTGCGTGCTCGCCGGAGAAATCACCACGACGGCGAACGTCGATTACATCGGCATCGCCCGCAAGACCATCACGGACATCGGATACAACTCGTCCGACCTCTGCTACGATGGGAACACCCTCGCGGTCATGGTCTGCTACGACAAGCAATCGCCCGACATCGCGCAGGGCGTGGACGAAGGCCGTGGGCTCGACCTCGACCAGGGAGCGGGCGACCAGGGGCTCATGTTCGGGTACGCCTGCAATGAGACCGCGACCCTTATGCCGGCGCCGATTTATTACGCGCACCGTATTATGGAGCGACAGGCGAAGGTGCGGAAGGAAAATATTTTGACGTTCCTTCGTCCCGATGCGAAGAGCCAGATTACGTTCCGGTACGTGGATGGGAAGCCGGTGGACATCGATACCATCGTCGTGTCGACCCAGCACCATCCGGATGTAAGTCATAAGGATTTGTCCGAGGCGGTGATTGAGACGATTATCAAGCCGGTGGTTCCGGCTGCTATGATTACCGCGAAGACGAAGTTCCTCGTGAATCCTACGGGGCGGTTCGTCATCGGTGGGCCGATGGGGGACAGTGGGCTGACGGGGCGGAAGATCATCGTCGATACCTACGGGGGTTCCGCGCCGCACGGCGGAGGAGCGTTCTCCGGGAAGGATCCGTCGAAGGTGGATCGGAGCGCTGCCTACGCGCTGAGGTATGTCGCGAAGAATATCGTGGCGGCCGGACTCGCAGAAAAATGCCTGATACAGGTGGCGTATGCGATAGGCGTGGCACGGCCGGTGTCGCTCATGGTGGATACTTTTGGGACGGGGAAAATTCCGAACGAGAAGATTGAGAAATTGGTGATGGAACACTTCGATTTGCGGCCGAAGGGGATCGTGCAGATGCTGGATTTATTGGTGCCGAGGTATGGGAAGAGCGCTTCGTATGGGCATTTTGGGAGGGAGGAGGAGATGTTTACGTGGGAGAGGGTGGATAGGGTAGGGGCGTTGAGGGGGGAGGGGTAGGGAAATACTGTTGTGTACGAAGAAAGTGTCTTGATTTCACTTCTCTTTTAGTCATTAAACAAATGAAAAACGAAATCAAATCATAGGAAACTTTCTCACGAAGCACTCGAAGAAATCCTCATCAGGTCGGTCAGATTTTTTATTATGCGAGTTTTTTCTTTAACATAAAGAAAAAATCACCAAGTACTTGTCTACTTGGGTCTTTTGGAATACTGAAAAACTAATACCATTAGATAGAATCTCTTTTCCCCGTCAGCTTGCTGCGTGGGCTACCGCTTTGTGATTTCG
>JAVHRB010000023.1:0-3868 GCA_036171455.1 Patescibacteria group bacterium
TCCGTCAATTTCGTAGGGGAAAATTCCTATTGGGTGGAATAGAGCCAATTTTTTTTGACAAATGGATATTCTCCCATATAAACAATTGACCATTACAGTATTTCATCACATGAATTCAAATTGCCTCTCTCAATCACCTGTATTATCAGTACCGCAGGATTGAGTTGAAAAAAGTATCCAAGTGGATGGTTCTATCCTAGGACCTACTTCGAATATCCTCATACATTTCACACCTTCTCCACAAAGTTTGAATCCCCAAACGGATGCAACTCAGGCACTTTTTCAAAAGGCTCGATCGTACATCGAGAAGCTTCTTTTTACTATTTCCGAAAAAAAACCGGACAACGCATTTGAAAATTTTTGCAGTATCACGGTGTCGAACCGGACCTGCGAACTGATTGATAATATCCTCAAAAACCTGACGGAGCTCGAAGAAATAAACAATGCCAAGGACGTTTTTACCGAATCTCTGATGGATATCCAGAGAAACGCTATGATGCAGGTCGATGAAAAGCCGGAATTTCAACGGTATACCATTATCCGTGAATCTTTGACGCTGTTACAAAATTATCTCCAAATGGATTATGCGGGAATCTGGATGATCAAAGGAAAAGAAACAGTAACTTTGCATGAAAGCGGGAAACTCCATCCTTGTTCGAATATCGAAGTGCTCCATCGACAATTTGAAGAAGCGAATGAATTTACTAAAAGCGGCGATTTAGCATACCTCTGTCCTTCGGATTCCGAAGATGGCGGAGTCGACGCTATTCTGGTTTTCCGGAATTCTGAGAACGAACCTATTGGGTATTTGTTGCTTGATGATCACCACACAGAGAACGAAATTCCTGACAACAAAATGGGGGAAGTGATAAAGATATTCTACGACCGTCTCAAAACGATAATTTATGAAGAGGAAGTTATTTTGGTAAAACAGGAAATTCGAGCCATAAAATCGCAGTTATCCAGTATGGAATCAGAGTTGATTTCTACACAACACGACAAATTGACGGGGCTTCTACGCAAAGAATACGGAGAATTACTTTTCCAAAAGAGTTTCGAGAGAATCAAAAGAAACAAATTGCATGGTTGTCTGTGTATTTTGGATATCGATAATTTCAAAAGTATTAACGACAAGCTTGGACACCTCGTTGGAGATACGGTACTACAAAGAATCGGGGATTTATTAAAAAACGGTTATATTTCCCATGAACTCCCGTATTTTCCGAGAAAAGTCGATACTGTTTGCCGATGGGGTGGAGAAGAATTCGTATTTTTCCTTGAGGAAACCAATGCTACTTGAGGAAAGGTACTTGCGGAACGAATCCGGGAAGTTATCCAAAGCTTTATTTTCGAAAATTCGGTTGGATTGAAATTTAAGGTTACCGTAACTATTGGCATATCTGAAATTACCCCGATGATTTTCCATAGCCAACATGTGAATTTGAATACGTTTTTCCAACGTGCCGACGATGCTATGTATGCTGGAAAAGTTGGAGGCAGAAACCGGGTGATGATCTATAATGAAACCATGAGTAAGCCATTGATTATAAAATAATCGGACTTTAGAATTGCTTAATGTATATTGAATAGTATGTCAGCGTAATATTTGATTTTTTTTTAGTTCAATTTCCGATTCCAGAAACATAGGTTACAATACTTTTATGAAAAACACCTATTCCATCTCATTTTTACTTGCCATATTTTTGGCAGGATTTGCTTTGAACGGAAGTTCTGCATTTGCTTTTTCCGCGATAAATTTTTGAGGAAATATTGAACTTTCCGATCGGTATGATTCGACTGTTAACGCCTACCAATACCAATACCAAGAACTCGGAATAAGCAAAAGTCGAAAGATTTTAGTGCTGGAAAATCACATTACAATCGCATACAAAAACCTTGCTAAAGCTCGTACCAAATCCAAACAGAATCTTGGTGAAAAACTAATCGTTCGCTACGGAAATACCCTGGACAAAGAATTGCTCCGAATTAAAAAATTGAAAGCCGTCACGTCAGTACCAACCACGAGACCGGCAACGGTGAATCGTCCTTCTGCGACTGCACCAAATCCTCCGGTCGTATCTCCGACAATTTCTTCGGCTTTTACCCCAGATAATGCAACCTGGGACCATGCTGCGGCAGCTGATTTTTTGTACTATTCTGATGATTTCGAATGAGGAAACACTTCCAATGGGAATGTATTTCATCAGTCAGGATTTTCCGCCGCGAGGTGCGATATTCCATTAAATACCTTTATTCAGCTCCGATATGCAGATACGGGACTTATCGTCAAAGCGAATGATCGTCCAAATTGTTCTAAACATCCAGATATCGTAGATCTTACTCGTGCTGGTTTTACAACTCTGTCCCCCCTTTCGAGCGGTCGGCTTGCTGGTTCTGTTAATTCGTTGGGGACCGTTTCCAATACTCTCGTTAAGGAATATCTCCAACAGGATTTCTTTTCGGGAATCGGTATCCAATTGGACGCGAATCTTCCGAATCTGTACCTTCCGAATGAAACGTTCCGGATTTCTGGGAATACCACCAATGGGGAAATAGAAACGCTCATTTACATTGTCACGCCGAGCGGTAAAAAGATTTCTTTCGGAATGGACAACAGAGAGACGTCCCGATTTGAATATTTCTATCCGCTGAGCGAAGTGGGAGATTATGAATTTGTAGTCGCCTCTGGACGATCATTTTCCGGAGTGCGGGCGCTCAGTTTTACGGTTTTGGATCCCAAGGTCTTGGAAAATAAACAATATTTTGTTAGTGCTCCTATAGATACCGTAACGAGTTTAAAATCTGAACGTCGAGAAGCTGGAGATTTGACGGCGTTGCATATCGTGAATTTCGAGAATCTTCCCGATACTCTATTTCGTTCGTTAACTATAGAATCATCTTCCAATAAGATCAGCCGTACGAGCATGTGATGAGTCGCGTTTTTGCCGAATGAGCTTTCAGGATTCAAATCGGGAGACATAGCAAATGTTTCCGTAACGGGAAGAACGAGCTCCACGCGGTTTTCTCATGATACGTATAGTGTTTCCGCTTCCATGTTTTCCAAACCGATGCAATTGGCACCGCTTTACAAACCAGAACACAATCTCGCTTTCAAAAGCTGGGTATCTGGCAGCAAGGTGTATTTTGCCCTGACCGAAGAAAGTTCACAAAAAGTTTCTTCTACTATTGATATTATTACCCCTTCTGGGAAAGTTGATAAAATATCTTTTGATTCCGATAAAATCGGCAGCGACGGAAAACTTACTTCGACCAAAAACGCGAAATTTTCCTACAATATGAACGAAAGTGGAGTATATCTTGTGGAAGTAAATTTTGATAATGGTTTTGCAGCTATTATTGAGCCGGTTGTCTATGGCAATGTTCTCGCCATACTGCCGAACGAATATGATTTCGTGAATCGAGATATAGAAACCAATGCTTCTACCGCAGTGAAACAAACTTTTGATTCCATCAACCAGGTACGGAAACAAGCGGGTCTCGACGCACTACAAATCGATCCGAATCTTTCCAAAATTGCTCAATTTAAAGCACAGGACATGTCAGACAATAATTATGTGGGACACGTAGATTCCCAGGGGGTATTTATCCGCGACACTGGAAAACGTATCGGGGTCGTTATTACCAGTTCTATGGGGGAAAATGTGGCGGGCGGAACTGTGAGTGCCTCATTTCTTCAAGCGGGATTGAGTCTGTCAGCATGACATCGCGCGAATATGCTGGGTAATTGGACGAAAGTTGGAATCGGCGTGGTAATTTCCGGTGGGAAAGTCCATCTTTCTCAAGTTTTCGGAGAATAGAATCTCTTTTCCCCGTCAGCTTGCTGCGTGGGCTACCGCTTTGTGATTTC
>JAVHRB010000024.1:0-17324 GCA_036171455.1 Patescibacteria group bacterium
TTTCTTGTTTGCAAGAGGGAATGATGTAAACCTAATTGCTGCAATTGTAACACTTTCCTATCTATTTTAACTTGCCTTTTCCAAAAGATTTTTTACGATAGGCGCAATTAGCTCTATTATACACTTTTATGCAAAGAACTCTCGTACTTCTCAAACCGGATACTATTCAACGGTTTCTCATTGGAACCCTCATAACTCGTTTCGAGCAAAAGGGCCTCAAAATCGTCGGCCTCAAAATGATGCAGATGTCCAAGGAAATCTGTGATGAACACTATTCTCATATGACTACTAAACCATTTTATCCGGCTATCCTTTCATTCATGACCTGCGGTCCTATTGTTGCCCTCGCTATTGAAGGGCATGATGCGGTTGCAGTCGTACGAAAAATGTGTGGACTTACGGCAGAATCCGAATGGGTTTCTGGTACGATTCGTGGTGACTTTGCCCGATCTATCGATAACAATCTCATTCACTCATCAGATTCTGTGGATACTGCCAAAGTTGAAGTAGACCGCTTTTTTACAACTCATGAACTCTTCGATTACGCGCGTTCCCTCGTCAGTTAAGAAAATTTCTGAGCTTTCTGTCTATTTGGCGGATGCCCGTGAAACAAGAAGAGTCGACACATTCCTGTCGGCTCTTTTTTCCGACAAAAGCCGTTCTTATATCCAAAAGCTCATTGATGCATGAGACGTATATGTCAACGGAGTCGCCATCCGAAAGAATGCGAAAATTTACCATAAATATGTTATACGAATCGATTGGAGAATTGAACAATGAAAATTTGAAGCTGAGAATATACCGCTCGAAATCGTGTACGATGGCCCTGGATTTGCTGTAGTGAATAAACCTGCTGGGATGAATGTACACCCGGTACCGGGTGAAAACGGCCATACTGGCACACTTGTGAATGCTCTGTTGTATCATTTTGGCAGCCTATCAGTAATCAATGGAGTAGAGCGGCCAGGAATTGTACATCGGTTGGATAAGAATACGAGTGGGTTACTTCTGGTGGCAAAGGAAGACCGAGCCATGTGGGCACTCCAGAAGAAAATTGAAAAACGAACTATTAGTAAGAGGTATCTTGCAGTCGTAGTTGGTGAAATCCGAGATCCTGAAATTTATATTGAATCCTTTATTGGTCGTGATCCGAACGATCGGAAACGAATTACCGTTACTAATCCTATTAATCCAAAGCTTGCCAAGACTCGTGCTTACGTGCGAGAAATCCGCGATGGGCTAACGCTTCTCGAAGTGGATTTGCTGACGGGTAGAACTCATCAAATTCGGGTACATCTTGCGAGTATTGGGTTTCCAATTTTGGGGGATGAAGTATATGGACGTGAATCTGCAAACCGACCGTATCGGGAAAAATATGGACTTACCCGCCAATGGCTCCATGCCTGGCGACTGAATTTTACGCTGTGGTGACAAGATTTTGCATTCGAAGGTCCAATACCTCATGATTTACCGAAATTGGATTTTGATTTTTTGGTATGCGAGTCTATCTGAACAGAAGTATTCTAACCGAAGCGAGATATTGAAATATATTTCAATATGAAAAAAGGAAAATCTTTGTTTTGAACTACCATTTTTTGGTTTGTATTCCAATGGTGTAATTCTTTCAATAGATTTAACGTCGTAAGTTCCAGAATCAAAGCCAAAACTATGGGAAACCGGGTATTTTTCCTGAATTTAATTTTGACAATATGTAGTGTATAGATAAATATGTATACTACCAAATGTAGTGTTTTAAGATAGAAGAAATTTTCTTTGAATTTCCCTTTATCCTTGCTACTTTAGGCTTTATTTTAACTTTTATTTATGTTTTTATCGCAAGTACGAAGACGAGATGGAGAGCTCGTGGACTTTGATCGAACGAGAATTGAAGTAGCTATTTCTGGTGCCGTAGACGAAATCGGGGAGACGGACAAATCGTTTATCCCGGTAATTACTGACTTTATTGTCAAAGATTTGGAGCATGTATATGGAGAAGTTTTTGTGAATCGGCTTCCATCGGTAGAGGACATTCAGGATATTGTCGAGCGCAACCTCATGAAATTCAACAAATACGAAGTGGCGAAAGCCTACATACTCTATCGAGCAGCACAGCAGGAAATCCGCGTGGAAAAACAGGAAAAACTCGTAGAAAAATTTGAAAAAAACAAACTCAAAGTCACCAAAACTAATGGGGAAAAAGAATTTTTCGATCCAGAAAAAATACGTGTTGTATTTAATATCGCGGTTAAGGGGCATGAGAATCAGTGTAATTTTGAAGCGCTTATGGAAGCTTTCAAAAAAAACTTGGTCGAGGATATCAAGACTTCGGACATTATGAAACTCTTGACCAAGACCTGTATTGATCTCGTAACCGTGGAAAATATCGGCTGGGAGCACGTTGCAGGACAATTTGCCCTTATGAACCTCTACAAACAGGCTTGTATTAACCGAAAAATGGACATGAAGGATCTCTACACGTCCAATAGTTACTATACCTTTTTCAAAGACTATGTGGACCGTGGATACTACTACAAGAAATTTTTTGAATACTATTCCGAGGCGGATATCCGTGAGGCAGGAAGCTGGCTCAAGATAGAAACCGACATGAGTTATGGATATACTACGGTGCTTTCTCTCGCGAAACGGTACCTGCTGAATCCGAACAAAATCGTGCACGAACTTCCTCAGGAACTCTATTTGTCTGTGGCATTATTTTATGCGATTCCAGAACCGGAAGGCAAGCGACTCGAATTTGCTAAAAAGGTATACGAATATTGTTCCGAGCAGAAAATCTCTCTCGCAACCCCGGCACTCAATAATCCACGGACCAACTGGCACCAGCTTTCCAGTTGTTTCAAAATCAATGTGGATGATGATCTCCGAGGTATCTACCATGCGATTGAGGAAATCGCTCAGATATCAAAGTTTGGAGGTGGACTAGGAGTATATCTCGGGAATATCCGAGCTCAGGGAGCTTCCATTCGTGGTATACGCGGGGCAGCCGGTGGTGTAAATCCATGGATCAAAGTCATCAACGATACCGCGGTCGCAGTCAATCAGCTCGGACAACGACTTGGGGCGGTATCCGTAACGCTCGATATCTGGCACCGAGATATTTATGATTTTCTCGATATTCAAACAGAAACAGGAGATGTCCGATCGAAAGCGTTCGACATATTTCCAGCAGTTACGATGCCAGATTTATTCATGCGTCGGGTTCAAGCTGACGGGGATTGGACATTGTTCGATCCTTATGAAATAAAAACAGTATATGGAAAATGCCTCCAAGATACATTTTGTGAGGAATTCGAGACCTTTTATCAGACCTTGGAAAAGGATTCGCGCTTGAATATGAAAAAAACCATTAAAGCGAAAGACTTATATAAAACTTTTCTCAAAACAACGGTGGAGACTGGAATGCCGTATGTATTCTTTCGTGACACTGTCAATCGTTACAATCCAAACAAACATGCTGGAAACGTCTATTCTACTCAGCTTTGTACGGAAATTTGCCAGAATACTTCCGCAACAAAATTTATTGAGGAAACCATCGAAGACGGTAAAATCATTATTCGGTACGAACCAGGGGATGTAGTGACTTGTAATCTTTCTTCTATCAATATCGCAAAGGTGAATACAGAAGATGAAATCAAAAAAGTGTACCCGGTTGTCATGAGAATTCTCGACAATATCATCATTCTCAACCAGTTCCCAGTAAAAGCTGCAGAACGGACAGCAAAGCGGTATCGGTCGGTAGCCCTCGGATATTTGGGACTCGCGGAATACCTGGCGACTCATGGATATGCCTATGACAGCCCTGAGGCTCGAAAGCATGTGAATGAACTCTTTGAACTCTATACCTATTACACATATGAATCTTCCATTGATCTCGCGCGGGAACGTGGAACTTACGAACTGTATGCTGGATCCGAATACGACAAAGGAATCCTTCTCGGACGAACCGTTGATCAATTCGAAGCAGAGAAGCAATTCGACCATCTCGACTGGAAAGGATTGTTCGCCCGAATGAAAAAAGACGGAGTACGATTTGGTTATACGACTGGTCCGGCACCAAATACTTCTACCGCTGGTATCGTAGGAACGACGGCGGCACTCTTACCCATCTACAAGAAATATTTTGTGGAAACCAATCTTGCTTCTCCGACCATCCGAATTGCTCCAAAACTTGATGCCAAGAACTTTTGGCTCTATAAGGAATACGTGAATATGGACATGAACGACGTCATAGAAATGATTGCAACCGTGTACAAGTGGGTGGACCAGTCTATCAGTTTTGAATGGATGATTGACCCGGCTCGTGTAACTCCAAAAGATCTGGCTGATTATTACATCAGCGCGTGGAGTAAGTGAATTAAAACTGTCTACTATGTGAGATCTCTTTCACTCGAGGCAAAAGAAGACTGTGTAAGCTGTAGCGGGTAGAATTTCCAATTTTTCTCTATACCGCGACTCTTCTTCTTGAACGACGTATTGTTAGTCAGGAATAAACGGCATTTATTTATTTTTTACTCATGTCACTGCAAAAAAATCTGCTTATTCAAGCAAATCCACTTTTCAATCCTATGGGGAATGACGATCTGGACTACCGAACGATTATCAAGGGTTCCACCACTGGACTATTCAACCTCAATGCGGTAAAATATTCTTGGGCAAAGTCACTCTATCAGGTTATGGTAGGAAATTTTTGGCTACCAGAAAAAGTTTCCGGACTCAAGGATGACCAACGGGATTTTCATTCGGCTATGAGTCCCGAGGAACAACGAGCATACAAGGGAATTCTTTCATTCCTGATTTTCCTCGATTCGATTCAAACCGTCAATCTCCCACATTTATCTGATTTTGTTTCGGCTCCCGAGGTTAACCTCTTGATTTCGATTCAGGCCTATCAAGAAGCTATCCATTCCCAGGCATATGCAACGATTCTCGAATCGGTGGTATCCGCCGAGGAGCGAGATGAGATATATTATTTCTGGCGTACCGATAGTATCCTTTTGGAACGGAATAAATACATCGGCAGTATCTATCAAGATTTTATTGATAGTCCGAGTGATGCGAACTTGTTCCGGTCTTTAGTAGCAAACTTTTTGCTGGAGGGGATATATTTTTACAACGGATTCGCGTTTTTCGATACGCTCGTCGACATGATGAAAATGCCTGCTACTGGACGAATGATTGCCTATATTCGACGGGATGAATTGACGCATGTTACACTTTTTTCTAATATTCTACGGGAAATTAAAAAAGAATTTCCAGAAGTATACAATGAAGAAGTTCTCATTGAAATGACCAAAACAGCAGTGGAACAAGAAATTACCTGGTCCAATCACATCCTCGGTTCCCGAATTATGGGGATCAATGGGGAAACGACCGATGGATATACGAAATGGCTCTGCAATCAGCGTATGGCGATGGTGGGCGTGAAACCAATCTACCCAGAGGCAATTACCAATCCATACAAGCACTTAGATCGACTCCAAGATACCAATGGTGACAAAGGAAATTTTTTCGAGACGACGGTTATTAACTACACGCAGTCTTCCAGTATGAAGGGAAGCTGGGACTTTTAGGGGATTTTGGCAAAATGCAACTCCTTGTTTATTTCTCCGCTCTTCATTCAACGTACATCCGTACGTCTCACTGCAGTACTCGAAATGAACTTCGGATTTCATCATTTTTCCAAAACCCATTTAATTTTTCCCGATGAAACTTATCGCCATCGTCGCTCACGACAAGAATCTCCTGATAGGGGATCGTGGCAACTTGCCCTGGAATCTTCCGGAGGATTTGCAGAATTTCAAAAACTGCACTTCTGGTCATGCTATCGTCATGGGTGGAACAACGTTTTTGTCGATAGGGCGACCGCTGCCCAACCGGAGGAATATAGTGCTTTCTACGACACTTAAACCACAGCTGGGAATCGAGATTTTTTCTTCGATTCCTTTCTGTCTCGGAGCACTCGGCGAGTCCGATGAATTGGTTTTCGTCATTGGCGGATCCCGGGTATACAGGCAATTTCTCGAACAAAATCTCCTGGATGAAATCTGGGTAAGCGAGGTTCCTGGAGAGTTCACGTGAGACGCGTATTTTCCCGAGTACCGGAATGCTTACGAACTTGTGGATGTTCAAAAATTTGATACTTTTGACTTTAAAAAGTATCAGCGTATAAAGTAGGAAAATCCATTCGATAGAGCTACATGAATCAGCTTCCGTGAAACTCGAAAAATTCTCAGAACCCTGGGAATACGATGAAATTCGAAGCCGATTTCGAGCACCCTAGTGAACCGTACTCTAGTACGGCGAACAAGGAGCACAGAAATAGACGAGAAGTTCACGTTTTACCAGGGTGTTTGCCGCTTATCCGGGAATCGTCCGTAGTTACTCGTTGAGTAGGAGAAACACTGGACTGCCTGTACACTCCCATTTCTGAAGATGCAGAATGGTATTTTAAACGGCTTCGCGAAACCGGTTTACCACTCGATTCGGTGGTGATACGCCGATTCACAGAAAGGCTCGAATTTGCGAATCACCGGACGAGTGATATCTTGTGACACCTCAAATCCAATCGTGGGAAATTATATCCGATTTCCGATTCTGACGTGGCAGCTATTTCTGATGAGGCCTGGGTATTCCAAATTTCTGCTGACAAGATGGTGGAAAAACTCCTCCGATATACCTCGCTCGGTATGAAATATTTTCCGAGGACATTTCGTTATATTGAAAACATTGATCCGTATCGTTTTGATAAACTTTCCTATCAAGAGAAACTAGAACTCTTGGAGATTGCTGGAGAAGAACGTGACCATGGGATTCAAATGGAACGATTACGACTCAAAAAAGCAGTTTATCGGTATCAGGAAGAAACCAAAAGTATCGTAAATAAAATCATGGAATTTTCCGAAGTTTGGAATATACGGTGATACCCAATATCTTACATCAAGTCAGAGGATGAAGCCAGTGTCATCCATCCTTCGCTCGGAGATCAATTTCCTGCGAACGGAGTGAATCACGGGATTGCGGAACTCGGCTATCTTGAATATCGAAAATCTCTACTAAATCAGAAATATTCGAACGAAATTTACACGATTCTCGAACAGTTTATCTTCGAGGAATCAGAACTCGTATCCGTATTGAATCGTTGGTTGGGAATGTCGCAGATGTATATGCCGGCAGACATTTCGGAATATTTCAAAAGTGCCGCCAGATAGTACTATAAATTCTCTTTCTTTCCCCTTGCATTTCCCCTCCAAAGCACTATAGTTTCTGACGTACGGCCGGAATTATTTTCCGAGACCCATGCGAAATGCGAACTCCTCGTCCATTTCTCCGCTCCTCGTTCGTTGTACCCCCGGTACGACTCACTGCAGTGCTCGAAATGTACTTCGGATTTCATCATTTCGCATGGGTCTCTTCCGATTTTCCCGCTCAGAAATTTCTCTCGCTTATTTATTATGGAATTCGCAAAACAGTATCTTCCCAAGGCATTCGAAGACAAAATCTACGCCCAAACCGAAGCGCTCGGACTTTTCGCACCGACACCTTCTCGTACTGGCAAGACATTTTATATCCCGATTCCTCCGCCGAACGTCACGGGCAATCTCCATATTGGCCATGCGCTCACGCTCACGCTCGAGGATATTATGACGCGCTATCATCGGATGGCAGGAGACAGTACCGTTTGGATTCCTGGTACAGACCATGCGGGTATTGCCACGCAGGCTCGGGTTGAAAAACAATTGGCCGAACAAGGAAAAACTCGAGTGAGTCTTGGTCGAGAGAAATTTTTGGAAGAAGTTTGGAAATGGAAGGATCAATATGCGGCAAATATCAACAATCAGGTTCGTAAAATCGGTTCGAGTTGTGATTGGTCCAAGGAACGTTTCACATTCGATGAAAAATCCAATCGGTTGGTTGAGCATATTTTTATGGATCTTTATAAGAAAGACCTGATCTATCGTGGAGAGTATATGGTTAATTATTCTCCGGGTCTCCAATCCGTTATTTCTGATATTGAGGTAGACTACGTCGAGGAAGACGCGTTCATGTACTACATCACGTATTTTGTTTCGGGATCCGATAATGAATTTACTATTGCGACTACCCGTCCAGAAACGCTACTCGCTGATCAGGCCGTCGCAGTACACCCCAAAGACAAGCGTTACAAAAAAATGATTGGACGCAAGGCGATGCTCCCGATAGCTAACGTAGAAATTCCCATTATTGCCGACGATACGGTAGATCGTGAGTTTGGGACTGGGGCAGTAAAAATTACCCCAGCCCACGATGCTACTGATTTCGAGATGGGTAAACGTCATGGACTCCGATTGGATTTTTCCATTATCGACAAGAATGGGAAAATGACGGAAGCTGCTGGGATTTTTGCTGGACAAGATGCTGCAACTACCGCACGTCAGAATATTGTGGAACTGCTCAAATCCAAAGGCAACCTCCTCAAGATTGAGCCATACAAGCACAAGGTCGGATACTGTTCGAGGTCCGGTACCAAGATTGAAACCATTATTTCTACTCAATGGTTTGTCCGAGCTCAGGAAATGGCAAAAAAAGTTATCAAGGGATATGAAAAAAAGGAATTCGACATTATTCCTTCCCGATTCAACAAATCGTTCGAGGATTGGATTTTCAATCTTCACGATTGGTGTATTTCCCGCCAGCTCTGGTGGGGGCATCAGATTCCTGCATACTATCATTCGGAAACCAAGGAACTCCTCGGGGTTACCGGAGATCCATCAGAACTGTATGCTCAGTATGGAGCCGATAAAGTAGTTCGGGACGAAGACGTTCTCGATACCTGGTTCAGTTCCGGTATTTGGCCATTTTCCATTCTCGATTGGCAGCCAGAGGACCCCGGAGAATTATTCAAACGCTTTTATCCAGCTCAAGTGCTTGAGACTGGCTACGATATCCTCTTTTTCTGGGTAATTCGCATGCTGATGTTCGGATACGAATACACGGGAGAAACTCCATTCAAAACCGTCTATCTGCACGGACTCGTACTCGATGAAAAGGGTCGAAAAATGTCCAAATCTATCGGAAATGTTCTCGATCCGCTCGATATTATTCGAGAATATTCTACTGATGCGCTCCGACTTTCCCTTGCGATTGGGAATACCCCCGGCATCAATCTCAGTTTTTCCCTGAAACTGGTCGAGAATAATTCACTGTTTCTCAACAAACTCTGGAACGTAGCCCGCTTTGTCTCTATGAATATCGGGGAAGTTACCGAATCATATCAGGATTTGCACGATACATTGGTGCGGGTAGGAGATACCCTACCTCCTCACGAGCGGTGGATTCTCTCACGACTCCGAGCTATCGTCGACCGTGTTACCCAAGGGATGGATCAATTCGATTTTTCCGCCCGATGACAGGAACTTATTACCTTTATTCGCGATGAATTTGCTGACTTTGCCGTAGAGGAATACAAGCTTACCAAGGAGACTTCTCCTCATGGACGAACGGTTATGGCTTACGGGGTTCTGACGATTCTTAAGCTGCTTCACCCCTATATTCCACTCGTGACTGAAGAATTGTATCAGTCGCTTACCGGTGGAAAACTCCTTATGAATAGCGAATGGCCAGTTTGTACGATTGCTCGCGACGAAGTCCTCGAGAAAGAGATGATTCTCCTATTTGAGGTAATTCGCGAAATTCGTAATGTTCGGGCTACCAAGGGCGTGAAACCCGGAGATTCCATCGATGCGGTTATTACTGCTGGTAAAAAATCCTTGGAAATCCTCACAGCAAATGAATCTATCTTGCTTGGGCTCGCGAAGCTTTCCCATTTTACTGTTTCCAAGGATCCTCGAGATTTGCAGGAGCATTCCTTTGCCGTGGTCCGTGATATCGAAATCTATTTGGATACCAGTGCACTCATTGATACCGAGGTTGAAAAAGAACGCCTCAAAAATGAAATCAAAAACAAGAGGGAATACGTTCGCATTCTCGATCTCAAACTCACAAATCAGGATTTTGTGAGAAACGCTCCAGAAAAAGTGGTACGGATCGAACAAGACAAACGACGTCAGACGCAGGAGCAATTGGAGAAACTGTCACAGAAACTCGAGAGTCTGACCTAGGAAATTTCCTGAATTGAGTTCCTTTTATTGACTTTATACTAATTTTTTCTATAAATAAGAAAAAATAAGTTTTTTTCATGAATAACCCCAGTTCGAAGTTTCCGGGTGTGTGAGTGATTACTTCATTTGGAAGAAGTAGACTCCATCCAATCAATGCTCAATACTTATGTTCATCATTGCCTCATAGAATTTATGCTGATGCTGTAGGATCCATTTTGGAAATGACCGTTCGACCCATTGCTCAGACGGTTGTAGAAAGTCATTTATCGCACGGGGGAATCATTGGAATACGCTATATGACATCTTTTGATAACTTCGTAAAAACCATTATTCTCGCCCGTGATGGTCAAATGTCGGAGATTAACGATTATGGATATCTTGATCCTTTCGTCTTGGAAGACGATGCACTCTACATGCTGCTCAATCCCGTAGATATTGGTAGCTGGTACCATATGCCATCAGCGGAACACCAGCAGGTCATGCAGGATATTGGTATATCCACTCAACCGATGAACTACAAACAGATGAGCCAATCGCTCGAGCAAGCAATACGAAAGACTCAAGAAGAGTATCGCTTTCTCATTCGTACATAGGGGAGAAGACCCCGTCACAAAATACGTACGTACGAGAATAAAAGAAGAATTCACTCTTTTTTCACTCTTTTTTTGCATCATCGAGTGAGATATGAGATACTGGCTCTATGCCGAATACCGTACCTACTGCTCAGGATATCTCTAGTGAAATTCAATCCGTCATTCTTACCAAGAATCCGGTTGCACTTTTTTTCTGACTTTCCAAGCTCCGGATCTTGTTCGAAGATCTGGCTGACAATCTCCTTTCCAATATTGAGAAAACCTACTATCAAGAAACGACAGGAACGTTCATTGATCTCATTAAAGAATATGAAAGACAGGGTTTTTACAAGATTATGAGTGCCTACTATTACGATATTGGGTACTTTAAAATTCAAAAGCAGCAACTCGACAAGTATTTTGAGGAAAGCTATTGGCAGGATGTGGATTTTTATTTTTTTGTTCTCATCAAACATCCCGAAATAAAGGCAAAAATCGCCCTACTCCATGCTATATATCTAGAATGACTAGAAAATGAATACATAAGCAAGGGGACAGAATTGAGATCGACTTTTCTCGAATCCATTGCGAGTCGGATCGAAATCGATATCAAAAATATTTCTCGGATGCCAGCGTTTGTAGCTTTTTTTGACACGCTTATCCCAGAAATCTCTCATTTGCGTGATTCTGGACTGTATGATTTTTCCAAAAAATGGGGGAATTCCCATCAGAAGTTCATCAAGGAACTCTACATGCTCAGTTTATCTCAGAGCAGCCCTGCAATGATGGATTTTTGGCGCACGTACTTTATCGAAGATTCAGCCGTCAATCAAAACCTTATTGAATTACTCGACGATAGGGAAGTACTCGATTGTTTTGCTTATCTCCGTAACAAACTGCTCACAAATTCCAAATACAACCTTTCCCTCTCGGATTCCAGTACATACCGGACTATTATTGACGATTGCCTTTTGATGCAAAAGGGTGATGTATCCCAAAAGATGAATTTCCTTGGGAGCATCCATGCAAGTATGGGAAACCGTGCAACGTATCGTGAACAATTCCAAAATGTACTTAGAAAGGGACTTCTCTATCAGAATTCAATCGATTTGGTAGATGCTATACTTGGGATTACTTTTCTCAAACGGGCAGTATTTTATGAAGTTCGTCGACGTATGGAAGGAATCGATTTCACCAAATACCAATTCGAAACCCTAAATGATGTGAATACGCTCGTAAAAATGTTGGAAAGCTCGGTAATCCTTCGTTTTTTTCGTCCTTTTTTCATATACAGACTCGCGCAAGTCTTCAACAAAAGGTCGGAGCTATACTACTTTATCAAGTTTGTTTTAACCATTCATTCTTCCAGTACCTACAACGAATATCAGGAACTTTCTCGTTTTTTCGTATCACTTGAAGCCTTTGAAAAAAAGGGTTGGTATGGAGCAGTACTCCGAATTGTCCAGTTTGGCTGGGTGATTATTGCTATTATAGCCTTGAGTATCGTTGCTCCGTTCTGAGTTTTCTTCGCCGGGGTGGTCTATAGTTTTACACGAATGGTTCGCCGGATAATCAAGGCTAGTTTTCCCGAATTAGCCTTGACGAGCAATTTTCAATTTGGTAGCTTCTTATCGATATTTGCAATTATTTCTCTCGTATTTGCTGCGACTTTCGGACTCAAGGATAACATGCATATTATTTATAATAATTATCGGTCCATGATTAACGCGAGCACTCTCGTAACCACGGAAACGATAAAAGTTTTGAATTTGAACCTGTTTAAGGCGAGTGGATTTGAGACTGAACCAGGATCACCATTGGATCAGGAGAGTGAGATTTTCTCACGAATGAACTATATTGATGGAATAGACTATCAGAAAGCTGTGGGCAAATAGGTTGGGGGAAGGGGAGACCACTTTTTCTCTTTGGATAAAAATATTTGTTTTTTATAGTAAAAAATATAAACTCTATATAGTGAGTTTATACCGTATATAAAGCAAATTACGCAATGATAAGTTTTGACAAAATTGTTTACAAATTGTGACTCAAAAAATCACCAATCCTGTTGATCGATGATTTGGTGGAACTCATAGATCCGGATAATAGTCGTGCGGAAGTGGGAATGAGGGAAGTTTATAAAACCGTTTACCGGCTCAAATCAGAATGATATATGCGAGCGCTTCGGAACTGACTTTTTCTCATTGGGCCGCTAGTTGATCAAAAATCAGAAATCGAGCTTATTGAGTCGTATTATTGGGAAATTGCTCGTGCCTATATTGCTCGAGAGGTCAGATCCGAATACTTCATCGGTGGATCAAAGGCTTTGGAATTCCACATTTCCGATATGTCTACGCCGGCAGTTCTCATTGTGTATACCAAATCAATCTCAAAGCAGGTTTTGCTCTCTAAAAACCACCGGCTCATTTTTAAAAAACGAGAAACGGGGAAACGTGCTGGGGGAAACTTGTTTGCCAAGCTAGCCCCGTTCGTGATGAAAAAAATGGTGTCCGGACTAGATTTAAAAATTCTCACCCACGAGGCAGCGCTGCTGGATATGCTCCTTCTCCAGAACTCTTGATGAGTTCAGGACGATTACCTCGTGTTGAAATTTCTCCACAAATACCATACGGCAATCCAACGGAGCATACTCGGAAAGCTGGTAGAACTTCGGTATATCTCGTCCATTAATCGACTTCGGGAAGTAGCAAAATTCCAGGGATATGAGGGATTGTACCGAGACTGTGTATCTGTTATCCGAGATGAGGGGGCGGGCTGTTTTTTGACTTCGAAAAAATAGTGGGCATTCTAGAATATTATTGAATCCAAAGCCATTTTCGAACATAGTTTTTGTTGAGATTCCTATTGCGTATGGAATTTCCGGTGAATTTCCTTGAGTCGGGGGTTAGTTACGTGGGTATATACTTGTGTAGTAGTAATAGAACTATGTCCGAGTAATTCTTGGATCGATCGGATATCTGCCCCGTTTTCGAGTAACGTCGTCGCGAAACTATGCCGAAGTGTATGCGCGGTGACGTTTTTCATGATTCCAGCTTTTATAGCGCGTTTCTTGACCATTTCCGTGATGAAAAACCGGGAAAGTCGGACGGTTTCATCGGTCAGATTTACCGATTTTATGTCTTCGCTGTCATAATTATGGCGGAGAAACAAGGGTGAAAACGTATCTCCGCGAGCCTCTAGATACGTAGCAATCGTGTCCCGGGCAGCTTCGGTTAGATACACAATGCGAACCTTGGATCATTTCCCACGAACACTGAATTCAAGCGTTTTCAGATTGATACTATCTCGGTTGAGTCCGGTGAGTTCCGATATACGCAATCCCGTCGAATAGATACATTCCAAAATGGCTCGGTCTCGCAGTTCTTGGATAGTTGTTCCACACTCGGTACTGGTTAGCAAACGCGTGATTTCTTCCTGAGTCAGGAATGTCACCTGGCGATCATGGGTTCGAATTAGGTCAATGATAGTTGGATCGATACAATCGACTCATTTCTTCTTAAGAAATTTAAAAAATGACCGAAATGTTATCATATAGCCATTGGCCGATGTGACGGTGAGTCACTTGTCCGTTAAATAGAGGCGAAACTCATTTAAATCATCCGCTGTGACGTTTTCTATCTCTAGACGTATGTTCGAACGTAAAAACATTTTTCATTGCATTTTCAGAGCCCTTTTTTCAGGATCTTCCGAGGTTCCGAGAAAAATCTTGGTATGGGGGATATTTTTCTGGGATTCCTGGCAAATTTTCGATTCCACGAATTCTAAAAATTTCCAAATATGGAGTTCATACTGTTCTACGGTTTTCGGACTGGAATTCCGGTTGATTCGCAAGTACGTGAGAAAATCCTCGAGTGCGTGAATATATTTCATACTGTGTGATGATAGAGTACGACCTGATTAAATCTTATTTTTGCGTGTAGTAAGGGAAGTATTTACAAAAAATACTTAACATAATGTAAGTTATGTTAAGTATTTATATGGTTTTTCAGGTGAAAAGCAAATTCCATGTATTTTGAAATTCACTTTCAAAAATCTTGTATGATGTTTTATTCGGAAAAATACTTCAAACATGATTTTTTGCCAATTTTTCATTGTTTCCCATTTTTAAGACCCCAGTATTTTTGACAAAAATAATATTGTGCTTTTAATACAATTGTAACCTCTCTTAAAATATTCTTTTATCCTATAGGTATATGACTTTATCTTCCACTGGCTATTCTGGTTCTGAAATGGGTATGTCCGAATCTGAAGTTGATTCCCGCAATTCTACTGTCAATGCTTCGCAAGTCACAGGTTTTACTGCGAATCTTATCCACTGTTGTTTGAATCATTTATATCAGGGTTCTGAAATGGGTCATTCTGAGGCTCATGTCGATAACCTACATGCAGAAGTTCAGATTATTCGTTGTGAAAATGGTGAATGAATTTGAAAGAATGGCATTTGCGAAAATTGCCCCAAAAAGGCTCAGTTGATGCAATCCTTAGATTTGTTTCATGGGGAAGAATCTGTAAGCAAGAGATAGATTCAATTCTCTATATTATATAGCCCCGAACCATTCGGAATCGTATTTTACTTCCCGTAAATTTGTTCCGGATGCACACCATAGGACACGGTGCGTTTCCCATATCGCAAATTGAGGCGTTCTAGAGTTTCCTCGAGCCGTTCACACCGATCCGTTTGTTGTTGATGGATTTCAAAAACAGAAAGCTGTTTTGGCGCAGCACTGGAGATACTCGAAAATATCACTCCGGTCGTACGGTATAGACTTCCTGGTCGAAAACTCGCATCAAAGCATTCTTTGAGCTTTTCCAAGATGAGGTGTCGGTCGTTGGTATTCTCTCAGAACTCGTAGGAATACCCAGATTTTGAAAAATCTTTCTCACGAAAAATTATACTCACTCCTGCGAG
The DNA here is from genome assembly GCA_036171455.1 of Patescibacteria group bacterium. GTDB lineage: Bacteria > Patescibacteriota > Gracilibacteria > BD1-5 > UBA2023 > CAIVSN01. The sequence continues at coordinate 15,615 of JAVHRB010000024.1, forward strand.
TTCGCATCGGATAAGAATGAGTTCTCGGTAAGCTTTTTCAAAATTTTCCAGGACACGCTGCCAGAGAATATATCGGTTGTCGGTCAGTGCATGATTGAATGACCGGGAACGAAGGATACTTTTTGGATGAGGTCGGGGCTCGTTTTTCCAGACATCCACCCCATGGAGTTCCAACCAGAGCGTGGTCGCATTTTTACCAATCAAGCGATCGAGTTCAAAAAAGCCCATATTTCGAAAATCTGCTACTGTTCGCACCGACTTTCCGAGCCGACTTTCTGTAGCTTTCCCAATAAACGGAACTTCCCGTACGGGTAGTTTCTTGAAGGCTATTTCTTCTTTGTCATCATCCAGACCTACCCAATGTCAAAAAGGCTTGTTGATGTCGGAAAATATTTTTGATTTGATACGGGTATTGGCGATGCCTACCGATACCGGAATTCCTATTTTTTGGAGGATTTCCGTTTTCAGGTCATTGCTGTAAGCTTCGCAATCTCCCCCGTGGGTCCTTTCCGGAATTCCGGTAATATGGATGAACGCTTCGTCGATAGAAAATGGTTCTATCGCCAGGGATTTGCTTGCAAGAAAATCCATGAACTTCCCGGAAATTTCGGCATAGTATCGGAGATCGGGCCGGATTTTTATCAAACGTTTCCCCAGAATCTGTTCTGCTTCCCATATGGGGGTTCCGACTTTGATTTGGAATTTTCGGCATTCATAAGAAGCAGCAATGACGATATCTCCAGCGACCACGACGAATTTCCCACACAAGCTCGGATTTCGTATCCGTTCACATGATACAAAAAAGCAGTTGGCATCGATATGAGCGTAAATTTCCTTCGAAGTTTTGAATATCATATATTCAAAGTATGTTCATTATATATTCTATGTATATAATTAGTAAATATTCTATGAGGAAATACGGGATTTTCCTCGTTTCCTAGTGATATTTTCGCACAATTCCCACTACTACTCCAGAAATTTGGAGCTCCTGAGCCGGCATAATAGATCCGTAACCACTATTCCCTGCTCGGAGATACGGATTTCCCTGGTGGAATTGGTACTGCCGAACGATAAAATTCTCGTCGATTACTGCGAGCACTATATCCCCTACTATAGGAATTCGTCACCGTTCGATAATCAGCTGATCACCGTCAATAATACCAAAATCTCGCATGCTCGGACCTCGCATTGTATGTAGTACCGAAACCGCCGGATGTTCCATGATATAATCGGTCAATCGTATCTCCCCTACCCGAGGTTCTTCGTTTTTGGAAATTTCTGATGGTATAAATCGGATTTTTTTGTACATATGAGAGAATTAAACATATGTACAAAGTATATATAAAAATATATAGGGTGCAAATTATTTTAAGAATTTTGAAGCGAGTGCATTTTGAGTGAGATGGTACATTTGAGTATTTTTTATCAAAAAATAATAAATTTGCGTTCTCAAGATACTGTATTACTCTTAAAGAGTTGTTATACTATATTTATCGTTTTCACCATGTACTCACAACCATCCAACTCTACCTCTAGAAAACTCCTCCCCGGATTCACCCTCGTAGAGCTCATCGTTGTTATTACAATACTTGCAATATTGGGGACTATTGGATTCATGTCCATCCAAGGATATTCCTCTTCTGCCCGGGATTCTGCTCGTATCTCCAACCTCGTTAATCTCCATAAGGGACTGACTCTATTTCAAACCGT
>JAVHRB010000025.1:0-17215 GCA_036171455.1 Patescibacteria group bacterium
GGGATTATTTCCGTCAATCTCGTAGGGAAAAATTCCCATTGGGTGGAATAGAGCCAGTTTTTTTTGATTTAAACGAGTTTCTTTATAGTATTCCCTCATATGGAATTTTTTGCTCTCCCCGTTTTCGTTTTTCTTGAACTCATCAAGATTCTCATTTTTATCGAGATAGTTCTCTCGTTACTTTCGCTTGTTGGTATATTGATCGCAATACCGTTTATTAGTAGTATTGTCCATCCGATGTTCCATTTTATTCAGAACAAGATGCCCGTACAATTTTTTGGTATGGATTTCAGCGCGCTTATCCTGTTGATAATTATAGGACTATTGCAACAAGCTACGATCAATATTGCTCCAGAAATAATCGTTTACCTTCCGCAATCGGGAATATTTTAAATGCAAGTAAAAACTATCGATTATACCATATTTTTCTTAACTCTCTGACTTATCATTTTCGGCATGATTATGATTAGTTCTGTGAGTGTGTATCCATCGTTCAAGGTTACCTCTCTTATGGTGGCTTCTGGGAAATTATTGGAACCGAACAATCATTTTTATTTGATTCGGAATATTTCGCATGTTTTTTTGGGACTTTTAGCTTTTGCGTTCGTTGCAAAAACTCCATACATTGTTTTCGAAAAGTACTCGAAGCAGATATTTCTTGGGTCTTTGCTGATGCTAATGGCAGTATTATTTGTCGGAGTGGCATATAATGGAGCGAAAGGATGGATCAATATCCCATTTCTTCCATTTTCGCTTCAACCAGTAGAATTTGCCAAGCTTGGTATCGTATTGTATTTTTCCGCCTATCTCAAGCGGAAAAAGGCAGTGATATCAGATTTTTCGAATGGCTTTTTACCCTATATGGGACTCCTGCTGGCGGTAATTATCCTTCTCGTGCTTCAGCCGGATTTTGGATCGATACTACTGATTACTCCTGTAGCTATCGGAATGTTTTTCGTTGCTGGTGGGAATCTCAAACATTTGTGACTCAGTGCGTTGATTGCTATATTTTTTGCTACGAGCGTCTATTATATTGGAAAAACAGGATCTAATTCGAAAGTGTCATATATTGCCGAACGTGTCGATAATTTTCTTTCAGACAACAAAACCTCTATTCAGAATCAATCAATTAATTTCCAGACGAAACAAGGATTGATTGCAATCGGTAGTGGTTGATTTTTCGGGTTATGATTCGGAAAGTCAGTTCAAAAATTTGGATATCTTCCAGAAGTGCAAGGAGACTTCATATTTTCGGTTATCGCAGAAGAATTGGGATTCTTTGGTGTATTGATACTACTTTCAGTATTTGGAGTTATCGGATACCGAGCTTTTCGTATTGGTTTGCAATCAGAAGATCTTTTTGCGCGATATTGCGCGGTTGGGATTTCACTTTGGATATTAACTCAGGCTTTCGTTAATATTTGAGTGAATCTGAACATATTGCCGCTGACCGGTGTAACGCTCCCATTCGTGAGCTATGGAGGATCATCCCTATTGGCTTTGCTGATTGGAGTAGGTATATTATTAAATATTTCGAAACATACCAAAAAAGATACTTCAAATGTATATAATGCGAATGGTTCTTTTCGTAACAAGAGGGCATTATAGAAATTTATTTCGAGTAAATAGAATTCATTTTATGAGTTTCCATCAAGAAACACTTCAAAAAAATCCTCGTATACGAGGATTTTTTTGAATCTGGATATTTTTTACACGTCCTGATGTTCCACAACGCTGCCAAGATATTTCCCGGTTTCGTCACAGGGTTGCCAGGATATCGCATTTACTGGACAGCTCGCAATGGAATCATCTACTGTTTCCTGGTCGTATTTTTCGCAGTGGATTACTGTAGATAGTCCATCGCTGTCGAGATCGAAATACTCACCGCTTGTTATGGATACACAGGCACTACATCAGATACACGTACTGTTTACGTGCGGTTTTTTGAGAGCTACTTTGAGAGACTCTATTTTTTTCGGGTCGATATTCATATGTGAATTGCGGAATAAGGTTATTTTCGTATTATCAAAAAAGCCCCTATATTCTGTGAAAATATGTGATTTATACAAATTCTTTTTTGAAAAATAAAACAATACCGTTCGCTTGCTCGTATTTTTGATCTTGGTTTTCAGTTTTTGTTAATTATTCTGCCCTTTCATGTCCTGATTACCGTGTTTTTTCAGGAGAAAGTTGGAATTCCTTTTTTTACGTTTTACAAGGAAATCATCCTCCTTATATTGGGAATCATCCTCTGCGTCAGCATCTTTAAAAAGGAAATCGTCCTTCGTTTCGAGCGCATCGATTGGCTGATTATCGGATACGTCGCTTGGCTCAGCATCGTTACGCTGTTTCATTCGAATCCTTTGGCACATCTGTTGTATGGCGGGAGATATGATTTTGAATTTCTCTTGGCATTTCTCGTTATTCGCCATGGCATATCCATACTGAGTCAACGACCGATGTATTACGTCAGATTGTTTCTTGTTTCCGCGAGCGCCGCATTGGTAATCGGAATCCTCGTACGTTGGGTTTTTGGGGAAACCATCTTGCTGCATTTCGGATTCTCACCGAATCTCTCCAATTGGATGTTCGGGGGAAGTATTCCTATCTACCACGGTATTGATCAAGCGAACGTCCGCAGATTCCAAGGGATTTTCGATGGACCGAATCCTGCCGGTTTTTTTATAATTTTTTATCTCGGAGTACTCGCGACCTATTTCAAGAGCGCGAAGAAATATTATTTTTTACTGGGAATTTGGGGGTGTATCCTGATGTGAGTGTTGGTATACACGTATTCCAGAAGTGCTATACTTGGATTTTTTGCAGGATTCGGCCTAGTATTACTGTACTTCCTTCCGACCATTTGGAAAAAACATAGGAGCGCTTTTTTCTGGAGCATTCCTTTTTTGATCATATTCATTGGGGTTTTCGCGCTCAAATTCGAGACGACCATTCATAATATCGTATTGCGGGACGGTTCTACCAAGGGGCATTTTGATCGGGCTATCACGGGCATCGAACGGGCAAAGGCCAAACCGCTCGGATCCGGATTAGCTTCGGCAGGTCCTGCCTACCGGTTCGTGCAACAGCCCGAACCGAACGAATCCTTATATGAAGGCGAAAACAAGACGGAAGAAGACTATTATATTCCCGAGAGTTGGTTCATTCAGCAACTGGTCGAAGGGGGAATTATCGGTTTCGCGTTCTTCTTTGCGATTATCGGAACGTTGGTCATACAACTGGTTCGAAAAAATATTTTTTTATTCTGAGCGTTTGTCGGAATGAATATCATGAATCTTGTACTCCATAGCTACGAATCCAGTTATATTTCATTGTTACTATTTATGATTCTCGCTTTAGTTCTCTATTATGATACGCCTCGACTTCGCCAGAGATAGGTCTATTTTACCCCGATTTATCTACGTGGGAAGATTGGTCTACGAAAAAGGATTCGATATCATTATCGATATCGCGAAGGAATTTTTATCGCATGAAAAAAATCAGGGATTATTGGAAATATACGGTTCCTGACCCCTTGCGTACGATTTGATTTTGGTGCTTTCCAAATTCCCCGGGTTTTTTAACGCTTCAGGCGGTGGTGTAATACCTCCGGGGGTACAGGTAGTCTATTTTGGCCAAGTCAACGGTACGCGCGTGACAGAAGCCCTAAATCGCTCGCATTATCTCCTTATGCCATCGCGATTTTTGGAAACTTTCTGACTTTCCGCTCTGGAAGCTATCGAATCCGGAGTTCCGGTCATCGGATTCGATCAGGGGGGATTGCGACAGTTTTTACTCAGTGAATATCGTGTTTCTGTCGGAAATAGTATGCGTGAGAATTTTTTGCAAACTATTATGAATACTGCCTCCAGTTTTTCTAGTGGAAACTGGAGAAGACAATCTCTGAGCGTTCAGGATATTTCAAAAAAATTCGGCAAAGCCCATTGGATTGCGGAAGTACGGAAAAATCTTGGTTCTGATATAAAAAAAATCCTGATTTTGAGCGATTATTCAGCACCTATTGGGGGTATAGAAACCCATATCCAAGGTTCTGTATCAACGTTGGAAAGCGCTGGATACGAAATAGAAACGCTTTTTGGAATGGTTGGCAATATTCGTTGGATTCGATATGTGGGATTGCTGGTTTCCTGGGGAAATGCCTGGTATGCTATCCTTCTTTGGCTCAAATTGCGAAAATTCCAGCCCGATGGTGTTTGGATACATAGTGAGGTCCGGTGCATTGGTCCAATCGGACTCTTACCATTGCTGAGATACTCGGGAAAAATTGTAAAAACCTACCATGATCTTGGATATTTCGGAGCATTTCCTACCGAGTTTACCAGAGAATCGCAATTGCAGGGAAATATTACTTTTTTTCATTTTTTTTCTAGATCTCGGGGGATTCATCGATATTTTTTCTTTCATATCTTGGCAAAATTCCTCCAGGTTCAGGCAATTCGACGTATTATTGGCTCTCGGGGACTACATATCGTTCCTTCTGATTTTATGCTCCTGGCAGTAGAAAATTTTATTGATTCTCCAGCTCAAGCAGTAAAAATCTCTCATTTCTCTCCTCATCAATTGTAAGTATATGATTCAAAAAACTGCGACTTCTTCTCTTCTGGATCTCTATTGAAAAATTTCTCAAAATACGGAAGGAGAAATTATTCAGGATTTGCATTCCCGTTTGTCTCAAAAATCTTTCGTTTGGGTTTCTTTCGTGTATTTTGCTGCATTGGAGATGGGTGGATGGTATCAGAATAAACCGGAAGCTCAATACCGGAAAGCATTGATAGAATCAGACATGGTATTAGCTGACGGCATTGCGTTCCGTTTGTTGCACTATGCATTTTTCCATCCGGGAATTTCGGGATGGAAAATACTGTTCCAATATCCGAAATATTCTAAACTTGCCGTAAAAAATCTCAACGGAACCGATTTCGTACCGCAATTGCTCCAGTCTTTCCGGGATACGGATGTTCGCGTTCTATTATATGGTACCACTCCAGAAAATCTTCCCAAAGCCGTGGAATACGTCAGAGATCAATTTGGTTTGGAAGTTACTGGCGCTCATGGATATGCACCATTTCCAGAAACTTTGTTAGAAGGAAATAATCCGATTATATTGCTCGTCGGATTGGGAACGCCTCGTCAGGAAAAGTGGATTTTGGGGAATATTCCCATGTTTAAAAATAGAGGAAATATTCTGGTTTTCGGAGTTGGTGGACTTTTTGATTTTTGGGGAGGATTGGAACATCGGGCACCGGCGATTTTCCGAAAACTCGGGTTGGAATGGTTGTGGAGGCTTCTGAGTTTTCCCAAAAAGAATTTTAAAAAAGCGATGGCAAGTTTTATGTTCTTTTGGTACTTACTAAAGAAGTAGCGATGAATATTTATGTTGGATGAATCCTTCCGTTGGAAAAAATTGAATGTTGAAATTTATTTTTCATGCGGCAAGGAGTTCGACACTTCCGTTCAAAAAAACAATCCCATCGTACGATAGGCATGTTTGAAAATAATACCAAATTAACCCAACTCCATTTGCTCACTGCCTCGGGAGGATATGTTTTCTTTTCCTTTGGTCCAGACCGTGCCGGACAAGCTCGGAAACGAAAACATATCCTCCCAGTCACGCTCACGGAAAGTGTTGCGATTTACGTTAATTTAGTATAAATCATTCCGGATATTACGGGAGAATCTCGAACGATGCCATCCAAGATCTTCCAATATAGGGAAGTATTATATTGGTCGCGTCTTCCTGGGTTTTTGGTTTCTTGGAAAGAACGAAATCGCTCAATGGTTTGAGATAGCTGAAATCATGCTCGGTTACCCGGTTTTCCATAATGATTTGAGCAAGGACTTTCCCACAGAATTCCGTTTTTTCCTTCGGACCGATAGCTCGGATTTGTCCGTCATCACCTTTTATATAGGAAACATAATTCGTACCCGCGAGATTGATATAGTTTTTGTCGCCTTTGAGTTCCAGTCCCACTTGGAGGCATAAGGAATCCGTAGCGACGAGCTTGATTTTGTCCGACTTGATAAAATCAAGAATTTCTTCGTAACGTCGGGTGAGATCGTGTCTCGGATCTCGGTCGATTGTCGCGGCATTCAAATCCAATAATACGTATTTGATACCTATTTTTTTCATGTTCGCTACCGATTCATTAGAATTTTCACCTTTGAAATAGGTTCAAAACTGGGTAATCAGGCTATCGTCGTAAAACCGGCTCCGGTTTTGGCTGATATAGTATGTCAAGAATGTCCCCATGCGGTAAATTTTTTCAGAATTTCGATTATCTGCATTGGGATACAAGATTTCGCCGTAAGCCATTTCTTTTACTTTTCGAGCGTCCAGCATCAAGGCTTGATATTGAGGAGTGTTTTTTTCTATCCCCAATTGCTGTGCCATTTCCAATATACCGATAATTTCGTTGATACTGGCCTCATGATAATTTCCTAATATTTTCTTGAGATCTGGATTCGTCGCAGCAGTGATAATCTTATCTCGTGCTTTCGAACTATCCTTCAGATTGAATTTTTCCAGGACCTTCACATATTCTGGCCGACCTTGGAAAATTCCCTCGAATTCTGATACCTTCCAAACCTTAAAATCCATACTGTCTTCTGGGAGATTTGTCCACGCATGTGGAATAACAGAAACGAGGAAATAAGGGGATACGAGCAAAACTACGATGCCTCCAATCCAGGCCTTCTGACTCTCGGAAAACCTTTCGGAATTCATACACATCGCGATGATGGCTAAAAATCCGAAATACATGAAAATCCCATACCAAACGATTCCGTACGCAGCCACGAGGAATATGAGACAGTACATAGTTACAAAGGCAAAAAGCGATAGAAAAATGGTATCTTCCGCATTTTTTCCTGTGGATTTGTTATCGATATGAAGGAGTCCGAGAGGAAGTACCGCAGTAGCGATTATGAAAATATATCCGATCGGAAGCTGGATACTAGACAACAACATGTTGAATCCTGGAGCTTTGAAAAAGTAGAGGAGAAAGAGGAGAATGAGATAGATACCGTACGCTGACATCATCGGTTTTCTACGAAAACGTAACAAGATGATTCCCGGTAATATGGCGAGAAAGATATAGCTAATATCGGTGAATTCCCCTTTTTGGTTGGATTGAAGCGTGAGATTGATTGGGAGTTTCAAGAAATTACTGAGTCCGGTCTCATATCCGAAATACCGACCCAGGTCTTCATTCAGAGTTTTTCCATCTTGACTGATAGCATTTTGTCTGGATTTTTCTTTGATTTCTTCGAGTTCTTTGGTGGTGCGGATGGTCGTGTAATCCGGTATGAAGGATTTGGTATCCCCAGAAAGCAATACTCCTACATTAACGGGTCATATTTTTACCCCTTCAATTCCATTTTTTATCAGCCATGGTCCAAATGTTGCAATGAATCCTATTCCTACAAGGGCAATAGGCAGGAAAAGATTTCGAAAAATATCTTCTTTGGATATATCCTTTAATTTGAGAGAAAGTCCGCTCAAAACTATTCCAAGCAGAATGGTCGTACCTCAGAAAGCCAACAGGTTTGGTGAGTCTTTTGGATAATTTACGTTCATCATGTCCCAGAGTCGTAGACTCGTGAAACTACCGATAAATATAGAGAGGAATCCGAAAAAACCAGTCATCCCGAGTTCACGATAGAATATTGTTGCGAGTCAGGCAATGATAACCATGAGCGTGGTAGCCTTGATTCCGAAAGCAATTCCGATAAGTCATCCGGCCAATATATACCAGAGATTCCTCGTCCTTTGCTCTTTTTGTTCGAATGCTAAAAACAACGTTACGACGGCAAGTATAGTAATTCCAAAGAGTCCGGGATCCAATTTCATATCCTTTGCCTGTTGGAAAACAATCATGGGAAGTCCCATGAAAATGGTGGTTGCCAATAGTGGGAGCGATACGATGGGATTGTTTTTTCGTACAAAGAAACGCAATCCTCCCAATATGGCTGAAATGGCAAAAATGCTGCCAAATTGGTTGAGAAAGAATGCGAACGTGGCACTTTTATGAAGGAATCCAATCCCAGTAAACGTTTGCCAAAGGACAATTCCCATATTTGAAGTGCTTTCAGAAAGCGCTATAAGCTTTGGATAGTTCATATATACCCCCAGATCATCCCAACCAATAGGGTAGGGGCGGACGATATTTACCAGATTCATGGAAATGACCACAAATAGCGTCACAAGAAGGAGACAATTGATAATCAGTCGCACGATGTCATAGTCATTTTCCGATATGTTGAATGATCGACCAGAGATATCCTTCATAATTTCCCAAATCTCCCGATACGAACAAGCAATTTTAATAGCAATAAGCCCATAAAATACCCAGATATTATAGAATCCGAAAAATCCGATTACGGCGAATTCGATAATAAAAGCTGACCAACCGAGTCAGAGTGTGAGAGGGATTTTCAGATATGTCGGCACTGAGTCGAGTATTCCGATTATTTTTAAGCCCCAGGTACCGGATCCCGTAAAAATCAATGCGAGTGGAACAATAAATAGAACATATTTGATAATATGGAAAAAGAGTTGCATTCCTGCTGAAAAACGCTGACTACTGTCTCATACACTATCTCCGATATGTCCAAAAGTTAACCAAGAAGTCAGAAATAAGACCCAGAAAAAAAATCAAGAAACCGCCATCCATGATACTTTTTTCTCTCCTTTTAGGAGGTAGAGGTAGATTATCAGGGGTATGAGTATGCAAAGGAAATAAAAAATAATTCCTACTGCCCCAGGAGCTACAGTAGCAGGAAAAACCGTTTCCATTCGAGAAATGGTTGTATAATACGATTGCATGGTAAATATAGCGAATCCGATAACCCCGAGTAGGCTTATGACAATGGAGGAATTCATGGTTTTGAAGTTTTAAAAGTATGAAGTATATTGAGGAGTTCTACCCGGTTTATAATAATGTACCCTAAGGAAAATAAAAACGTAGAACCGAGGAGGCTGAGAAAATATCAGAGACTTCCGATGATTTCTATATCCCGGGGCAGAAATTCCCATAAAGTTATCGTCAACATAGTACAGAAAATCAGATTTTTGAAAAAGTTTTTCCACAAAAATGACTCGTGGTATTCCCGGGTTTCCCGATAGCTCAGGTACCAGAGGAATACCCAGGATGTCCCTACTGCGAAGGCTGACCCGCTCGCTCCCATATAATAAATACATACGAGATTGAGTAGGATATTCACAATGAGTCACTGACTTACGATTTTCAAGCGTTTTTTCACTTTTCCTACCGCTGCCAGGATATTGAAATTAATTTGTAAAAGGAAATTGAAAATGAGGAATCCTACACTATAGAGGAGGACATAGCCAGATTCCTTGAATTTTTCGCCAAAAAAGAAAATACCACTTCCAGAAGCATATAAGATTGCCACACTGATGGCTACGAGTCACAAAAGACTGAAGATTCTGGAAAAGGTGCTGGTAATGTTGATGATTTCCCCTTTGCGATCCGCACCATAGTAAGCAGAAACGACCGGGAATATTAAACTGATAATCGGAGTCAGTAAAAGGAACGGTATACCGATGAGACTCAGATAATTCGAATATATTCCTACTTCGGTGGTTCCCCTCATGAGTAAAAGCAATTGTATGTCAACTTGCGAGAGCAGCAGAGCAATATTGCTCGCAAGCAAGGCCCAGAGACTATAGTGGAGCAATTCCATGAAATCTATTTTGGAATATTCGAACGTATTTCAACGGAAGAGTTCCCGGAGGTGGAGTTTCCAAACCAGTACCATTCCAACGAGAGACGAAAGAATTACCCCATAATTCCAAGCATTTGCATATTCACTTACTCCACCATTCCCGCTCTGAAAAATCTGATAGGCGAATCCGAGTGACGTAATGAGTCGCAAGGCATCCAATCATTTACAATATTTGGTATTCTGGTGAATGAGAAAAGCATTCGACACATAGTGCTGTATATTGGAAAAGAACAGGTAGAGGCAAAAATACTTTATAACGGATACCGTCTGCAAATCTCAGAAATACACCCTTCCGAGCCAATTTGCCCCAAACCATAGGAGTGTGCTAAAAAATAAACTGGTTATCAGCATACATGCACCCGCATATATAAAAAACGCTTTTGCTTTTTTTGGATTTCCCTGGGAAATAAATTTCGGAATGAAATAATTCAAGCTTTCCACCATTCCGAAATCATTGAAGCTGCTGATGAGCATAATAAAACTGAGTACTCCATAGAGGATACCGACTTCCGAAACGCTCAAATCATGTGAAATCATGATTTTTATCGCATATCCGAGCGGTCCAGATAAAAAGGCAAAAATGTAGAGCCAGGATCCCCGTTTGACGAACTTTTGCGTCAGATTTTCTTGTAAGTGTACCATGTTATTTGCTGTACATTCATGGGGTTTCATCACGTACGATTTTTCCTCATTCGAATTCGATAACCCGTTTCTTCATACTATCTACGAGCTGACTGTCATGGGTAGATATAATAATAGTTCTCCCTTCACGATGGAGCCGTTCAAATATCGTCATGATATCCCTGGCATTGTCCGGATCAAGATTTCCCGTAGGCTCGTCACCAATGATAATTTCCGGATTATGGATGAGTGCACGGGCAATGCCGATACGTTGGGCTTCTCCACCGGAAAGCGTTTGAACAAGGGATTCTTTCTTAGAGAGGAGTCCTACTTCGGTCAATACTTCCGGAAGACGTTTTTGTATGACGTGGTCGGGATATCCGGAAACTTCCATCGCAAAAACGACGTTTTCCTTTACGGTTTTTGTATCGAGAAGTTTGAAATCCTGGAATACCACTCCGATTTTTCGGCGGTATTGTGATAATTCTTTCGGTTTTAGTTGGTAGAAGTTTCTGCCTTCGTGATCCAATACTTCTCCGGAAGTCGGTGGAAGTTCCCCTACAAGGGTTCGAATAAAGCTTGTTTTTCCGCTCCCGGAAGCCCCGATGAGAAAAATAAATTCTCCGGCTAATATTTCTGTGTTGAGTCCAGAGAGAATCCTCCGGGTTCCATATCTCAGTTCTACTTGTTGTAATTTCATGGCTCAGATTGTATGTTTCTCGGACATAATGGCAATTTTGAGTATAACTAATTCGATTTTTTCGAGTGAAAGACCGAATGGAGCTTGATTTTTGGGGTATTTTTCATAGTATGTGCGCATGTATGTAAATCCAAAGCTCTATATTTTCGAGGGCCTTACCTCGGATGAGGTCAATTATTTTGCACTCATGTGCGAACCTATCGATTACAAAGTGGGTTCCATCGTCATTCGAGAAGGCAGTGAATCTGATGGAAGAGCGTATTTTATCGAGGAGGGAAATGCTGAGGTAATTCAAAATGGAAAAATTATAGCCCAACTCAAAACTGGAGATATATTCGGAGAAATTGCCCTGATTACCAATGATCCCCGTAGTGCTTCTATACGAGCAAAATCGGATCTTCAAGTTCTTGTATTACATCGTGATGATTTTCTTATGCTTGCCAAGAAATCCGGGAGATTTCCCGATATACAAAAGGAAATTTTTCGCCGTATACGCGAAAATTTTTCGAAGTAATTTCATAGGGTGCGACTTCGGATTTGCATCTTCCGATTTTTAGATATACTCTCGTTCGACTGGTGTATTTTCCGGTTCATTTATTTATTAAAATACTTCTCAATATATGGAAAGAAAAGAGAAAAAGACCATTATGGAGCAATTTGCTCAACACAAGGGAGATACTGGTTCTCCAGAAGTTCAGGTTGCCATTCTCACGGAACGAATTGAATCTCTCAAGAATCATTTGCTCATTCACAAAAATGACAATCATTCTCGACGTGGAATTCTCCTCATGGTTGCAAAACGGCGGAAGCTCCTCATGTACGTTAAACGAAAGGAAGCAGCTCGATATGAGACGCTTATCCAAAGACTCGACCTCCGAAAATAATTTCAAACCAAAAAAGTCCTTTCGTATGAAAGGACTTTTTTTATTACTTATAATATTCTGTATAGATTTCCTCGATATCCCGCCGAATTTCGGAGTCTTGGGAGGATTGGTATTCCTTTTTAATTTGGAGTTCGTATTCGGTGAGGTATTTCTTTATGGCCATTTTTCGTTCTTCTCCCGTCAAATTAGGAAATTTTGTCAGAATATTTTGGAGATATTTGTTATGTATGTGTTCTTCGAGAACGATTTTTCCAGAGAGCAATGCATTAATATTTTCGACAGTATCCTCTGGTTGATCGACATATTCAATAATATTATGTCCCATGAGATTCTGATCGCCTTCGGTAAGTACTTCCAATGTTCCAAAATGAAAAAACGATGCGAGAAAGTTGGGATAGGAAGATCGAATGTTTTTGATTTTATCCGCTTCGATAGTGTTGATGTTCGAAAACATTCCATCTTGGTTGACGAACATCATTCGTCATTTGACTACAATATTAAAATCCATTTCCAAATAGATAATCAAATGAATAAACCTCCGAATAAGAAACAATTGAAATAAAATACATATAACATCCAATGCGGCAAACAAGTAATCGAGATTTACGGCGATAAAAAATATATGTAATATATACACTGCTATTACTGTCAGGAAAATTAAAAAATTAGTTTGGAGCTGATTAAAACACTGAGTAAAAGAATTATCTCAGTTTTTGAGCCGGTAAATGAGGTCATCGGTATGTACGATTTTATCGTGCTCATGGTAGTTTTTTCGGAAATCCCATATATATCGGAAACTGGAATACAGTGTTCAAAGGATATTTAATCCTACAAAGGAAGCTAGAACTATTCCAAAGGTAGAATGATTGAAATGTTTCAGGATGAGATAGACATTCAATATTCCAATGAATCCCAATGGAATCATCCAAAATAAAGAAGCTAAGCCATAGAGCCAGGATCTTTTTATAAGCAAAACGGATTGGAATCCTTCCTGTTGAAAACGTTCTACCATTTCAACGTCTCTGCCTACTAGGAAAGATTTGAAAAGGAATTCGTAGAGCCGTTTGAAATTTATCATGGAAAAAGTATATGCTGACTGACTTTTCCGTCAAACTTGACCGTATTCTATAGTGAGTTTTCACTCCAGTTTGCCCGGAATCACGAAGCGGATATACTCCGGTTATTCCCGTTACGCCATGAACCAATTCGACACGCTCTATTTTCAAAAATACCTCGGTAAAGGGGACGAACTTCTTTTTGTCTGTCACCGACACCCGGTATTGGTAGTGGATAATATTCTGCTTTGGTGTTTTTTTTGAGGGGTATTGCCGATTTTCTTTTACTTGCAAAATACTTTCTGATTCCATTCTGTTGTAGATATCTGATGGTTTGAAATCTATATACTTTTCATATATTTTGCCATTTTATATCAGGTGTTTGATTGGTATAACGACGTTTGGGTCATTACAAATCGATGAATTATCGATATTACCTGGAATGTTTTCAGTGGATCAAAAAATTATCTAGCCTACAATTTCGTTCATGGAATCGAAGTGAAGTCCAATTCGATTTTTGATGGAATTTTGAATAAAGGGGATATATGGATACATCTCGCCACGGAAAGTGATAAGTTTTTCTTGCCGGATGCGAGTAATCCCCAATCTATCGTTGAATATATTCATGCGGTGATACAAGAAATAGAAGAGAGGAGCAAGGAAGATCCGATCGATGATCGTGCTCCATTTGAGCTTCTTCTCGATACCCTGACAGAAATGGTAAAAGAGCATTTGGAAAAAAAGTGAACATCTGAGCCAACGTTGGCGGAACAGGAAGATATCGATCAAGCACTTCGATATGCCAGTACTGTAGATTTGCGGTAGAAATTTAGGATAATTGGGGTTTTAGCAGTAATTCCATTGGTATTCCTGAGGATTTTGTGAAACTGAAAAACCATCACAGTATCATTTGATTCTTCGGGGATTACCGGGTATAATTCTGTTACAACTTTTTTAACTTTCTCCGCTATGCTTTTACAGAAAAAAATCCAAATTAGCAAACTTGAAAACGATCGTATCGTCATTGAACGAATCGTTGACGAAAACATTGCAGGCAAACTTGACGCGTATCTCAGGAAATTCAAGGAAGGGACGGAATGTGCCCTCGATGTTCATATAGAAGGTAATAAAAAAGGTAATTTTAATGGTTCAGTTCAACTGGATGCAGACGGAATCAGATACCGATCGGAACGTGACGATTACAAGAAACTTGATGACCTTATTAATCACCTGTTTGATCATATCAAAGAACAACTTTCCAAAAAATAGGCGACGAGCCCCGAAAAAATGCGAACTCCTCGTCAAATTTTCCGTTTCTCGTTCAACGTACCCATGTACGTCTCACTACGATACTCAAATTTGACTTCGGATTTCATCATTTTTTCGGGGCTCTGGGAACGTATTAAAAAAATGATGCATTTTTTAAAATTTTTCAGAAAGAAGTAATCTGGATACAATCACTCCATATACTTGTCAAAAACCAGTGTATGGAGTATCGTTTTTGAAGTTTTCTCCGGTAATTTTTCCCGAATCGGGAATCGAAGATTTCCGAAGAGAGTTCCGAATATTTATATTTTTTTAACCTTTTCGTATGAATATTGTTTTTTGAATCCTTCTTGCACTCGTCGTGTTCAGTATTATCGTGTTTTTTCATGAGCTCGGACATTTTATGGCAGCGCGCCGGGCCGGAGTAAAGGTCGAAGAATTCGGTATTGGTATCCCACCAAAAGTCAAAGAGCTTGGTCGAGATAAAAAATGAACCTTATATACGTTGAACTGGTTACCAATCGGAGGATTCGTACGGCTCAAGGGGGAAGATGAATTGAATGCCAAAGCGAAGGACAGTTTCGCACACCAGGGATATTTTGCACGGTCGAGTATTTTGCTCGCCGGAGTGGTAATGAATTTTATTTTTGCTTGGGTAATTTTTTTCTGACTTTTTTGGTCAGGTTCCAATCCATCGGGAGTGGCTCCTATCGGAATCAATACCAAATTCCCTACCGAAACAAAATCCCTGCTCGTACCAACATATGAACAGGCGAAAATTGCCGGTATTATTGAAACTGACGGAATCTATCTCGATCCTATGGCAGGATCACCTGCAGCACTCGCAGGTATCAAAAAAGGAGATATAGTCGTGGAAATCAACAGCATTCCCGTCAAGTTCAGTTCTGACATGTTCCAAGCTCTCGCAGGGAAACCCGCGAGCATCACCATGAAAATCGTCCGGGGAAAAGAAAGCCAAATTATTACCGTATCTCCGAAAGATGGGAAAGTTGGTGCGTATATTTCTGACAACATCACCAATATTAAAAATAACTTCACTTACTCATATTCGTTTTTCCCAGCTCTGCGAGTCGCAGCTGCCGAGGTGTATGGACAATCGAAACTTACCTTGGAACTTCTCGGGAATCTCGTGAGAAAACTCATTAGTCCTCGGACTCCAACGGAACGTACCGAAGCTACTGAGAGTCTCACAGGACCTATTGGAATTGGGAATGTTTTTGTAAATCTCGTAGCGAGCCGTGTGCCAGTTTCACTCATTTTTGCCATTGCAGCTCTGATTAGTCTGAATCTTGGTGTTTTTAATTTGCTTCCAATCCCGGCGTTGGATGGGGGTCGATTTGCTTTTCTTACCATCCATACACTGCTTTCAAAAATTTCCCGTGGAAAATATGGAACTGCTTGGATTGAGGCAAAAGCAAACCTTATTGGATTTGCACTTCTCATGCTGATGAGTATCTTTGTGGCCTATCAGGATATCGTCCGCATCATCACTAAATAGAAACCTTGGTAAAACGTGAACTTCTCGTCAATTTTTTCGCTCCTCGTTCAACGTACTTGTCAGTACGTCTCACTACGGTGCTCAAAATAGACTTCGAATTTCATCGTTTTTTCAAGGTTTCCTCATAATACGCACACCTTTTACTCTTTATTTACATATGTTCCCCGGATTTTCCTATACGGTCGAAGCAAAGGATGGCTTTGCTCGGGCAGGCACGCTCGTCACTCCTCATGGAGTCGTTAAAACCCCCATATTCATGCCCGTCGGTACCCAGGCGACCGTCAAAGGCATTACTCGGGAACAGATTTTGGAAATCGGCAGCCAAATCATTCTGGCGAATACCTACCATCTCGAAATGCGTCCCGGATCCGAAGTGGTGAAGGATTTTGGCGGAGTTCATGGATTTGCGAACGTGAATATGCCCATTTTGACAGACAGTGGGGGATTCCAAGTATTTTCTCTCGGACAGGCGGGTATCGGAGAAGGCGTTCGACGCAAGGAAAATCTCGTGAAAATTACCGAGGAAGGTGTGAGGTTTCACTCGCATATTGACGGTACTCGGTATATGTTCACTCCAGAATCCGTGATGCGAATCGAGTCGAATCTCGGTGGTGACATTATTATGGCTTTTGACGAATGTTCTTCGGGGACTTCGAGCCGTGCTTATGCTAAAAAAGCAATGGACCTTACCCATCGTTGGGCACTCCGATGTGTTGCAGAACATGAAAAAATCCAAAGTGAACGATTGGAAAATTGACAACTTGGGCAGGCATTGTTTCCGATTGCCCAAGGAGTTATATATGA
The DNA here is from genome assembly GCA_036171455.1 of Patescibacteria group bacterium. GTDB lineage: Bacteria > Patescibacteriota > Gracilibacteria > BD1-5 > UBA2023 > CAIVSN01. Next base: position 16,615 of record JAVHRB010000025.1, read on the forward strand.
GGATCTCCGTATCGAATCTGTTCGGTTCATTCGGGAACTTCCCACGCTCGGAATGGCTATCGGAGGCTTGTCGGTAGGAGAGTCCAAAGAAGATATGCTTCACATTCTCGACATTATCGCTCCGGAACTTCCAGCAGCGAAACCTCGGTATCTCATGGGGGTAGGAACTCCCGAAGATCTCATCGAAGGAATTGCTCGCGGAATTGACATGTTTGACTGTGTTTTGCCGACTCGGCTCGGTCGACATGGAGTAGTATTTACGAGTTTTGGGAATCTCAAGATATCCATTGCGCGTCATGAAACCGAAAAAGCGGGAATTCCAATGAAGCCCGGATATGAAACTTTGGTTTCCAGGAATTATTCGCTCGGATATTTGCGCCATCTGATTAAATGTGGAGAGAGTCTTGGTGGACAGCTCCTTTCACTCCACAATCTGGAATACCTCATCAAAATTTCTGGGAAAGCGAGAGAGGCTATAGTCGCAGGGGAATACGAAAAATTCCGAAAGGACTTTTGGGAAGGATACTTTGTAAAACCATAAGAATGTTATAATCTCTTTTCCCCGTCAGCTTGCTGCGTGGGCTACCGCTTTGTGATTTCG